>NZ_JAUSZJ010000002.1:1777500-2112500 GCF_030817475.1 Streptomyces sp. V2I9 | reverse complement strand
ATCGTCCGAGGGGGCCCCGAGCGCGGGCGTTTCGTGCGCGGCCGCCCCGGTCACCGGAGCCCCGGTCGTCGGGGACCCGGTGGTCAGGGACCCGGCCGTCACGGCCCCCGTCGTCAGCGGCCCGGCAGTGGCGAGTGCGGCCCGGAGCCGTTCGGCGGCCGCCTCGACGAACGGGGCGACGATCGGGCCGAAGCCGCTCAGTCCGGGGTAGGCACGGTCGGCGACCACCACGTCGCGCGGCGCGGCGGCGACGGCCTCGCGGGTGAAGACCGCCCAGGCGGGTTCACCGGAGGACCGGCCTCCGACGACGCCGGGCAGCCACCACGGCGCTCCGGCCGTACCCCCGAAGGCCGTACCCCCGAAGGGGGAGGAGGCGGAGGGGGAAGGCCGGGCGGGCCGGGCCGCGTCGGAAGCGGCGGACGGCGCCGCGTCGGAAGCGTGGGCGGGGCGACGGCTCGTACCTCTGTCGATCAGGTCCTTCTCCGCCACCGCTCAGCACCTCCCCGATCCCCGGCCGCCCGGTCGGCGGCCCGCGTCCATCGTGGCGGGGGAGAGGGCACGGGCGCATGGGGGTGTCGCCCCCATCTTTCGCCCCCCGGCCCCGCGGAGGCGCCCCGGCCGGGGCGCGGACCCGGACCGGGGGTCCGGCCCGTGGCGCACACCCCGGGCGGGTGCCCGGTCTGAGGTGGGGTCTGCCCGCACACCGCCGTCCGCCGGGCGGGGACGGCGGTGCGACGCCGGAGCCTAGGAGGGGCGCCGCCGCCGTGCCGTCAGGGCGTAGCAGGCGAGGAGGGCGAGGGTGAAGGCGATGCCGATGACGGCCGCCTGCCGCATGTCGGGCACCTTCACCGCCGTCGCGGCGACCGCGAGGACGCCGAGCCCCGCGACGACCGCGAGCTTGTCGCCGCCCCGGACGGAGAATCCGGTGAACTCCTCGGGGCGCGCGGCGCGGTGGCGCCGGAAGGCGAGGTACGAGGCCAGGATCAGCAGCCACACCAGCATCACCGCGAAGATCGCGATCGACATCATGACGCCGAAGAGGCCGCTGACGTCGTAGAAGGCGAGCAGGGCCGCCGCCGCGATGCCGAGGGTGGACGCGGCGATCGCGACCGCCGGGACGCCCCGGCGGTTGAGCCGGGCCAGGGCCCTCGGCGCGAGGCCGTCGTCGCCGAGGGAGTGGAGCAGCCGGGAGGCGCCGTACAGGTGGGCGTTGGCGGCGGACATGGCGGCGATCAGCACGACGGCGTTGGTGACGGTCGCGGCGGCGGGCACGCCGATCTCGGAGAAGACCCGGACGAAGGGGCTCGCCTCGACGCTGCCGTCGCCGTCCGCCATCCGTCGCCAGGGGATCAGGGCCAGTACCAGGGTGATGGAGAGCAGGTAGAAGAAGCTGAGACGCCAGGCCAGTTGGCGCATCGCGGTGCGTATGGTGCGCTGCGGGTCGGCGGCCTCGGCGGAGGCGATGGCGACGACCTCGAAGCCGGCGTACGCGAACATGACCACGGACATGGCCAGCCAGATCGAGCTCAGGCCGTGCGGGAGGAAGCCGCCGTCGTCGGTGAGGTGCGCGAAGCCGGTGGCCTCGGTGTCCGGCAGCCCGAAGAGGACCAGCAGGGCCGCGCAGAGGATGAAGGCGCACAGGGCCGTCACCTTGACGGTGGAGAGCCAGAACTCGGTGGTGCCGAAGGATTTCACGCTGATCACGTTGACCGCGAGGACGATCGCCGCGACGGCGAGGATCGCCACCGACATCGGAACCGCCGGCCACCACCAGCGGATGTAGAGCGCGGAGGCGACGACCTCGGTTCCGATGACGACGACGGCGCTGAACCAGTACAGCCAGCTGCTGAGGAAGCCGGCCCAGGGGCTCAGGTAGCGGCCGGCGATGGTGCCGAACGAGCCCTGGACGGGGTGGGCGGCGGACATCTCGCCGAGCAGCACGGCGATGATCGCTACCAGGACCGCCCCGATCACGTACGAGACGATCACGGCGGGCCCCGGCGACGGACATCGCCGAACCGGAGCCGAGGAAGAGGCCGGTGCCGAGCGCGGAGCCCAGCCCGATCATGGTGGTCTGCCGGTGGGTGAGCGAGCGGACCAGCCCCGTGCCGGAGCCGGAGCCGGAGCCGGGAGCGGGTCCGGCAGCGGTGTCGGGCGCGGGTCTGGCGCCGTCGGCGGTGGCCGGGGCGGGAGGTGCGGAATCGCTGGGTGAGGCCATGGCGGTGGGACCCTTCTGCACGGGGGTGGGCGACGGGGGAGGGTCAGAACTCGCTGGTGCGGAACGGCTTGGCGGGGGCGTCGAGGTCGGGCTTGCCCAGGACCTTCGACGACAGGGCGTAGATGCCGTGGTTGGTCAGGGCCCAGGCGATGTTCCGGTCCCACTCCACGTAGACCCCGTGGGTCTGGTTGCCGTACGCGTACTCGGCCGTGTCGCGGCCGTACGCCTTCGGCACGAAGTACGCGGAGACCTCCGGGTCGGCCGGGTCCGAGACGTCGAAGAACTGCACGCCCGCGTTGTAGAAGCCGTAGCCGAGGATGCCGGCGTCGTGCTTGCCCGGATTGGTGTAGTAGCCGGTCCGCTTGGGGCCGAAGCTGCCGCGCCGCTGGCAGTAGTCCGTGATACCTGCCTGCTTGGGCGGTACCGGGCGGGGGAGGACGCCGACGACGCGGGGGTTCTCCGGGTCCTTGGCGTCGATCTGGTAGACGTCCTTGTAGGGCTCGTAGCAGTCCTCGGTGAGCGGGTAGCCGGAGTAGTAGATCATTCCGGTCTTCTCGTACTGGGAGACGTCGATGTTGTCGCCCTCGGTGCCCGAGACCGACGCCGGGAGGTCGAGGTGGCTCACGGTCCGCAGGTTCGACGGGTCGGAGACGTCGAGGACGGTCAGGCCGTAGCCGCCCATCGCGGCGAAGGCGTAACGCCCGCCCTTCTCCACGGGCTTGGGGAGGAAGAGCGGCATCCGGGCGCCCATCCAGCTGGTGCGGTTGCCGCAGCGCGGGTTCTGCCGGTAGGCCGCGTCCTCGCCGGTGCGCTGGCCCGGCAGGTGCCAGGTGTCCAGCAGCCCGGGGTGCGCCGGGTCGGACATGTCCCAGGACTGGTAGCCGGCCGAGTGGAGGTTGGTGGGGTACTCGGTGCCGGAGTAGGTGTCGTCGGGCGCGGTGGCGATGAACATGTACTTCTCGCCCGTCCAGTACGGCACGTCGATCGAGCCGGAGCCCTGCTGTGCGGTGGCCGGGTCGCTGCGCAGCGGATCGGCCAGGGTGGAGTCGGTGGAGACGGTCGAGAGGAGCTTCCAGTCCTTCTTGCGCGGGCCGTCGAGGCGGTACACCTTGAAGCCCTTGAGCCCGGGCTTCTCCCGCAGCTTCCGTACGCCGTCGGGGTTGTTGTACTTGTCGAGCGGCGGGTGGTCGGAGAGTTCGGAGATCTGCCGCCTGCTCTCGAAGCTCTGCACCATGACGTAGGCGTTCAGCTTCTTGTTCCACTGGGCGGTGGCGGCGCCCCAGTAGTCGTGCGCCGCCCAGTCGCCGTTGGCCCGCGTCTCGTCGCCGCCGACGTCCTCGCGGCTCATCCGCTCGACGACCTTCACCTTCCGCACATCGGTGATGTCGTAGACGCGGCCCTCGGAGCGGTCGTACTGGAAGAGGTAGCGGCGGCCGTCGAAATCGACGACGTTCTGCCAGGTGTGGAAGTAGTCGGGGGTGAAGTCGGCGCCCTCGTACGCCGCTTCGACCTTCATGTTCTTGATGTACGAGCGGGTGTCGTACGCGGCGTTGCGCCCCGGGAAGGGGTGCTCGGACTCCTCGTCGACGGGGGTGAGGGCGGGGTGCCGGAACGTGCCGTCGAGCTGCATGCCGTACGCGCCCGGATCGGCCGGCCCGGGGCGGCGGTCGGCGCAGACGGCGCGCACGTTCGGGTCGGAGGTGGCGGCGGTCGCGGTGTCCGCGCCGGACGCGCCGGGGACGAGCAGGCCGGCGGTGACGGCGGCCGCGGCGACGGTGGCGAGAGCCGTGTTCCTGCGGGTGAAGCGCATCGGACGGTCCTTTCGGGGCGGGGCGGGGCGGGGGTAGGAAGGGAGGCGGGGACGGGAAGGGAAGGAGGGCGGACGGGGAGGGCCCGGGTGGGGGAGGAGGGCTCAGGTGACGGTGGGGCGCTGCTGGAACGCGGGGGCGAGGTGGGCCCCGGAGGCAGCGATGTCGCGCAGCTCGACCACCGCGCGCAGCACGTCGGCGTGCGTCACGTACAGGGAGTTGAAGCCGAAGCGGAGCAGGTCGGGGGCGCGCATGTCGCCGATCACGCCGCGGGCGGTGAGCGCCGCGACCAGCGGGTACGCCTCCGGGTGCCGCAGCGCGACCTGGCTGCCCCGGCGCTCCGGTTCGCGCGGGGTGGCCGGGGTGAAGCCGAGCCCGTCGAGGAGGAGGTCGGCGCACTCCTGGAAGAAGCCGGTCAGGGACAGGCTCTTCGTCCGCACGGCGGCCATCTCCACCCCGTCGAAGGCGGAGAGCGCGGCCTCCAGGGCGACCAGGGAGAGCAGCGCCGGGGTGCCGATCCGGGCCCGGGTGATGTCCGCCGCCGGGGTGTACGTCCCCGCCATCGCGAACGGCTCGGCGTGCCCGTGCCAGCCGGTCAGCGGATGGTCGAAGCCCTCCTGGTGGCGGTGGGCGACGTACGCGAACGCCGGAGCCCCCGGCCCGCCCGACAGGTACTTGTAGCCGCAGCCGACCGCGAAGTCCGCCTCGATCGCGTCGAGTCCGACCGGCAGGGCGCCCGCCGCGTGGCACAGGTCCCAGTGCATCAGGGCCCCGGCGGCGTGCGCCGCGGTGGTGAGCGCGGCCATGTCGTACAGCTCGCCGGTGCGGTAGTCGACCGGCGCGTACGCGGCGACGGCGACGTTCCCCGCCTCGGCGGCCAGCACGGCGGCGGCGTCCCGCGCCGGCACCCGGCGGACGTCGAGGCCGAGCAGCCGGCCCACCGAGTCGGCGATGTACTGGTCGGTGGGGAAGTGGTCCGGGTCGGTCAGCAGCAGCCGGCGGCCGGGGCGCAGCCGGGCGGCGGCGAGCAGGGTGTTGAAGAGCTGGACGCTGGTCGAGTCCCCGGCGACGACCTGGCCCGGGGCCGCGCCGACCAGCCGGCCGATCGCGTCGCCGGTCCGCACCGGCGCCTCCCACCAGCCGTTGGCGTTCCAGGAGCGGATCAGGTCGGTGCCCCACTGGCGGTGCACGGCGTCCTCGACGGCCGCCGGGACGGCGGCGGGCAGGGCACCGAGGGAGTTGCCGTCGAGGTAGACGACCCCGTCGGGGAGGAGGAAGCGGTCCCGGACGGCGGCGAGCGGGTCGGCGGCGTCCAGTGCCTCGGCGCGGGTGGTGAGGCCGGTGAGGCCGGTGGGGTCGGTCAGCATGCGGGGGCTCCGTGGTCGGGGGTGGGAGAGGCGGCAGCGCCGGTACGGGTGAGGTCCAGGGCGATGTCCGTGAGCAGGTCCTCCTGCCCGCCGACCAGCCGCCGCCGGCCCGCCTCGACGAGCAGGTCACGGGTGTCGAGCCCGTGCCGGGCGGCCGTCGCCTCCGCGTGCCGCAGGAAGCTGGAGTACACCCCGGCGTAGCCGAGCGTGAGGGTCTCCCGGTCGACCCGCACGGGCCGGTCCTGCGTCGGCCGGACCAGCTCCTCGGCCGCGTCCGTCAGGGGGAAGAGGTCGCAGCCGTGCTCCCAGCCCATCAGGTCGAACACCGCGACCACCGGTTCCAGCGGGGCGTTGCCCGCGCCCGCGCCCTGCCCGGCGAGGGAGGCGTCGACGCGGTGGGCGCCCGCCTCCACCGCGACGATGCTGTTGGCGACGCCGAGGCCGAGGTTGTGGTGGGCGTGGACGCCGATCTCGGTGGCCGGGTCGAGGACGTCCCGGTAGGCGCGGACCCGGTCCCGCACGCAGTCCATCGTCAGCCGCCCGCCGGAGTCGGTGACGTACACGCAGTGCGCGCCGTACGACTCCATCAGCCGTGCCTGCGCGGCCAGTTCGGCGGGCGGCGCCAGGTGGGACATCATCAGGAAGCCGGAGACGTCCATGCCCAGGTCGCGGGCGAGCGCGATGTGCTGGGCGGACACGTCCGCCTCGGTGCAGTGGGTGGCGACGCGGACCGAGGTGACGCCGAGCGCGTGGGCGCGGCGCAGGTCGGCGGCGGTGCCGATGCCGGGCAGCAGCAGCGTGGTGAGCCGGGCCCGGTCGAGGACCCCGGCCGCCGCCTCCAGCCACTCCCAGTCGGTGTGGGCGCCGGGGCCGTAGGTGACGGAGGAGCCGGAGAGGCCGTCGCCGTGGGCGACCTCCACGGCGTCCACGCCGGCCGCTTCCAGGGCGGCCGCGATCGCCCGTACCTGGTCGAGGGTGTAGCGGTGGGAGACGGCGTGCATGCCGTCCCGCAGGGTGACGTCCTGGACGTAGACGCGGGTCATCGGCCCGTGCTCCGTTCGGCCAGGCGCTCGGCGGTACGCAGCGCGGCGGCGGTCATGATGTCGAGGTTCCCGGCGTAGGAGGGGAGGTAGTGGGCGGCGCCCTCGACCTCCAGGTAGACGGAGACGAGCAGCCGGGCCCCGCCGCCGAGCCGGACCAGCGGGTCGTCGGCGGCGAGTGTCCGGAACTGCGGCTCCTGCTTGAGCCGGTAGCCGGGGACGTACGCGGCGACCTCGGCGGCCTTCGCGCGCACCGACGCGGCGATCCGGCCGGCGTCGGCGTCGTCGACGAGGCAGTGCACGGTGTCCCGCATGAGCAGCGCCGGTTCGGCCGGGTTGAGGATGATGATCGCCTTGCCCCGCGCCGCGCCGCCGACCCGCTCCAGGGCGAGGGAGGTCGTCTCGGTGAACTCATCGATGTTGGCGCGGGTGCCCGGCCCGGCGGACCGGGAGGCGATCGAGGCGACGATCTCCGCGTAGTGCACGGGGGTGACGGCGGAGACGGCGGCGACGACCGGCACGGTGGCCTGCCCGCCGCAGGTGACCATGTTCAGGTTGGGCGCGTCCAGGTGCTCGTCGAGGTTGACGGACGGGACGACATAGGGGCCGACGGCCGCCGGGGTGAGGTCGATCAGCGTCTTCCCGTACGGGGCGAGCGCGGCGGCGTTGCGGTGGTGGGCGGCGGCCGAGGTGGCGTCGAGGACGACGTCGATCCCGTCGAAACCGTCCAGGGCGATCAGCCCGGCGACGCCGTCGGAGCTGGTCGGCACGCCGAGCCGGCGGGCCCGCGCGAGCCCGTCCGAGTCCGGGTCGATGCCGATCATCGCGGCGGCGGTCACGAGCCCCGGTCCGCGGATCATCTTGATGAGGAGATCGGTGCCGATGTTGCCCGATCCGATGACGGCGGCCTTCACCGCACGGCCTCCTTCAGCAGGGGGGTCAGTCCGAAGAAGCGGACGGCGTTGCCGCCGAGGACCGCGTCCCGCTCGGCGGGGGCCAGGCCGCTCTCCCGCACCAGCCGGCCGATGGACTCCTCGCCCAGCGGGAACGGGTGGTCGGAGCCGAGCAGCACCCGCTCCGCGCCCATCACGTCCACCAGGAGCCGCAGCGCCCCGGAGTCGAAGACGGCCGAGTCCACGGCGAAGCGCTCGGTGTAGTACGACGGCGGGTGCGGGCTGTCGGCGCGCACGATGTCCCGCCGGTGCCAGGCGTTCTCCGCCCGGCCCAGCAGGTACGGGAAGCTGCCGCCGCCGTGCGCGAACAGCAGCCGCAGCGACGCCGGGAGCCGCTCGAAGGCGCCGGAGAGGATCAGCGACAGGATCGTCAGGTGCGTCTCGCCCGCCATCCCCGCCAGCCAGGCCAGCATGTAGCGGGAGTGGCGCGGCCCGGCGGGCAGGTCCCACGGGTGGACCAGGACGGCCGCGTCCTCGTGCGCGCAGTGCGCGAGGAATTCGAGGAGGGCGCCGTCGTCGAGGTCGCGGTCGCCGAGGTGGTTGCCGATGTGGACGCCGTGGAAGCCCTCCCGCATCGCCTCGGTGACCAGCGCGCAGGCCGCCTCGGTGTCCTGGAGCGGCACCTGGCACAGCGGGGCCAGCCGGCCGGGGGCGTGCGCGGCGTACCGCAGCAGGTGCCCGTTGACGGTCCGGCACCAGTCGGCGGCCCGCGCCGTCTCCAGGCCGTAGCCGAACAGCAGCGGCGTGCTGGACAGCACCTGCACGTCCACGCCGAGCCGGTCGAGGTCGGCGACGCGGGTGGCCGGGTCCCACAGGGTGCGGCGCACCGGGCGGTACTCGGCGGCCCCGGCCATCATCATCCCGGCGTCGGGGCCGTCCGTGGTGCGCAGCCACGGGCCGTCCTCGGAGCCGGTGATCCGGTGCGACTCGGCGCGGCCGATCTCGGGGAAGACGTGCGCGTGGACGTCGACGACGGTCATGCGCCGCCCGCCTCGTCGCGCCGGGTGCGGGGCCGCAGCTCCTCGGGCCAGTCCTTGCCCGGGTGGAGGGCGCCGCAGTGCCCGCAGGTGCGGGCGGCCTCATCGGCGTAGAAGGCGGAGAAGACCGGCGGCAGGTCGTCGACGATCGAGGTGAGCTGCACCTCGCTGCGGTGCACCAGGTGGTGGCACGCGACGCAGTACCACTCGAAGGCGTCGAGGTGGCCCTGCGGCCGGGCGAACTCGACGACCAGGCCGATGCTGTCCTCCTCCGGCCGCTGCGGGGAGTGCCGCAGGTGCGCCGGGGCGAGGAAGACGTCGCCCTCGCGGATGTGGATGTCGCGCGGCGGCCGGCCCTCCTCCTCCATGACGCGGAGCACCATGTCGCCCTTGAGCTGGTAGAAGAACTCCTCGATGGGGTCGTCGTGGAAGTCGGTGCGGCGGTTGGGGCCGCCGACGACCGTCACCATCAGGTCGGCGTCCTGCCAGATCTGCACGTTGCCGACCGGCGGCTTCAGCAGGTGGCGGTGCTCTTCGATCCACGCCTGGAGGTTGAACGGTCTCATCGTCATCGGTGCTGTTCCTCGTTCGGGTGCTGGGGGAGGTGGGCCACGGCGCTGATCTCGATCAGCAGGTGGGGGTGGGGGAGCTGGTGGACGGCGACGGTGGTCCGGGCCGGCCCGGACTCGTCGAAGTACTCGGCGTAGACCTCGTTGTAGCCGCCGAAGTCGTTCATGCTGACCAGGTAGGCGGTCACCGACACGAGGTCGTCCAGACCGCCGCCGGCGGCGGCCAGGATGGCCGCGATGTTGTCGAGGACCGCCCGGGTCTGGGCCCGGATGTCGAGGTCGGTGACGCCCATCGGGTCGGCGCTCGCCCCGGTGAAGCCGCCGTCCGGGCGGTGGGAGCTCGTACCGGAGACGAAGACCAGGTCGCCCGCGCGCCGCAGGTGCGGGAAGCGGCCGCGCGGCGGGGCCGCGCCGGGGACGATCACGCCGCCTCCCCGGTGGTGAGGCCGACGGAACCGAGCCGGGCCACGGTGGCCCGCACGTGCGTCCCCGGCGGCAGCGGTACGGCGGCGGTCGCCGCCCCGGCGAGGACGACCGTCCCCGCGGCGAGCGGGCCGGCCAGCCGGGCGGCGGCGGCCAGCGCGCGCAGCGGGTCGCCGAGGATCGCGGCCGTCGAACCGGTCTCGGCCGGGCGGCCGTCCACCTCCAGCACCACGCCCAGATTGGCCAGGGACCGCAGTCCGCCCAGGGCGGCCGCAGGGGTCCACGGGCCGAGCGCGTACCCGGCGGCGGAGGTGTTGTCCGCGATCACCTCGGGCAGCGAGAAGCGGAAGCCGTCGTAGCGGGAGTCGATGACCTCCAGGGCCGGGGCCACCGCCGCGACCGCCGCCGCCGGATCGCCGCCCGGCGCGAGGACCGCGCCGAGCAGGAAGGCGATCTCGGGCTCGATCCGGGGGTGGATCAGGCCGGAGACGTCGCAGCGCCCCCCGTCCGGGATCTCCATCCGGTCCGTCAGCCGCCCGTGGATCAGGTCGGAGACGCCCATCTGCCGCATCTTGGCGGCGCTGGTGAAGCCCAGCTTCACCCCGGTGGGCCGCTCGCCGCGGGCGAACCGCCGCGCCAGCAGCGCCTCCTGCACGGCGTACGCCTGAGTGGTGGTGGTGAGGCCGCTGCCGCCGCCGGGCAGCGGGCGCGCCGCCAGGGCGGCCGCGTCCAGCGCCTCCGCCAGGGCGACCGGGTCCACCGCCGTCGTCGTCGGGTCTGCTGCCGTCGTGGGGTCTGCCGGGGTCATCGGGTCCGCCGGGGTCATCGGGGGTCTCCTTCCGCGGCGGCGGGCCCGAAGGCCGCGCGCACCGAACCGAGCCCGTCGATACGGGCCTCCAGCACGTCGCCCGGCGCCACCGCCGCCATCGGCCCGAGCGCCCCGGTGAGCACCGTGTCCCCGGCCCGCAGCGGCGTGCCCAGCCGGACGAGCGTGTCCGCCAGCCAGACGGCGGCGTGCAGGGGATGGCCGAGGCAGGCGACGCCCGCGCCGGTGGAGACGGGCTCGCCGCGCCGCTCCAGCACCATCCCCGCGGTCCGCAGGTCCAGGTCCCGCAGCGGCACCGGGCGGGTGCCGAGCACGTACGCCCCGCCGGAGGCGTTGTCGGCGACCGTGTCCACGGCCGTGATGTCCCAGTCGCGGATGCGGCTGCCGACCACCTCGACGGCGGACAGCGCGAAGGCGGTCGCCCGGATCACGTCGGCCACCGTGTGCCGCTCGTGCGGCAGGTCGTGCTCCAGGACCAGCGCCACCTCGGCCTCGGCCTTCGGCTGGAGCACCGCCCCCCACGGCAGCTCCGCGCCGTCCGGCACGGCGGTGTCGTCGAACAGGGCCCCGAAGTCCGGGGTGTCCACGCCCAGTTGCCGATGCACGGCGGGCGAGGTCAGGCCGACCTTCCAGCCGGTGATCCGGCGCCCCTCGGCCAGCCGGCGCCCGGTCAGCAGCGACTGCACGGCGTAGGCGGCGTCCAGGTCGCCGGCCGGCAGCAGGTCCCGGACGGGGGCGCAGGGCACCCCGGTGCGGCGCGCCCGGTCCAGGCGTTCGGCGGCGTCGCGCACCGCCGGGTCGTTCCGGGTCGTCGTCACAGCTTTACGCACACGTTCATCGGCTCCGAGAAGAAGTCCAGGGAGTGGTCGCCGCCCTCGCGCCCGATGCCGGACGCCTTCACCCCGCCGAACGGGGTGCGCAGGTCGCGCAGGTTCCAGGTGTTGACCCAGGCGATGCCCACGTCGAGGGCCGGGGCGACCCGGTGGGCGCGGCGCACGTCACCGGTCCACACGGTGGCGGCCAGCCCGTACGGCCCCGCGTTGGCGAGCGCCAGCGCCTCCTCCTCGGTGTCGAACGGCGCCAGGTGCACGACCGGGCCGAAGATCTCGTCCCGGACCGCCGGATGGTCCTCCGGCAGCCCGGTCAGCACGGTGGGCTCCACCCAGAAGCCGCTGTCCCGCTCGTCCCCGAAGCGCGGCACCCCGCCGCCCGCCAGCACCTCGCCGCCGTCGGCGGCGGCCCGCTCCAGGTGGCCCAGGACCTTGTCGCGGTGGGCGGCCGACACCATCGGCCCGTAGCCGGACAGCTCCTTCGCCCCGGCGGCCAGCGCCGCCGCGAACGCGTCGTACACCGGCCGCTCCACGTACACCCGCTCGGTGCACAGGCAGACCTGACCGCTGTGGGTGAAGGCGGACCGCAGGGTGCCCGCCACCGCCTCCTCCAGGTCGGCGTCCGCGAAGACCAGGCCCGCGTTCTTGCCGCCCAGTTCGAAGGAGACCGGCGCCAGCCGGGCCGCCGCCGCCCGCATGATCTCCGTACCGGTGCGGGACGCCCCGGTGAAGGCGACGGCGTCCACACCGGGGTGCTCGGTCAGCCACTGGCCGGCCGCGTCCGGGCCCCGCCCGTGCACGAGGTTGAAGACGCCCGCGGGAACGCCCGCCTCATCCATCACCTCGGCCAGCAGACAGGCCGTTCCGGGGGTCAGCTCGGACGGCTTGGCGACGACCGTGTTGCCGGTGGCGAGGGCCGGGGCGACCTTCCAGGTGAGCAGCAGCAGCGGCAGGTTCCACGGCGACACCACCGCGACGACGCCGAGCGGCTTGCGCACCGTGTAGTTCAGAGCGCCCCGGCCGTCGGGCGTCGGGGTGTGCCAGGACCGCTCGCTCCGCCCGGCCAGCAGCTCCGCATAGGAGCGAAAATTGGCCACCGCGCGCGGGATGTCGACCGCCGAGGCCAGCTCGCGGGGCTTGCCGGTGTCGGCGCACTCGGCGGCGCGGAACTCCTCGAAGCGCGCCTCGATCCCGTCGGCGATCCGGTGCAGCAGCCGCGACCGCTCCGCCGGACTCCACGCGGCCCACGGCCCGCGCAGCGCCGCGCGGGCCGCGCCCACGGCCCGGTCGACCAGCTCCCGCGACGCCTCCGGCACCGCGCCGACGGTGCGGCCGGTGACCGGATCGACGAGCGGGAACGGCACGCCGGACGCGTCGAACCCGCCTCCTACGTAATGCCGCACGGGCGAACTCACCTTGCAGACCTCCGTTGCTGGGCCGGGAGCTGTCCGAAACTCGCCCCGGTGCGTGCCGGTATAGTGCGCCCACCCAGCTATGCCGATCCAATGCCGATCGGTACGAGATCCATAGCGATCCTGGTATGCCGCGGCACGGCCCCGCCCCGGGCGCCCCGCCGCCTCCCCGGAAGGAGTCCCGGCGATGGACCTCCTGGACGGCCGGCTGAAGTTCCGGCACCTGACCCTGCTCATCGCGGTGTACGACCACGGAAGCGTCGGCCGGGCGGCGGAGAGCCTCCACCTCACCCAGCCCGCCGCCACCCGCACCCTGCGCGAACTGGAGGCCGTCGCCGAACTCCCGCTCTTCGTCCGCGTTCCGCGCGGTATGCGGCCCACCGTCTACGGCGAGGCGCTCGTCGGCCACGCCCGCGCGGTGGTCGCCGAGATCCGGCGGGCCAAGGAACACCTCACCGGACTGCGCCAGGGCCAGGACGGCACGGTCACCGTGGGCACCCTGCTCGCCGGGGCCAACGTCCTGCTGCCGCGGGCCGTGGCCCGCCTCAAGAGGGAGCGCCCCCGGCTCACCGTCGTGGTCCGCGAGGGCACCCCCGACGTCCTCCACCCGGCCCTGCTCGGCGGCGAACTCGACCTCATCGTCGGACGGGTGGGGCCCGCCCCCGGCGGCGGTGAGGCGCTGCGGCAGCGGATGCTCTACCGCGAGCCGATCCGGCTCGCCGTCCGCGCCGGGCACCCGCTCCTGGCGGAAGGTCCGGCCGGGGGCACCCTCGCGCTCACTGACGCGCTCGCCCACCCGTGGATTCTGCCCGTCGAACAGACGGCCCTGCGCCAGGAGTTGGCCGCCCTCTTCGTCGACCGGGGGCTGGCGCTCCCCGCCGACCGGGTGGAGTGCACCTCCATCCTCACCATGCGGGCCCTGCTCCTCCAGACCGACATGGTGGCGCTCCTGCCCGAACTGGTCCTGCGCGGCGACGAGCACCTCGCCGCGCTGCCGGTCGAACTCCCCTCGGTGGGCCGCACGGTGGGCGTCACCGAGGCCGCCCACCGCACCCGCACCCCCGCCCTCGAAGCCCTCCTGTGCCACCTCGACGAGGAGGCGGCGCTGCTCCGCGCGAGCCTCGACGGCGGGGCGCAGGGGTGACGGAGCGACGGGTCCGGTGCGGCGGGGCCGGAGCAGCGGGGCCGGGCCGGCACCCCGGCGAGGTCCGCCGACGGCGGCGGCCCGGCGGCCCGGCGTGATCCCGACGGAAGGACCTGGCCCCGGCCCCCCTGGTCATGCGCCCGTACGGGCCCGGCCGTCCGCCCACCACGCCCACCGGACGCACGAGAGGACCATCAGGGCTGAGCCAGCTTCTGGAAGAGCGCGTCGATCTCCGCCCGGTCGGCGACCAGCGGGAGGGTGTCGAAGGTCAACTCCCACGCACTGTCGGGGCCGAAGCGTTCCACGATCCCGAACGGGATGTCCTTGCCCTTCGCTCCGGAAACCGTGCCGTGCCACTCCATGTAGGTCGTGGTCCTGCCGAAGGCGGCTTGGCCGGCCTTGAACCGGACGTCCGCCGTGCCGAAGAACCGCTGGAGGTAGGCCCGTTTGCCGGCGTCCGTCCTCAGCGGAGCGTCCAGCCCCGGTCCCGTCAGCCGCGCGTTGCCCATGCGGCCGAGCAGGGCGTCCGTGTCCTCCCCGTTCCATGCCGCGAGGCGGTCCGGAATCTCCGCGGCCGTCAGGCGTCCGGGCGCCGGGCCCCGGGACGGAGCCGGGCCGGAATCCGCGATCCCGTCGAACAGCGCCTCGGGCGCCAACTCCGGGACCGTGTCCCGGAACAGGACGTAGCGGTCGTAGTAGCGGCGGGCCTGGAGCGACTTGCCGTCGTCCCCGAGGACATTGCGCGCGATCTGCGGGTAGGCCACCTTGTGGCCCTTCAGCGTGGCCTCGTTCCACTGGCCGAACATCGTGACGGCTCCGTCGGCCACCACGTTCGTGCCCCGGTACCGCAGGTCGGGGACCAGGCGCAGAGAGCCGGTGATCGAGGTGCCGATCACGGTACGGCCGCGCTGCGGGGCGCTGCCCGCCTCCCAGAGGGTGGCGTCCTCGTCGAAGATGTCGAGGTAGGCCCTCACGCGGGGGTGGTTCAGGTCCCCGACAGCCGGAGGAGTGGCGGTCGGCAGTTCACCGAAGGTGATCTGACGCCGCATGAACGCGCAGACGTTCGGGGTGATCCGGCCCTCCAGCAGCTCGACCTCCGAGCGTACGTCCGGGCAGTCGCCGCGGGCGGCGGCCCTCTCACCGCCCGGAAGCGCCGTCGCCGAGGTCGCCACCCCCGTGACGACCGCGAGCACCACGGCTCCCACCACACCACGCCGACACGCGAACATTCCGTACCTCGTCTCATCCCGCCCGATGCGGCCCGTCGCCGCCCGTGGAGATCAACATGCCCGCCCGCCGGGGCAGAGGTCGATTACCTCCGGGGTAATGGCCGAGGTCAGAGGGGGTGCACACTCTTCTCCACGGGCAGGCGGCCACACGCGCAGGCCGGTACGGAGGCGGCCGCGGAGGGAGGCCGGTGGGCAGACGGACACGCGGACAGGCCGGTACGCAGGCGGCCACGCGGGCAGCCGGGTACGCAGACAGGAACGCGGGCCCGCAGGGCGTGGCGGGCCGTGACCACGCATGGGGCCCCCGGCATCGGAGGCCACCCGGCCCCGGCTGATACGGCGGCGGGCACCAGGAGCAGCGGGCTCGAACGGCGAGACGGTCCGCCCCCTGGCAGGAGCCGCCCGCCCCCGAGCGCCGGTCCCGGCCGGGCTCACCGCCGCGGCGCCGCCGTGGACCCCCGGATCATCAGTTCGGCCGCGATGGTGGCGATGCCCCCCGGCGGCGGGTTCTCCTTGCCCATAGCGAGCCGTCCGGCGCGGGCCCCCGCCTCGAAGAGCGGCAGCCGGACCGTCGTCAGGGCCGGGACCGCGTCCACCGAGAACGGCAGGTCGTCGAAGCCCGCGACCGAGATGTCCTGCGGGATGCGCATCCCCTGGTCCCGTACGGCCGCGCACGCGCCCAGCGCCACGGTGTCGTTGGCGGCCACGATCGCGGTGATGTCCGGAGCCCTGCGCAGGAGTTCGAGGGTGGCCTCGTAGCCCGAGCGCCGGTCGTACGGGCCGTGCACGGTGAGCCGGTCCTCCTCGCCGGAGTCCCTGTCGCCCGCCGGAACGGTGGCGATGCCGGCCGTGCGCAGCGCCTCCCGGTGGCCCTCCAGCCGGTGCCGGGTGGTGGTCCGCTCCGGGGGCCCGGCGACGTAGCCGATCCTGCGGTGGCCGAGCGCTGTCAGGTGCTCGGTGAGCCGGCGTCCGCCACCCCGGTTGTCGAAGGCGAGCGCGGCGACGAGCGCGTCCCCCTCGGGCAGCGGGGGCCGCCCGCAGAAGACGATCCGGGTGCCCGCGTCCGCGAGCTTCGCCAGTTTCGCTGCGATGGCGGCCTGGTGCGACGGGAACTCGACCGCGCCCCCGGTGAGGACGACGGCGGCGGCGCGCTGGCGCTGGAGGAGGGTGAGATAGGTGAGTTCACGCTCCGGGGAGCCTCCGGTGTTGCAGATGACGGCCAGCTTCTCGCCGCCCGCCCGCCCCGAACCGTCTCCGGGGCCGCCGATCTGCGTCTGCGCCGCCCCCGCCATGATCCCGAAGAACGGGTCGGCGATGTCGTTGACCAGGATGCCGACCAGGTCCGAGGTGGCCGCCGCGAGGGAGCTCGCGGGACCGTTGAGCACGTAGTCGAGGTCGTCCACCGCGCGCAGGACCCGTTCGCGGGTCGAGGCCGCCACCGGGTAGTTGCCGTTCAGTACGCGGGAGACGGTGGCCGGCGACACCCGGGCGCGCGCCGCCACATCCGCCAGGGTGACTGTCATCGCTGTCCTCCGTGGAGATCCCGTGCGGCCCCTCTTGTCCGGCCGCTTGCGGCAGGCTAGCGTCATCTCCGATAGAAAGCGCTTGCTACGACGGTACGGGAGGGGTGTTCGTGACACGCAGGACGGTGCGCATCGCCATGAACGGCGTCACGGGGCGCATGGGGTACCGGCAACACCTGGTCCGCTCGATCCTCGCGATCCGCGAACAGGGCGGCCTCGACCTCGGCGGCGGCGACGTGCTGTGGCCCGAGCCCGTGCTCGTCGGCCGCAGGTCCCACGCCCTGGAGGACATCGCCGGGCGCCACGGTCTGACCGAGTGGTCCACGGACCTGGACGCGGTCCTGGCGGACGACACGGTCGAGATCTACTTCGACGCCCAGGTCACCTCGGCCCGCCTGGAGGCGATCAAGAAGGCCGTCGCGGCGGGCAAGCACGTCTACACCGAGAAGCCGACCGCCGCGGACCTGGAGGGGGCGCTCGACCTGGCCCGGCTCGCTCGCGACGCCGGTGTCAAGAACGGCGTCGTCCAGGACAAGATCTTCCTGCCGGGCCTGCGCAAGCTGAAGCGCCTGATCGACGGCGGGTTCTTCGGCGAGGTCCTCTCCGTGCGCGGGGAGTTCGGCTACTGGGTCTTCGAGGGTGACTGGCAGAAGGCCCAGCGCCCCTCCTGGAACTACCGCGCGGAGGACGGCGGCGGGATCGTCGTCGACATGTTCCCGCACTGGGAGTACGTGCTCCACGAGCTGTTCGGCCCCGTCGCCTCCGTCACCGCCCACGTCCGGACGCACGTGCCGCGCCGCTGGGACGAGCGGGGCGAGCCGTACGAGGCGACCGCCGACGACGCGGCGTACGGGATCTTCCAGCTGGCGAGCGGGGCCGTCGCACAGATCAACTCCTCCTGGGCGGTACGGGTCAACCGCGACGAGCTGGTCGAGTTCCAGGTCGACGGGACCCACGGCTCCGCCGTCGCCGGTCTGCGCAACTGCCGTGTCCAGCACCGCTCGACCACCCCGAAGCCCGTCTGGAACCCGGACCTCCCGGTCACCGGGCCCTTCCGCGACCAGTGGCAGGAGGTCCCGGACAACGAGGAGTTCGACAACGGCTTCAAGGCGCAGTGGGAGCTGTTCCTGCGTCATGTGGCCCTGGACGAGCCGTACGCCCGGGACCTGCTGGCCGGCGCCCGGGGCGTCCAACTGGCCGAACTGGGCCTGAAGTCCTCCGCCGAGGGCCGCCGCTTCGACCTCCCGGAGCTGACCCTGTGACGTACCGCTTCGACCGCCCGGAGCCGACCCTGTGACGTACCGCCCGACCGTCCGGCGCACCGACGGGGAGCCGCTGCCGTGACGACCGTGATCCACCTCCCGCAGGGGCCCTACACCCCCCGCGCCACCCCGCTCGACCTGCCGTCGGGGGCGGCGCCCACCTCCCGCACGGTCTTCTCCGCCGCGCACGTGGTCGCGGACCCGTACGCGGACACCGGCCCGGACGGTCCGGCCGCCGTCGACTGGGAGACCACGCTCGCCTTCCGCCGCCACCTGTGGGCCCATGGCCTCGGCGTCGCGGAGGCCATGGACACCGCACAGCGCGGGATGGGGCTGGACTGGGCGGTCGCGGCCGAACTGATCCGCCGGTCGGCCGCCGAGGCCAGGGCCGTGGGGGGCCGGATCGCCTGCGGCGTCGGCACCGACCAGCTCCCCGACGGCGGTACGCCCACCCTCGCCGAGGTCACGGCGGCGTACGAGGAGCAGTTGGCGCTGGCCGAACAGCACGCCGTCCAGCCGATCCTCATGGCCTCGCGCGCCCTCGCCCGCGCCGCCCGGGGCCCCGAGGACTACCTCACCACCTACGCCCACCTCCTGCGCCAGGCGTCCGAGCCGGTGATCCTGCACTGGCTGGGCCCCCTGTTCGACCCGGCCCTGGAGGGCTACTGGGGCAGCGCCGACCTCGACGCGGCCACCGGCACCTTCATCGAGGTCGTCGCCGAACACCCGGACAAGGTCGACGGCGTCAAGATCTCCCTCCTGGACGCGGCCCGTGAGATCGACGTCCGCCGCCGCCTGCCGGACGGGGTGCGCTGCTACACCGGTGACGACTTCCACTACCCCGAGCTGATCGCGGGCGACGAACGAGGCTTCAGCCACGCTCTGTTGGGCATCTTCGACCCACTGGGCCCGCTGGCCGCGCACGCGGTACGGGTGCTGGACACCGGGGACGTCGAGGGCTTCCGGGCCCTGCTGGACCCCACGGTCGAGCTGTCCCGCCACCTCTTCCGGCACCCCACCCGCTTCTACAAGACGGGCGTGGTGTTCCTGGCCTGGCTGGCCGGTCACCAGGACCACTTCACGATGGTGGGCGGACTCCAGTCGGCGCGCTCGCTGCCGCACCTGGCGAAGGCGTACGAACTGGCGGACGGTATCGGCCTGTTCCTCGATCCGGGGCTGGCGGCGCACCGTATGCGCGCCCTGCTCGCGGTCCACGGAGGCGCCCGATGACGCACGACCTCGCTCGCCTGAGCATTAATCAGGAAACCATCAAACAGTGGTCGTTGGAGGAGCTGGTCGAAGGCTGCGTCAAGGCGGGCATCGGCAAGGTGGGCCTGTGGCGCGCCCCCGTGCAGGCGTACGGCGTCGAGCGCACGGCGCGGCTCCTGTCCGAGGCCGGACTCACCGTCACCAGCCTCTGCCGGGGCGGCTTCTTCACCGCCCTCGAACCTGCCGACCGCGCCCGCGCCCTGGACGACAACCGGGCGGCGATCGACGAGGCCGCGGCCCTGTCCACCGACACCCTGGTCCTGGTCTCCGGCGGCCTCCCGCCCGGCAGCCGCGATCTCCACGGGGCGCGCGAACGGGTGGCGGACGCGCTGGCGGAGCTGGCCCCGTACGCCGCCGAGCGTGGGGTGCGCCTGGCGATCGAGCCCCTGCACCCGATGTACGCGTCCGACCGCTGCGTGGTCTCCACCCTCGGTCAGGCCCTGGACCTCGCGGAGCGCTTCCCGGCCGAGCGGGTCGGCGTGGTCGTCGACACCTACCACCTCTGGTGGGACGACCGGGCCTTGGCCGAGATCGCCCGCGCGGGGGCGGGCGGCCGTATCCACGCGTTCCAGTTGGCCGACTGGATCACTCCGCTGCCGGCGGGGGTTCTGCTGGGCCGTGGCCAACTGGGCGACGGGAGCGTGGACTTCCGCGCGTTCCGGAGCGCGGTGGAATCCGCCGGCTTCGACGGCCCGATCGAGGTGGAGATCTTCAACGAGGCGCTGTGGCCCCGCGACGGGGCGGAGGTCCTCGCGGACGTTACGGAGCGCTATGTGCAACATGCCTGTTGAGAGCCCTGTCCGGGACCGAAGGTAAAGAGATCGCAAAGGGCTGCAACCTTTGCGTACCCTCTCGGGTCACACAGGGCGTCGGGACTTCCGGGGAGGGGTCCGGGGGGAACGGGAAGGCCCGACGGGAGGGGAAAGCGAGGGGGGTCCGGCCGCAAGGCCGGGCCCCATTCCGCTGTCCGCCCCCGCCCGCCCCGAAGCCGCCGGGCGACCCGCGCTTCCGCGCTCGACGCCGCCCGGCGACCCCGGTGGACCTGGACTTCCGCGCCGAGGGCCGCCCGGCGATCACCGGACGGCCCCCGCGTCACAGCGCGAGCATCGCCCGCGTGGGTACGCCCACGTCCGCGAGCGGCCGCAGCGCCAGCCGGATGAGCGCCAGCGCGTTGTCGTCGCCCGCGATGCGGTTGGCGCTGAGCCGTCCGCACGCGAGGCAGTGGTGGATGAGCATCCACTCCCCGTCCTGCCGCACGGACAGGCTCAGCGCCACCATCCGCCCGCGGCACCCCGCCGCCCGGTCACCCGGCACCCTGCCGTCCACGTGCAGGCTGACCAGACAGGACGGGCAGTGATTCCGGTGGGCGGTGCCCGGCGCCGTGAGCGGCACGTCGAGCCGGCAGCCGACGCACCGGAACGCGTCGCCGCGCGCCCCCGCAGGGCCGTGCAGCACGTCCTTGGGCCGTTGCGGACGGCGCTCCGAGGACCGCCGGGGTCCGCGCCGCGTCATCGGAGCCTCCCGCCCACGGTGCGTCCGCCGGCTCCCGTGAGGCCGAGGGGACCGGCTCCGGTTCCGCTCGCCCGGTTCACAGGTCACCGAAGGCTTCGAGCGGAAACGGCGGCTGGGCCAGCGGACGTACGGCCATCCGCATCAGGATCAGCTGGTTGTCGTCCCCGCAGACCGGGTTCGAGGTCAGCTCGTCGCACCGGGTGCAGCGGTGGACGACCATCCAGTCGCCGGTCCGCAGCACCGCGATCGAGATCGGGGCCATCCGGCCCTCGCAGTCGGAGCGGCCGCCCTCGACGTGGTCGACGAGGTGCTGGGAGTGCAGGCAGCTCGGGCAGTGGTTGCGCCGGCTGCCGTCGGGCGCGTACGCGGCGACGGTAAGTCCGCAGCGGACGCAGGTGAAGGTGTCCAGGGAGGACATCGGGGAAGGGGAGGGCATGGCTGAGCGGTGCTGGGGGTTGTCGTGTGACACCCGGATACTCCTTGCCGAAGATGAGGAACGAAGCAGCAGGGAAGTACCGAGCACCCTCGCGTCGGAGGCGTGCGCGCGGGGAGCGGGGCCGGACGGCTGCGCGATGTCAGCCGCTCGTGAGATGTCAGCAGTCGGTCGCGTACGGCGGCCGCGGACGGTCAGGCCCGGTCGCCCCGGCGCCACAGGCGCGACGAGGGAGGCTCGGAGTCACTGGCCGGGGCATACATCAACTGCTTTCCAGGGCTCACGCCCACAGGTCACCCGCGGTCGGACCCGCGGTCGAGGAGCGAGCACCGTAACAAGGGGGCCGCGCGACCGGCCACCGAATTACGCGCGGGGCGGAGGGGCCGGACGGCGGCCGGGGCGAGCGGGACCGGATGGCCGGGGCGACCGGGGCCGGGGCGACCGGGGGCGCGGCGGCCCCGGGGTGCGGCGGCCTCGGGGTACGGCAGCCCCGTAGTGCGGCAGCCTCTGGGCGCGGCGGACGGTCTCCGGTGGCGGTCCCCGTCCGTTCGCGTGGTCTGCCGTCTCCGGGGTACCCGGCGCCCATGGCCACCTCGAAGCGTGTTGCTCTCGCACCCCGTGCCGTACGGCAGTTGCGGCGTATCCGTCCGGTCTACCTCGGCGGGATGCTCATCTCCCTGCTGGTTCTCGTCCTCCAGGCGGACCGGGACGCGGGCGGCCGGCAGGCCGAGATCGCGGGGGTCTTCCTGCCGGCGTTCACGGCGCTGTTCGCCCTGACGGCCGTGCGGCTGCGGCGGCACGAGCGGACCGAGCACTGCAGTACGGCGAAGAAGCTGACGCCGTCGGTCTGATCCGGTCCGAGCTCCGCGCCGGTGCCTTCCGGGGGCCGGCCCCCACCTCGGCCTCGGGTGGCCACCTCCGGCCCACCGCCCGACTTCGACGCGCTGTGCGCCGGGTGCCTTCAGGAATGAAAATTCTCGCCATTCCGGAGCGTTTCCGCAGGTGAGGGCTGGCGACACAGGTCTAGACCGAAGGGCCTCTTTACGCCTCTCCCGGTCCGTGCATTACTCGTGACATGTCCATGGCCATCCGATTATCGGATGGCCATGGCTCTCTCCCATCCACGTGCCCGGAGGCAGCCATGTCCGCGTACCGTTCTCCGTCCCGCCGTCTCAAGAGATCCAGGAGGGCCCTGACCGCAGCCGGTGCCCTCGGCGCCGCCGCCGCGCTCATCCTCACCGGCGCGGGCCCGGCCGCCGCCGCGCCGCCCGCGCCCGACCAGCCGGTCCGGCAGGGGCAGGCGTGGATGGGGGCGGGCACCCGTATCGAGCAGGGCCCCGCGTCCACGGCCGCGGGCGGCGTGACGCCGATGGACACCAGCGGTGTCCAGGGCATCGACGTCTCCCACTGGCAGGGAGCGATCAACTGGGGGTCGGTGAAGGCCGCGGGCATCGACTTCGCCTACATGAAGGCCACCGAGGGTACGAGCTTCAAGGACAGCCGCTTCAGCGCGAACTACACCGGCTCCTACAACGCCGGCCTGATCCGGGGCGCGTACCACTTCGCCCGCCCCGACATCTCCAACGGCGCGACGCAGGCGGGCTACTTCGCGAGCAACGGCGGTGGCTGGTCCAGGGACGGCAAGACCCTCCCCGGTGTGCTGGACATCGAGCACAACCCGTACGGAGCCATGTGCTACGGCCTCTCCACCACGCAGATGCGCACCTGGATCAACGACTTCTACAACACCTACAAGGCCCGCACCACGCGGGACGTCGTCATCTACACCACGGCCAGCTGGTGGAACACCTGCACCGGGAGCTGGACCGGCATGTCCACCAAGTCCCCGCTCTGGATCGCCCATTGGGGCGTCGCCAGTCCGAACGTCCCCAGTGGGTTCCCCACATGGACGATCTGGCAGTACACGGCCACCGGCCGGGTCGGCGGAGTCTCCGGCGACGTGGACCGCAACAAGTTCAACGGCACCATGACCCGGCTCCAGGCCCTCGCCAACAACACGGCGTAACGGCGCGCCTTCTCGCGGCGGCCGGGTGAGCCCGCCCCCGGCTCACCCCGCCGCACCGCACCACCCGCGCGCCGCACCCCCACCCCCACCCCGCCGACGAACGCCCCAGCGGGTCCGCCGCCCCCACGCCAGGAGTCAGCCGTGAAGCTCCCCCTTCCGTCCCGTCGCCACGTTCTGCTCGCCGGGGCCGGTGGTCTGGCCGCCGCCGCCCTCCCCGGTACGGCCCACGCCCTCACCCGCGCCCGCGCCCGCGACGTCGTCGAACCGGACATCGACAGCACGGTCCAGTGGAAGGCCCGCGCGCCGCAGGGCCCGATCGCGCTGGTGGGGAAGCGGCCGACGATGATCGTCGTGCACCACACGGTCAGTGCCAACACCTCGGACCTCTCCCGCGCCCAGGCCCACCGCCACGCCCACTGGGTGCAGGACCTGCACATGGACAAGAACGGGTGGAGCGACACCGGTTACCACTTCCTCGTCAGCCGGGGCGGCTGGATCACCGAGGGCCGCCACCAGAGCCTCGGCACGCTGCGCGGCGGACGGGACTTCGTCATGGGCGCGCACACCTCGGGCCAGAACGGCGTGGGCCTCGGGATCGCCAACGAGGGCGCGTACCACGACGGCGCTCAGCCACCGAGCGCCCAGTGGGAGGTCCTGGTGGCGCTGTGCGCGTACGCCTGCCACCAGTACGGCATCGCGCCGAGCCGCATCTACGGTCACAAGGACTTCGGCGACACGCTCTGTCCAGGGGTGCTGCACGACAGGCTGCCGCAACTGCGCAGCGAGGTCGCCGCGAGCACGGGCTGAGCGGACGCGCCCTCGACGGCGGGGGGCCGCGCTTCAGACGGACCGGGCGGGGAACGCGCCACCCTTGACCGCGGCGACGAAGGAGGGGAGGGGAGAAGACGACGGCCGGACCGGCGGCGGCCTTGCTGTCATGGACGGGGACGGCGGCGTGGCCGTCCGTGACGTCGAAGCGCTCGCCTTGGTCCCCGCCGCTGTAGCCGGACTTCGAACCAGCCCGTGGGAGTGGACGGGTCCGCGATGCTCCGCCTACCGCCGACCATGTTCGTGCTCCTCCGCTGCGGCCCGCACGCGAGCCACCGACTACTGGTGCGACAGCGCATCGCGCAGAGCGAGATCGTAGGCCGGGCGGCTGGACGTCACCCAGCGCGGTCGTCCATCACGGTGCCCGTCCGGAAGCCGTCGGCATACGCCACCGGTGCGTCGTGGGGGACGGCACCGGCCGCGTCTCGCGGATGGCCGACGACGTCGAGAGCATCCAGCTGGACATGCGGACGAACTCCCCGGCCACGCCGCCGACCTGCTGGCCGACGAGGCGTCCACCGGGGAGCGGGTCAGATTTCTCGCCGGCCGGCTGCCCGAGTCTCCGGGGCAGGTCGTGCGCGTCGCGGAGAGCAGAGAGTCCCGACCGGAGGCGGCACACGCTCCGCCAGAACCTGCGTCCGCGCCTCAGCCTCGGTCGAACAGCGGGACCAGACCGTTGATCCGGATCCCCAAGAGGGCGACGGTCAGCAGCCCGTCGACTCTCACCTCCACCACCCCCCCGGCTTGGCCGGTTGCCCCGGCCCCGGTACACGCGGTGGGGCGGCGCCACCGGCGCCGCCCCACCTTTCACCGAACTGCTACAGCCGCTGGGTCAGACCCATGTCTTCCCCTTGGCGTTCGACTTCAGCTTGTGCTTCTTGACCTTGTCCTTGCAGAGCCGGCAGGCGGTCTGCTTCGCCTTGCCGTAGGTCCAGGCAGTGATCTTTCTTCCCACACTCCTGCCGACCGTGTTGTTGTAGGAGTCGGCCTTGGAGTCGCGCTTCGCCGCCGCGGATTTGCCGGCGTTCCTCTCATGCGCGTTGCCCAGGGCCTTGGCCAGGTTCGACCCGACCGACCAGGTGAGCATCGCCTGCCAGATGCAGTGGCGGTAGGCGTTCTGCTTCGCTCCGTTCGAATACCTCTTCTTGGCCTCGCTGAGCGCCCAGCTGGTTACGTAGATCATGTCCGCGCACCACAGGAAGAACAGAGCACAGATCGCGGCTTCCGGTACGAGCCCGCCGATGGCGTAGTTCCCGCTGACGTCGTAGCAGTTCACCGGGTCACCGAAGCAGTAGTCGTAGGAGCTGGCGTTGCCTCCCACGACACGGTCGGTGGACAGGAACCGGCCCGTGGCCGAGTCGTACAGGCGGACCCCCATCAGCGTGGCGGTGCTCGGCGTCTCCGAGGAGCGTCGCTCCGCGCCGATCCAGCCGTACCGGGCCGGGTCGGTGCCGGGAAGGCGGTTGCCGTACTCGTCGTAGCTGTTGACCACCGGAGTCGTGGCGTCCACCAGCGGAATCTGGGTGGCCACGTCGCCGTGGATGTTGGTGAGCTGGAGCACCACGTCACCGGTGGCGCTGGTCGTGGCGATCAGGTCTCCCGTCAGGTCCGACAGGTTCCGGGTGATCCTGCTGTCGCCCTCGCTGATCCACGTGGGGTTGTCTCCGTCGGACCCGTAGTGGTTGCGCTTGGTCGAGGCCGTCGACCAGGTCCCGTTGTCGTCCTTGTTCTCGGTCGTGAACGAGGCGAGCCGGCCGGCCGCGTCGAGGTCCCAGGTGGTGCGCTCGGAGCCCGCCGTGATCTGGCGGACGAGATCGTTGGCGAAGTAGGAGTTCTGGGCTCCGCTCCGCTGGGCGGTGGTGCGGCCGAAGGCGTCGTAGACCGTACCGGCGGCGATCAGCCTGTCGGCTGTGTCGTACGTGGAATCGGTCGTCGTCACGGTGGGTGCGCCGCCGTCCACGTCGTCGACCGTGGTCACCAGGGACGTTCGGTTGGTGTTGGCGTCGAACCCGTAGCCGCGATGGGTGGTGACACCGACCTGGGTGTCGTCGGCCTTGGTCAGGCGCCCTGCCGCGTCGTAGGAGTAGCTCTGGTACGCGCCGCCCCCCGTGTAGGTGGTGCGGGAGACGACCTGGCCGTGGATGTTCTCACTGATCGACTCACCCTGGACGGTCCAGCCGGACTCCCAGTGCCAGAAGCGTGAGGTCTCGTTCCCCGTGGGGTCGAGGTTGTACTCGACGCTCATGTTCCACGGCAGCTTCTGCTTGTAGAGGCGACCGTCGGAGTCGTAGAAGGCGGTGACGTCGCCCGTGCTCCCGAGCGCGGAGTCGTGCATTCCGGTCGGCAGACCGGTCAGACTGTCGTAGCTGTAGGTGGTCTCCGAGGGAACCGAGTCGGTCTTCCGCGTCACCCGGTCACGGCGGTCGTACTCGGTGCGCGTGACATTGCCCGCACCGTCGTCGTACGAGATCTCACGGCCCAGCCTGTCGGTGACGTGGCGCACGGTGCCGGCCCCGTCCGAGACGGTGACGGCCTGCCCGTTGGCCGGGTCGTAGGTGATGGTCTGCGTCGGTACAGCGGTGCCGACCCCTCCCGTGATCGTGCTCTTCGTTCCGCGCCCGGCCGCGTCATAGGTGGTGACCGTGGTGCGCGTCACCCCGTTGGCGGTCTCGGTGACCTTGGCCACCTGGCCCAGGCGGTTGTACTCCAGGGTCTTGGTGGGCAGTTCGTCGGGGTTCGAGCCGCCACCGGCGATCTTGCCCGCCGGGCCGCTGGAGCAGAGCAGGTCCGCCCATTCAGGGCGCCCGGCGCAGTCGCCGGTCCCGCCCGCGGCCCAGTAACGGGAAACCACCGTCCCGGCGTCCGCTCCGTTGGACTTGGGCTGCATGTTCTTCACGATGCGGCCCTGGGCGTCGAATTCGGAGGAACGGGTCAGCTTGAGCCCGTTCGGGTCCGTGACCGTGGCGGTGGGAAGACCCTTGGCCCAGTCGTAACGGGTGGTGGTGGTACGGACATCACCGTCGTTCGGGTAGCCCTCGACGAACGCTCCGGTCGCCGTGGTGGTCGGCTGGTCCGCCACCCGGGCCGATCCATCGGTGGGACGGCCTTCGTCGTACCGGGTGATGGCGTGCTCGCGCGCGGCCACCTGGGTTCCGGCCGTGATGGTGGGGCTGTCGGCGTCGCCCTGGAGCTGGTGGGTCAGGGTGACCAGGTGGAGCGGGCCGTACTGCTGCAGCAGCCGCTTGCCGTCGGCGGAGAACTCCGAGACCGTGGCCAGCTTGTGGGCACGTTCCGGCGGCGAATCGGCGAGGATGCCGAGTTCGCTCTGTGTGGTGACCTGGTAGTCGGCGTTGCCGAGTGCGAGTTCGCGGTTGGTGGCACCCAGCTCCAGGACGACGTTGCCGAAGGAGTCGTACTGGGTGGTGGTCAGGTGGCGGCCGGGCAGGCCCGTGTTGACCTGGAGGCCCGAGGCATTGGTGTAGGTGGTGGTCGCCTTGTCGTAGTCGGCGGCTCCGAGGTCGTTCCCGTTGTGCGAGGTGGGCACCTGGTCGGCCGGGAAGACGGCGGTGGCGTCCGTCGGCGCGTCCGTCTGGCCCCACGTCCTGGCTTCGGCCGGGGAGAGCTGGTTGGGCGCCTTGTCGCCGGAGAGCGGCACGTCGTAGACCAGTGAGGTGGCCGAGGTGCCGCCGTCGGTCTCGTCCTTGCTGCCCGGCTTCAGGGTCGGCCGGGACACGGAGAGCAGCATGCCGTCGCCGGCGACCGCGCTGGAGCCGGCCTTGCCGTACGAGAAGGTCCACGGCAGCTCGCCCGGCGGGGTCTGGGTGATCACGCGGCCCGCGCCGTCGTAGGTGTAGTACGTCTTCAGCGCGGGGGAGACCCGCGGGTCCCACTGCTCGCGCAGGCGTCCCGAGGCGTCGTACGCGTAGTTCGACACCACCGTGGCCGTGGCGTTCGCCGCGCCGGGGTCGGTGGACCACAGGCGGATGCGGGCGACCTGCCCGGCGTAGTCGCCCGTCGTGCTCCCGGTCGCCGTGGTCGTGGTGGCGTACTGGTACTCCAGGATCCGGCAGCCCTTGGTGGAAGGGGTCGCCGCACACGTGGCGTTGGTGACCGCCGAGGTGGGGGCGATCACGTACTTCGGGCGCGCCAGGACGGCGTTGCCCACGACGACCTTCTCCGAGATCAGAGAGGTCGTGGAGTTGTCCGTGGGGAGACTGCTCTGGGAGAGCTGCCAGATCGTGGCGGCCGTATCGATCTTGGTGAACTGGGAGACGGTTCCCTCGGTGTCCTTGAGGGTGAAGGAGCCCGTCAGGCTGCCCGTCAGCGTGAGGGCCTCGGCGCCCTCCTCGGGCTTCCAGCCGCCTCCGCTCGTCGCGGTGAACCCGGTCTCCTCGCCGTCGATGTCCACCACCGCGACCGAGGTGTTCGACGTCTTGCGCAGGTACAGCGATTCGGTGGCGGAGAGCTCCGCGGCAGCGCCCGCGGTCCACTGGGGACCGAAGATGGCCACCTGGCCCTCCTGCTGTCCGCCCTCGGAGGGCCGGCGCGAGGAAGCCGTGCGGCCGGCCGTCAGACCGAAGGCCGACGTGTCCGTCTCGGTCAGCACGAAGTCGCCGGTGAGCATGTTGACGGCACCCGGACCGACGTCCTGGGTGGGCGCTGCGCCCGCCTTCCGGTCGACGGTGATCGAGGTGGCGGGGGAGGCGTCGGTGCTGGTGCCGTCGGTGAAGACCGCACGGACGTGGATGGGACCGTCCTCGGCGAGGCTGCTGGTGATGTTCCACACCAGCGCCTCGGGAAGGCCACCGGTCACCGCGGCCGGCCAGGAGGCGAGGGCGGTGTTGTCCGCCCGGTGGCGCACATCCGCGAGCGGGACGTCCTTCCAGGCATCGGTCTCGCCGCGCCGGTACTGGTAGCGCACCCCGGTGTCGGAGGTCTTGCCCTGCCCGGACAGCACGGTCCGCCGTGCCGGACGGTCGCCCTGGCCCGGCGAGAGCAGGGCCGCACCCGAGCCGGCGAAGAAGGTGAACGAGGTGGTGGCGGAGACATTGCCGGCGGCGTCCCTGGAGCGTGCCGCCAGGGTGTGCTTGCCCGCGCGGAAGACCGGTGCGGCCGTCACTGCCGAGCCGGTGGTGGCGATCGACTGCCACGCCCCGCCGTCCAGCTGCCACTGGACCGACGTCACGTCCGTGGCCGGGGGATCGAGGGTGAAGTCGCCGCCGAAGTCCCCGTTGCCGTCCGGGGTTCCGGACCACTGTCCGGCGGGGAAGTCGCCCGAGGCGACCGTGGTCGCGGCAGGGGCCGTGGTGTCCACGACCAGGGTGCGGAACGTCGACCAGGCGCTGGTGGCGGAGCCGTCGGTGGCCCGCACCCGCCACTTGTAGGAGCCGGCCGGCAGTGCGGTGGGCGTCCAGTCCGCCTGGGCGCCCGAGGCGCCCGCCGCGCTGTTGCCGGTGCGCAGGGCGGAGGTGCCGGTGGAGGTCCACACCTCGTAGTTCAGGGTGACCGGCGAGCCGTCACCGTCCAGGGACTTCGCCGAGAGCGTCGGGGTGGTGTCGTTGGTGGCGGCTCCGGCAGCCGGGGCTATGAGGGTCGGCAGATCGGGGACGGAGTTGTAGGTCACCGACAGATAAGGGGTGTTGGAGGCGGCGTTGCCGGAGTTGAAGCGCTTCCAGCCGGCCGGGTCGCTCTCGTTCGTGGCCCGCAGTCCCAGGTGGTTGCTTCCGTTGCCGTTCCCCGCCCACGCCTTCGCCAGCGAGGTCACGTCCGCGTTCACCCAGCCGTCGTTGCAGGCGCTGGAGAAGCCCTTGGTCTGGGTGCTGGTGGCGTACTTCGTCGTCCAGGCCGGTTGCTCGGTCCAGCGCGACCCGGTACCGGCGGATCCGGTCGACCACACCTCCCAGCTGGCCGGGGTGCAGGACCAGGAGTGGTACGAGAACAGGTTCAGCTTCGCCGCTGTGACCTGCTTGCCCGTGATGTTCTTCATCGGGAACGAGAGGAACGACCGGGCCACCTGCGAGGAACCGTTGTTGCCGAGCTTGAGGTCCGTCGAGGCCGACTGGTCGGTCGTGTAGCCCTGTTGGACGAAGGTGTCGAAGCCGGCCCCTACGCTGATCGCGGGATCGATCGTCACGGGGAACCGCGTCGAGGGGTCGGCCAGGAACTTCGCGTCCGGCGTCAGAGTCAAGGTGACGGTGTCGCCGTCCTGGACCACCCTCACCGCCACCGGGGCGGTGCGCTCATGCTCACCGGACGACGCGTCCACCCTCGCGTCCCACATCACGGGCGCGGGCATGGTTCCCACGGGCCTGCCCTTGGCGTCCTTGAAGGAGACCGATCCGTCCGGGTTCGCCTTCGCGGTCAGACCCTTGGCGGTGAGGCTGTAGGCGATGGCACCGCTCGCGTCCACGGCGGAACGATTCTTCAGCTCCAGGAACTGCTCGTAGCCGCTCCGCGTCGACTCGATCAGGAGGTCCGCGGAGGGGAGGGCGTCCCGGTACCGGGCGATGGTGTTCTCCTCGCCCTCGATCTCCGGTGCGGGCAGCGCCCCGTACCAGCCCAGCTGGATGCGCTGACCGGTCCGGCCCTCGAGCGTCACCAGGGGGACGCCGGCCGTAGCGGTCTTCCTGCCGGTGCTCTTCAGCCCCTTGGGGGCCGCGCTCCGGCCGGCCAGGCGCAGCCCGTGGGGGTGTCCGCGGGCCTCGATCGAACTGTCCCCGAGCCGCTGCAAGGAGATGTCGACGTCCTGCCACTTGCCCCGGTCGTCCTTGAACCGGACCGGCCCGGCGTATGCCTCCTCGGTCACCGAACCGTTCGGGTTCACGTACACCGTCGAGGTCTCGGTACGTACGTCCAGCGCTTCGATCCGACGGTTCTGGATCTTCGCCTTCAGGCGTGCGGCTGCCACCGACCCCGCGGTCGGGGACCCGAGGTCCTTCGCGCCGACGGCCTTGCCGGCAGGGGCGGCCGAACGCTCGACGCCCATCGCCAGGTTGGCCGTTCCGACGATGACGGTGGCTTCGAACGCCATCGTCAGCGCGACGGCCGCGGCCACCGGACGCAGGCGGCTCAACTGTACGGAGGGCAGGAAGGGTTGAACGGACGGTGCGTTCGGTCTTCTTCCTGGCCGCAGGAACTTGCCTGTCACTCTCACTCCTCGCACGTGGTGCGGGGTGGAACCCCGCATGCACATGAGATCCTCACATGTCGCACACAGGTGTCAGCGAGATGTGAAGCGGAGTGAGTGCTTCCTCGGGAGGGTGCTCCGGACCGCCTACGGGACATCCCAGTCATCCGGTCGAGAAGGAGGGGACGATCGCGGAGAAAATGATCACCTGAGGGTGTGTGACGTGCGGTCATTTTTTTTGCCGATTCTTGACCTTCCCGCACCCCTCCTCCACGCGGAAAAGCCTCACCCCGGCCGAATGGCCATCAGATATGCCGTGTGCAGGTGAGGTTGAGCCGCTCGGAGCCGGAAATCTCGCTGAGAGCGAGGCCGGTGACGGCTGCGGCGGTGAGGCGCGGAGCGGCCGGTGGTGAGCCGGCGTCAGTCCGAGCAGTCGGCGGGCGAGCCGTCGGCGGCGGCGGTGATCTCCACGCGGTAGCCGGATCCGGAGTCGAACTCGGGTCCGGGCTTCCGTTCCTCCGCCTCCAGGATCTCCTGGGTCAGGAAGTAGACGTCCAGCGCGGTCGCCCGATCGCCCTCGGCCCTGAGGAAGCAGAGGCTGGCGGACCGTCCGTCTTCCGATGCCCCCTGCGAGGGGTGGGACAGCTTCCAGCCCTCCTGCTCCGCCACGGTCCGGTAGTGCGCCGCGACTTCGGCCCTGGCGCCGTCGCCGCGCAGCACGTAGGTCCGCGAGGCGTACAGCTGCGCCTCGCCGCTGTCCTGCCAGCAGCCGGACTCCAGCTTCTCGAAGCCCCGGGGAACGACGGCTCCTTCAGGTCGGGAGCCGAGGACGCCGTACGACTCCAGCTTCTCGACCCGGCTCCCGGTGTCATCGCAGCCCGAGGCGGAGGCGGCGTCGGCGATCGACTGGCATCCGGTGAGGGCTCCAGCCGCCACAGCCACCGTCAGAAGCACGCCGGTACAACGGCCGGGTCCTGTGTGAAGTGCCAAGTCGACTCCCCTGGTTGATGTGTCCGGACGGCCGGACTCCGCAGGCCCCGCGGCGCGCACGGCCGGTCACGCTAGCACGGTGTCCCCGGCTCTCCCGTGGAGGGGAAAGGAGCCCGCTCAGCGGCTATGCCCCATGCCCCGCGCCCTCTCGGGCCTCCCGGTCTCAGCGGAACAGCGAGACCAGCCCGTAGAGCCAGATCCCGACGAGGACTCCGGCGAGGAGCAGGCACCCGATGCCCGTCAGGGCGTCGGTCAGCGGACCGCTCTCCCGCGCGTCCCCCTTCACCTCCGCCAGGCCGTCCCACGTGACCGGCCGCCCCAGGGTGTCCGAGGCGTTCTCCCTCACGGCGGCCAACTGCCCGGCGGCGAACGGCGTCGGCGCGTCCGCCTCCGTGCCCCGCCAGGCCAAGGCCCGCATCCGGCGTACGGCGTTGGCGTACCGCTCCTCGAAAGCCGTCGTCTCCTCCCGCGAACGGTCCTCCTCCAGGTACGTCCAGCGCCCGGCCTCCGCCGCGTCGCCGTACAGGCGGTAGACGGCGGCCAGGCGGCGGCGGGGCTCCGGCTCGTGCGGATAGGAGGAGACCAGCCCGCGCAGGCGCTGCCTGGCCACCGGTATCCGCCCGGCGGCGAGGTCCGCGTCCACGCGGGCCAGGGTGTCGGTCAGAGGCATGCGGTCATCATGGGGCAGGAGGAGGGGAGCGTACGCATGAATTCTCACCTGGTCGGACCGGACCGTACTCGGCCTCCGCACTTCGCTACGGGGTCTGCCGGCCGCGCTGTCAGCGTCACCCGGTAGCGTCGGGCCATGTCCAACATGGCCGTCCTCGAAGGGGTCCTGGAGCGGATCACCTACGCCAACGAGGAGAACGGGTACACGGTCGCGCGCGTCGACACCGGACGCGGAGCCGGCGACCTCCTCACCGTGGTCGGTGCGCTGCTCGGCGCGCAGGTCGGTGAGTCGCTGCGGATGGAGGGCCGTTGGGGCTCGCACTCCCAGTACGGCAAGCAGTTCACCGTGGAGAACTACACCACCGTGCTGCCCGCCACCATCCAGGGCATCCGCCGCTACCTGGGCTCCGGGCTGATCAAGGGCATCGGGCCGGTGATGGCCGACCGGATCACCACCCACTTCGGTGTCGACACCCTCGACATCATCGAGAACGAACCGAAACGGCTCGTCGAGGTCCCCGGACTCGGTCCCAAGCGCACGAAGATGATCGCGGCCGCCTGGGAGGAGCAGAAGGCGATCAAGGAGGTCATGGTCTTCCTCCAGGGCGTCGGCGTCTCCACCTCCATCGCCGTCCGTATCTACAAGAAGTACGAGGACGCCTCGATCTCCGTCGTGAAGAACCAGCCCTACCGGCTGGCCGCCGACGTCTGGGGCATCGGCTTCCTCACCGCCGACCGGATCGCCCAGGCCGTCGGCATCCCGCACGACAGCCCCGAGCGGGTCAAGGCCGGACTCCAGTACGCCCTGTCCCAGTCCTCCGACCAGGGCCACTGCTACCTCCCCGAGGAACGGCTGATCGCGGACGGCGTCAAGCTCCTCCAGGTCGACACCGGGCTGGTCATCGAGTGCCTGGCCGAGCTGGCCGCCGACCCCGAGGGCGTCGTCCGGGAGAAGGTGCCGTCCCCCGAGGGCGGCGAGCCGGTCACCGCGGTCTATCTGGTCCCCTTCCACCGGGCCGAACTGTCCCTCGCCGGGCAGGTCAGGCGGCTGCTGAACACCGCCGAGGACCGGATGCCGGCCTTCCAGGACGTGGACTGGAACAAGGCCCTGGCCTGGCTCGCCACGCGGACGGGGGCCTCGCTGGCGCCCGAGCAGGAGCAGGCCGTACGGCTCGCGCTCAGCCGCAAGGTGGCCGTCCTGACCGGTGGGCCCGGCTGCGGGAAGTCGTTCACCGTGCGGTCCATCGTCGAGCTGGCGCGGGCGAAGAAGGCCAAGGTCGTGCTGGCCGCGCCCACCGGGCGCGCCGCCAAGCGGCTGGCCGAGCTGACCGGGGCCGAGGCGTCCACCGTGCACCGGCTGCTGGAACTGAAGCCGGGCGGGGACGCGGCGTACGACCGGGACCGCCCGCTCGACGCCGATCTGGTCGTCGTGGACGAGGCGTCGATGCTCGACCTGCTCCTCGCCAACAAGCTCGTGAAGGCGGTGGCACCCGGTGCCCACCTCCTCCTCGTGGGCGACGTCGATCAACTGCCCTCGGTGGGCGCGGGGGAGGTGCTGAGAGACCTGCTCGCGGAGGGCGGGCCCGTCCCCGCCGTCCGGCTCACCCAGATCTTCCGCCAGGCCCAGCAGTCCGGCGTCGTGACCAACGCACACCGGATCAACGTCGGAAAACAGCCCGTCACCGAGGGAATGAGCGACTTCTTCCTCTTCGTGGAGGACGAGACGGAGGAGGCGGGCAAGCTCGCCGTCGATGTGGCGGCCCGCCGCATTCCGGCCAAGTTCGGCCTCGACCCGCGCCGCGATGTGCAGGTCCTCGCCCCGATGCACCGGGGCCCCGCCGGCGCCGGCCACCTGAACGGGCTGCTCCAGCAGGCCGTGACGCCGGGCCGCCCCGACCTTCCCGAGAAGCGGTTCGGCGGCCGGGTCTTCCGGGTCGGCGACAAGGTCACCCAGATCCGCAACAACTACGACAAGGGCGAGAACGGCGTCTTCAACGGCACCGTCGGCGTCGTCACCGGCCTCGACCTGGACGAACAGAAGCTCACCGTCCGCACCGACGAGGACGAGGAGATCGGTTACGACTTCGACGAGCTGGACGAACTGGCCCACGCGTACGCCCTGACCATCCACCGCTCCCAGGGCAGCGAGTACCCGGCCGTCGTCGTCCCCGTCACCAGCAGCGCCTGGATGATGCTCCAGCGGAACCTGCTCTACACGGCTGTGACGCGGGCCAGGAAGCTCGTCGTCCTCGTCGGGTCCCGTAAGGCGATCGGTCAGGCCGTCCGCACGGTTTCCGCAGGCAGGCGCTGTACGGCGCTGGATTTCCGGCTCCGGGGCGGCTCCGGAGAAGACTTCGCGTGACCCCCGGGCGAAAATGATCGATCAAAACGGTGGGAAACATCACGGAGGTCTTCCGGAACCGCATTCGAGGGGGCAGGATGAGTAAGTTGGCGGCACTCAGTGCCGCCAGTAGGTCCAATGGACGACCCCGAGTGCACTCTCCTGAGCCGAATGGGGGAGGGTGGAGACAGTCAGGGCACCTCGAAGAAGAGGCACTACGTCGGTGAGGGATGACGTGAGCGAGCAGACCAACAACGCTGTAGTACTGCGGTACGGCGATGACGAGTACACCTACCCGGTGATCGACAGCACCGTCGGCGACAAGGGCTTCGACATCGGGAAGCTCCGGGCCAACACCGGCCTGGTGACGCTGGACAGCGGATACGGCAACACCGCCGCCTATAAATCCGCCATCACGTACCTCGACGGTGAGCAGGGCATCCTGCGCTACCGCGGCTACCCGATCGAGCAGCTCGCCGAGCGCTCGTCGTTCCTCGAGGTCGCGTACACGCTGATCAACGGTGACCTGCCGAAGGTCGACGAGCTGGCCGCCTTCAAGAACGAGATCACCCAGCACACGCTGCTGCACGAGGACGTCAAGCGGTTCTTCGACGGCTTCCCCCGCGACGCCCACCCGATGGCCATGCTGTCCTCGGTCGTCAGCGCGCTGTCCACGTTCTACCAGGACAGCCACAACCCGTTCGACGAGAAGCAGCGCCACCTGTCGACGATCCGCCTCCTGGCGAAGCTCCCGACGATCGCCGCGTACGCGTACAAGAAGTCGATCGGTCACCCCTTCGTCTACCCGCGCAACGACCTCGGGTACGTCGAGAACTTCCTGCGCATGACCTTCTCGGTCCCCGCCCAGGAGTACGAGCTGGACCCGGTCGTCGTCTCGGCGCTGGACAAGCTGCTCATCCTGCACGCGGACCACGAGCAGAACTGTTCGACCTCCACCGTGCGCCTGGTCGGCTCCTCGCAGGCGAACATGTTCGCCTCGATCTCCGCCGGTATCTCGGCCCTGTGGGGCCCGCTGCACGGCGGCGCCAACCAGTCGGTGCTGGAGATGCTGGAAGGCATCCAGGCCAACGGCGGCGATGTCGACTCCTTCATCCGCAAGGTGAAGAACAAGGAGGACGGCGTCCGCCTGATGGGCTTCGGCCACCGGGTGTACAAGTCCTTCGACCCGCGCGCCAAGATCATCAAGGCCGCCGCGCACGACGTGCTGTCCGCGCTCGGCAAGTCCGACGAGCTGCTCGACATCGCGCTCAAGCTGGAGGAGCACGCGCTCTCGGACGACTACTTCGTCTCGCGCAACCTCTACCCCAACGTGGACTTCTACACCGGTCTGATCTACCGGGCCATGGGCTTCCCGACCGAGATGTTCACCGTGCTCTTCGCGCTCGGCCGCCTTCCCGGCTGGATCGCCCAGTGGCACGAGATGATCAAGGAGCCGGGTTCCCGCATCGGCCGCCCGCGCCAGATCTACACCGGCGAGGTCCTGCGCGACTTCGTCCCCGTCGAGGGCCGCTGACCCGGACCCCGCGCCGCGGGAGCCGGCACCGCCGGACCCCGCGCCACCCGTAGTGCCCGGCCTCTTCGGCCGACTGCCTTCGCCCCGCGTACCGCGCTTCGCACAGAGCGCGGTGTCCGGGGCGATTCGGCGTTCCGGGGCCGTGGCGGGCGCGCGCGGGGTTTCTCCCGGCCCGCGCCGCCGGGGCGGGCCGCGGCGGCGGAAGGGGCGGGCCGTGCCAGGTGAAAAGCGAGAAGAGCCCCGCCGTCGATCCCCCCACGGGTCGACGGACGGGGCGCTTCCCATATCCCGGAGCGGATTCCCCCCACGGGATCCGGCCGGGCGTCTGCCGGGAGCCGAAACTCCCGCTGTTCTGTTGTGCCGCGATCTGCCGGGGAACGTACGCACGGGAGGGCCGCTCAAAGCTCCCCGGTGCACGTGCCCCGGCCAACGCATGCATGCCATCAGGAGCGTCCCCCAAGACACTCCGTCGGACGTCCCCCAAGACATCCTTTGGCAGTCGCACTCTAAGACCCGCGAACCCACCGGATGGTTACCCTGAAACCAGTGTGATCTAAGTCTCTTTGTGGAAGTTACGTGAAGGCACGCAACCGAAGGCTGTTCGTGACGACGAACACGGACGAAAACGCCATGGCGGCTCCCGCGATCATAGGGTTGAGCAGGCCACTTGCAGCCAGGGGCAGGGCCGCGACGTTGTACCCGAAGGCCCAGAAGAGGTTGCCCCTGATGGTGGTAAGGGTACGCCGGGAAAGCCGGATTGCGTCAGCCGTCACCTTGAGATCTCCACGAACCAGCGTGAGGTCGCTCGCCTCGATCGCGGCGTCCGTCCCGGTGCCCATCGCGAGCCCGAGGTCGGCCTGGGCGAGGGCGGCGGCGTCGTTGACCCCGTCCCCGACCATGGCGACGACCCGCCCCTCGGCCTGAAGCCGCTCGACCATGTCGACCTTGTCCTGTGGCATGACCTCCGCATACACCTCGTCGATGCCCACCTCGCGGGCGACCGCGTCCGCCACGGCCCGGTTGTCCCCGGTCAGCAGCACAGGCGTCAGACCGAGGGCGCGCAGCTCGGCCACGGCCGCCGCACTGCTCTCCTTGACCGCGTCCGCGACTCCGAGCACACCCCTGGCCTCCCCGTCCCAGGCCACGACGATCGCTGTACGGCCGTTCTCCTCGGCCTCCGCCAGGGCGTCGGACAGTGCGGGCGGGAGCGGGATCGCCGCGTCGGAGAGAAGCCGGGGCCGCCCGACGAGGACGGCGTGGCCTTCGACGGTGCCCTGGACGCCGAGTCCGGGGATGTTCTGGAAGTCCTCGGGGGTGGTGAGGGGGCCGGTGGTGTCGGTGGCGGCGGTGGCGATGGCTTGGGCGATGGGGTGTTCGGAGGCGTTCTCCAGGGCGCCTGCGAGGCGGAGGACCTGTGTCTCGGTCGTGGTGGGGGTGGTGTGAATGGTCTGGAGGGTCATGCGGCCGGTGGTGACGGTGCCGGTCTTGTCGAGGACGATGGTGTCGGCGCGGCGGGTGGTCTCCAGGACTTCGGGGCCCTTGATGAGGATGCCGAGCTGCGCGCCGCGGCCGGTGCCGGCCATGAGGGCGGTGGGGGTGGCGAGGCCGAGGGCGCAGGGGCAGGCGATGATGAGGACGGCGACGGCGGCGGTGAAGGCGGCGGTGGGTCCGGCGCCGTTGCCGAGCCAGTAGCCGAGGGTGGCGAGGGCGAGGGTGATGACGACGGGGACGAAGACGGCGGAGATGCGGTCGGCGAGGCGCTGGGCGGAGGCTTTGCCGTTCTGGGCGTCCTCGACGAGCTGGGCCATGCGGGCGAGTTGGGTGTCGGCGCCGACGCGGGTGGCCTGGACGACGAGGCGGCCTCCGGCGTTGAGGGTGGCTCCGGTGACGGGGTCTCCGACGCCGACCTCGACGGGGACGGACTCGCCGGTGAGCATCGAGGCGTCCACGGCGGAGGAGCCCTCGACCACCGTCCCGTCCGTCGCGATCTTCTCCCCGGGACGCACGACGAAGCGGTCCCCGACGGCGAGCGTGCCTGCCGGGACGCGTACCTCCCTGCCTCCCCGCAGGACGGCCACGTCCTTCGCGCCCAGCCGCATCAGCGCCCGCAGCGCCGCGCCTGACTTCCGCTTGGCGCGGGCTTCCAGCCAGCGGCCCAGCAGGATGAACGTGACGACCCCGGCCGCCACCTCCAGGTAGATCGTGGAGGCGGCGTCCGCGCGCGAGACGGTCAGGTCGAACCCGTGGCGCATGCCGGGCATGCCCGCGTCGCCCAGGAACAGGGCCCAGAGCGACCAGCCGAACGCGGCGAGCGTTCCGAGCGAGACCAGCGTGTCCATGGTGGCCGCGCCGTGCTTCGCGTTGGTCCAGGAGGCGCGGTGGAAGGGCAGCCCGCCCCAGACGACGACGGGCGCGGCGAGGGTGAGGCTCAGCCACTGCCAGTAGTCGAACTGGAGCGCCGGGGCCATGGCGAGCAGGACGACCGGGACGGCCAGCACGGCGGAGACGGCGAGCCGCTGTCGGAGCGCGGCGAGGGAGGCGTCCTGCTCCGCGTCGGCCTCCCGCGCGGCGGACGCGAAGGTCGGCTCCGGGGCCGGCCCCTCGAAGCGGTCGCTGCGGGGGCCGGCCGCCGGGGCGGCGGTGCGGTCGCCGCCGGTGTCCGGGGCCGTTTCCGGACGGCGGCGGGCGCTACCGGTGCCGGCGGCGTCCGGGTACGGGTTCCCGCCGGGGCCGGCGGGCGTGGCAGGGGGTGCGGCCGGGGCGGCGGCGGGTTCGGCCGCCGCCTTCCGTTCGGGCCGGGGGACCGGGCGGGCCGTATAGCCGGTCTTCTCGACCGTGGCGACGAGGTCCCCGATTTTCAGCCCCTCCGCGAACGTGACGCGGGCCTTCTCGGTCGCGTAGTTCACCGTGGCGGTGACGCCGTCCATACGGTTGAGCTTCTTCTCGACGCGGGCGGCGCACGAGGCGCAGGTCATCCCGCCGATGATCAGCTCCGCCGCGGAGGGTTCGGCGTCCGGGGAGTCGGCTTCCGCTGTGCTGGCCATGTCCGGAACTCCTGAGGTGACGCAGATCGGGCCGTACCCCACCAGTATCGGCTGGTGGGGCAGGCCCGGCGGTGGAGGGGGTGGCGCGGTGGCGCGGCCGTACGGTGTCGGACGGTCTCAGGCGGCCGGCCCGAGCAGTTCGTACCCGGCCTCGTCCACGGCGGCACGCACGGCGTCCTCGGCCAGCGGGGCCTTGGACGTGACGGTGACGAGGCCGGTGGAGGCGACGGCCGTGACCGAGGTGACGCCCGCGATCTCGGAGATCTCCTCCGACACGGCGCCCTCGCAGTGCCCGCAGGTCATGCCCTTGACCTGGTAGACCGTGGTGACGGTGTCGGCCTGGCCGAGCTGCGCGTCGGCCGCGCCGTCGTGGCAGGAACCGGTGGGCGAGCAGCAGGATCCGGAGGACTGGGGGGTCTCGGTCTCGGCGGTCATGACGTTCTCCTCTTCGTGGAAACGTGGTGGCGGTACGGCGGGGCGCGGGGGCCGCGCAGAACCCCTGGGGCGTCCCGTCTCTTCGATACTATACCCCTAGGGGGTATCGATGCGCGCAGGTGCCGAGGGTGGTCCGGAGCGGTTGCGCGGTACGGGTCGGCCGGCCGGGCCGGGGGCGGGAAAACCCGTTCGGAAACAGTCCCGGGGGAGGCCGGGAACGGCCTCGTGAAGCTCCGTGGCGGCCCCGTCCGGCGCGGAACGGGCGGGGGGTGGAGGGGGCCGGTCACGCTCCCGCCCGGAGGGTGGCACGATGCCGCCGGCGGCCTCGGTGAAGGAGGTCTGACCTGGGGTTTCGTGCTCCGGCTCCGTAGAATTGCCCCATCGGAAAAGGGGGCCCGGATGGACCGGAACGTACGCACGACCGACGATGTACTGGCGCTGATGGACGGCCTGTTCGCCCCGGAGGCGGATCGCTGGACGGAAGGCGGGGCGTCCTGGTGGGACGGCTTCTACGCGGACCGGTCGAAGGCCGTCCCGTTCTTCGTGGAGAAGCCCGACGAGAGCCTCGACGCGTATGTCCGGCGCGAGCCGGTCGCTCCGGGGCGCGCGCTCGACCTCGGCTGCGGGCCCGGCCGCAACGCTCTGCACCTGGCCTCGCTCGGCTTCGACGTCGATGCGGTCGACCTCTCCCCGGCCGCGATCGGATGGGCCCGCGAGCGGGCCGGCAAGGTGCCCGCCGGGACCGGCGAGGTCCGGTTCCACCGGGGCGACGCTTTCGAACTGACCGCGTCCGGGGCCGTGCTGGCCGGGCCCTACGACCTGATCAACGACTCCGGGTGCTTCCACCATCTGCCGCCCCATCGGCGCATCAGCTATCTCGCCCTGCTGGAGCGGTGCCTCGCTCCCGGCGGCCACTTCGTCCTCACCTGCTTCGCCGCCGGGAAGGGTGGCATGGGATCGGAACTGCCGGACGCCGAGCTGTACCGGACGGGCGGTCTGCAGGGCGGACTCGCCTACTCCGCCGAGGCGTTGCGTGGCATCTTCTCCGGCTTGACCGAGATCGACCTGCGCCGGATGAACGACGAGGACCCCGCGTCCCCGCTCTTCGGGGAGTCGTTCCTCTGGGCGGCCCACTTCCGCAAGGCCGCCCGGGGGTGACGGGCGGGCGCGCGCAACCGGGGCCTCAGCGGCCCCGGTTGCGGGGGCGGGAGGCGACCCAGGCGCGGATGGTGTCTCCGTACCAGTGCGGCTTCCCGTTCCGTACCTCGTCGGGCGGCGGCAGCAGGCCGTGCTTGCGATAGGAGCGGACGGTGTCCGGCTGGACCTGGATATGCGCGGCAATGTCCTTGTAGGACCAGAGCGTTCTGTCCGTCATCAATGACACCTCTCTCCGCTTCGTCTGGCTGACGGCTGATGATCACTCAGGCGGAGCCCCGGTCGACGCCCCCGCGCGGCGGGCAGGGTGAGGCTGTCGACCATCCGTGACAGAAGGCCCGCGTAACGGAGATATCTGTGCCGAAACGGTTACTCCTGTGACAGAACGGATGAAGCGAGGACGGTGGTGCGAGGGGTGGTCCCGGCGGGAGCGAGAGGTGGGCGGGCGTTGTCGGACCCGGCTGCCACGATGGAGGGCATGAGCACTGCCGAACGCCCGATGCCCCCGCTGGACGCCGACGAACGCACCACCTTGGCGAGCTGGCTCGACTTCTACCGCGCCACCCTCGCGCAGAAGTGTGCGGACCTGTCGGAGGAGGGGCTGCGGGAGGCGTCCGCGGCGCCCTCGCCGATCACCCTGCTCGGGCTGCTCCAGCACCTCGCGGAGGTCGAGCGGAACTGGTTCCGCCGGGTGCTCGCACAGGAGGACCTCCCCCCGTTCTTCCCGCCGGCCGGAGGCGGGGACGCGGGCCAGGGACGCGAAGGAGGCTGGGAGGTCGCCGAGGACGCCACCTACGGGCAGGCGCTCGCGCGGTGGGAGGAAGAGGTGGCGGCGGCACGGGAGAACTGTGCGGCCCGGGCGCTCGACGACACCAGCCCGTTCCCGGGCGCTCAGGTCACGTTGCGCTGGATCTACACCCACATGATCGGTGAGTACGCCCGGCACTGCGGCCACGCCGACCTGATCCGCGAACGCGTCGACGGGCGTACGGGAGTCTGACGGCCACCAGGTGGACGGGGCGGGAGGCGGCGGACGCACCGGGGAGGGGGCGGCGGCCCGTTACCGGGACCCGGCCCCGGCCCGTTCCCGAGACCCGGCCCCGGGACAGCCCCGAGTCCCGGTTCCGGGTCAGAGCGGTGAGCCGGGGCGGCCGCAGGAGCGGAGGAACGCGCGGGTCCGGCGGGCGATGGGGAGCGGCTTGTCCGGCGGGCACGGGTACATGTCCTGCTCCACGATCGCGAACAGGTCGACGTCCAGGGCGCGGGCCGCGTCCAGGACCGGTTCCAGGGCGGGCACCCCGCCGGGCGGTTCGCACATCACGCCCCGCGCCACCGCCGGGCCGAAGGGCACCCCGTCCGCCACCACCTCCGCGAGGACCACCGGGTCCACCTGCTTGAGATGGAGGTAGCCGATGCGCTCCCCGTACGTCTCGATGAGGCGGACGCTGTCGCCGCCGCAGTAGGCGTAGTGCCCGGTGTCCAGGCAGAGCGAGACGAGGTCCGGGTCGGTGGCGTCGAGGAAGCGGCTGACGTTCTCCTCGGTGTCGATGTGGGTGTCCGCGTGCGGGTGGACGACGATCCGCAGCCCGAACCGCTCCCGGACCTCCCTGCCCAGCCGCTCCGTCTGCGCGGTCAGATCACGCCACTGCGCGGGGGTGAGGGTGCGGTCCTCCAGCACCTCGCCCGTCTTGTCGTCGCGCCAGAAGGACGGGATGACGACCAGGTGTTCGGCGCCCATGGCCCTGGTCAGTCCGGCGATGTCCGCGACATGGGCCCAGGTCCGGTCCCAGACGTCCGGGCCGTGGTGCAACCCGGTGAAAACGGTTCCGGCGGAGACCGTGAGCCCCCGGCTGCGGGTCTCGTCCGTCAACCGGGCCGGGTCGGTCGGCAGATAGCCGTACGGGCCCAGCTCGATCCACGCGTATCCGGCCTCCGCGACCTCGTCGAGGAAGCGGTGCCAGGGCACCTGCCGCGGATCGTCGGGGAACCACACCCCCCACGAGTCGGGGGCCGAGCCGATACGGATACGGGCCGAGGGCTGGGCGGAGGGGGTCATGAAGCCCAGCCTCACGGCCCGCGCGGAAGGGTGTCAAGGGCACGTGCGCGGGACACGTCCGTATGTCCGGACAAAATGTTGACAGGGTTCCCGCGAGGGGGCTAGACCTGGGACCAGCCGGCCGCCGACGGGTCGAAGGGATGGCGCATGCCTGAGCCGTACGACGTGATCACCATGGGGCGGATCGGGGTGGACCTCTACCCGCTGGAGGTCGGGGTGCCGCTCGCGCGGGTCGAGACGTTCGGCAAGTTCCTCGGCGGGTCCCCGGCGAATGTCGCGGTCGCGTCCTCCCGGCTGGGACGGCGCACGGCCGTCATCACGCGGACCGGACAGGACGCCTTCGGCGCGTACCTCCACCAGGAGCTGGAACGGTTCGGCGTGGACCCCCGGTGGGCGACGGCCGTGGCGGAGTACCCGACCCCGGTCACCTTCTGCGAGATCTTCCCGCCGGACGACTTCCCGCTGTACTTCTACCGGCGGCCCAAGGCCCCCGACCTGGAGATCCACGCCCCGGACCTCGACCTGGACGCGGTACGCGACGCCAGGATCTTCTGGATGACGGGCACCGGGCTCTCCGCCGAACCGAGCCGCACCGCCACCCTCGCCGCCCTCGCCGCGCGCGGCGAGGGCCCGGCGGGCGCGGGGCGTACGGCGACGGTCTTCGACCTCGACTGGCGGCCGATGTTCTGGGACGGCGGCGACGACAGCGGCGAGGCGCCCGCACGGTACCGCGAGGCCCTGGCCCACGCCACGGTCGCGGTCGGCAACATCGACGAGTGCGCCGTCGCCACGGGCGAACGCGAACCGTACGCGGCGGCCCGCGCCCTGCTGGCCGCCGGGGTGGAGCTCGCCGTCGTCAAGCAGGGGCCGAAGGGCGTGCTCGCCGTGCACCGCGACGGGACCACCGCCGATGTGCCGCCGCTGCCGGTGGAGGTGGTCAACGGCCTCGGCGCGGGAGACGCGTTCGGCGGCGCCCTCTGCCACGGGCTGCTCGCCGGATGGTCCCTCGACCGCCTCGTGCGGTACGCGAACGCGGCCGGCGCCATCGTCGCCTCCCGGCTCGCCTGCTCCTCCGCGATGCCGTTCCCGGACGAGGTGGAGAAGGCGCTCGCAGCCGGAGCCGTCGCCCCGGACCCCGCCGACCCGAGCGCCGATCCCGCCGCGCCCCCGGCCGGCTCGGCGGCCTCCGCCGGCCGGCACCGCCCCGGAGGGGGCTCATGACGCCGATCGCGCCCTCCCTCTCCGCGCTCGTCCGGCTGCGTGCCGAGCGACCCGAAGCCGTGGCGGAGGCCGCCGCGCGAAGGAAGCGGCGGCGGCTGATCCGGCGTCCCGGCGACCGGCTGTTGATCATCGCGGCCGACCATCCCGCGCGCGGGGCGCTCGCCGTGGGGGCCCGGTCCCTCGCCATGGCCAACCGCTTCGAACTGCTGGAACGGCTCCGCCTCGCCCTCTCCCGCCCCGGGGTCGACGGCGTGCTCGCCTCCGCCGACGTCCTGGACGACCTGCTCCTCCTCGGAGCCCTGGAGGACAAGGTCGTCATGGGCTCGATGAACCGGGGCGGACTGGCCGGCGCGGCGTTCGAGCTCGACGACCGGTTCACCGGCCACCGCCCCGACGACCTGGTCCGCCACGGGTTCGACGCGGGGAAGCTGCTGCTCCGCATCGACCACGACGACCCCGGATCGCTGGACACCCTGCACACCGCCGCCCGGACCATCGACGCGATGGCCGCGCACCGGCTGCCCGTCTTCGTCGAACCGTTCCTCTGCCGCCGCGTCGGGGGCCGCCTCCGCAACGACCTGGGCCCCGCCTCCGTGGCGACCTCCATCGCCATCGCGTCGGGCCTCGGCGGGACGTCCGCGTACACCTGGCTGAAGGTCCCGGTCACCGACGAACCCGAGGCGATGGGCCGGGTGATGGAGGCGTCCACGCTGCCCGCCGTCCTGCTCGGCGGTGAGGTCGGCGACGACCAGGACGCCGCGTACGCGAAGTGGCGCGAGGCCCTGCGGCTGCCCACCGTCCGGGGACTCGTGGTGGGGCGGTCCTTGCTCTACCCGGCCGACGGCGACGTGGCGCACGCGGTGGACACCGCCGTGTCGCTGCTGCGGCCCGCGAAGGACGGGTAGGGAAGGCGACATGGACACGCACCACGAGGACCAGCAGCACGGCCACCGGAACCGGCACGGCCACGGGCACGGGACCGGGCACGGGACCGGAGGCGCCCCTCCCGCCGGCCGCCACCACCTGCCGTCCGGCAGTGCCGCACGCGGGGCGTACGCCCTCGACATCGATCCCGGACGGGCCGGCTGGGAGCGCTCGGCCCTGCGCGTGCTGGAGCTGGCGCCGGGCGGTGTTCACCCACTCGTCACCGGCAGTAGTGAATGGATCGTCCTGCCGTTGGCCGGTGGCTGTACGGTGCGTACAGCAGGTGAGACCTTTGAACTGCTGGGCAGGGAGAGCGTGTTCAGCGGGGTCACGGACTTCGCCTACGTACCGCGCGACGCCCGGGCACAGATCGCCTCCGGCGCAGGAGGCCGCTTCGCCCTGGCAGGAGCGAAGTGCGAGCGACGACTCCCCGCTCGCTACGGCCCCGCGCCGGAGGTACCCGTCGAGCTGCGCGGCTCCGGGACCTGCTCGCGCCAGGTGAACAACTTCGCCGCCGCCGACACCTTCGACTGCGACCGGCTGATCGCCGTCGAGGTCCTCACCCCCGGCGGCAACTGGTCCTCCTACCCACCCCACAAACACGACGAGCACGTGCCGGGCGAGGAGTGCGAACTGGAGGAGATCTACTACTTCGAGGTGCAGGGCGGCGGGGTCGGCTACCACCGGGTCTCCCCGTCGCGCGACGGCGGTACGGACGTGCTCGCCGAAGTGCGCGACGGGGACGCCGTCCTCATCCCCGACGGCTGGCACGGGCCGTCCATCGCCCCGCCCGGCCGGACGCTGTACTACCTGAACGTGATGGCGGGACCGGGGGAGGAGCGCGCGTGGCTGATCCGCGACCATCCCGACCACGGCTGGATCCGCGACACCTGGCCGGACGAGCCGATCGACGCCAGACTCCCGCTCTACACGGCGCATCCGTCGCCCGGCCCGGAGGTAACGCCTTGAGTCCGCAGCGTCCCGCGCACCGTCCCGCCGACCCGCACGGCCCGACCCGACGGCTGACCACCGCCCAGGCGCTGGTCGCCTTCCTGGCCCGGCAGTACACCGAGCGCGACGGCCACAGGCAGCGGCTCATCAGCGCCACGTGGGGCATCTTCGGCCACGGCAACGTCGCGGGCATCGGCCAGGCGCTCGTGGAGGCGGGGCCTTCGCGCGGGGCTGGCCCCGGCTCCGGCCACCGCATGCCGTTCCTCCAGGGCCGCAGCGAACAGGCCATGGTGCACGCGGCCGTGGGGTACGCCCGCCAGTCCGGGCGGCTCTCCGCGCACGCGGTGACCACGTCCATCGGGCCGGGGGCGACCAACCTCGTCACCGGGGCAGCCCTCGCCACCATCAACCGGCTGCCCGTCCTCCTCCTGCCCGGCGACACCTTCGCGGCCCGGCCCGCCGACCCCGTACTGCAACAGCTCGAAGTGCCGTACGCGGGCGACGTGTCGGTCAACGACTGCCTGCGCCCCGTCTCGCGCTACTTCGACCGGATCACCCGGCCCGAGGCGCTGATCCCGGCCGCGTTGCAGGCCATGCGCGTCCTCGCCGACCCCGTCGAGACCGGGGCCGTCACGCTCGCCCTGCCCCAGGACGTCCAGGCGGAGGCGTACGACTGGCCGGCGGAGTTCTTCGCCGAGCGCGACTGGCACGTCCGCAGGCCCGCCCCCGACACCGCCGAACTGGAAGCGGCCGTCCGGGCGGTCCGCTCCGCCCGCCGCCCTCTGATCGTCGCGGGCGGCGGGGTCCGGCACAGCGCCGCCGAGGAGACGCTCGCCGCGTTCACCGCCGCGACCCGCATCCCCGTCGCCTCCACCCAGGCCGGCAAGGGGGCGCTCCGCCACGACCACCCGGCCGACGTCGGCGGCATCGGCCACACCGGCACCGCCACCGCCGACGAACTGGCCCGCACCGCCGACCTGGTGATCGGCGTCGGCACCCGCTTCTCCGACTTCACCACCGCCTCCGGCACCCTCTTCGCCCACCCGGCCGTCCGCTTCCTCCACCTCAACATCGCCGCGTTCGACGCCCACAAGCTGGCCGCCCTCCCCCTGGTGGCCGACGCCCGCGCGGGCCTGGAGGCGCTGACGGCTGCGCTCGCCGGACGCGGATACCGGGTCGATCCGGCGTACGAGACGGAGTACACCGGGGCGAAGGAGGCGTGGGAGGAACGGGTCGAGGCGTCCTTCGCCACCCCCGCCCCCACCGCGCGCCCCACCCAGACGCAGGTCCTCGGCATCCTGGACGGCCTGGTCACCGAGGACGACATCCTGGTCAACGCCGCCGGTTCCCTCCCCGGCGACCTGCACAAGCTCTGGCGGACCCGCTCCCGCGACCAGTACCACGTGGAGTACGGCTACTCCTGCATGGGCTACGAGATCCCGGCGGCGATCGGCGTCCTGCTGGCCGACGCACCGCACCGCCCCGTCTGGGCGCTCGTCGGCGACGGCACGTACCTGATGAACCCCACCGAGATCGTCACCGCCGTCCAGGAGGGGCTGCCGCTGAAACTGGTGATCCTCCAGAACCACGGGTACGCCTCCATCGGCGGGCTCTCCGAGGCGGTCGGCTCCGAACGGTTCGGCACCGCCTACCGCCACCGCGACGCGGACGGCGGCTTCACCGGCCCGCCGCTCCCCGTGGACCTCGCCGCCAACGCGGCCTCCCTCGGGATGCGCGTCCTGCGCGCGACGACGGTCGACGAGCTGCGCAAGACGCTCTCCGAGGCGCGCGACGCCGAGGGCCCCACTTGTGTCTACGTCGAGACCGAAACGCCCGACACAGTGTCGGGCCCCCCTCCGGCACAGGCGTGGTGGGATGTTCCGGTAGCCGAGACCGCGAGCCGGCCGGCGGCGGTCCGCGCCCGTCAGGAGTACGACCGGCAGGTCGCCGCCCGACGCCGCCATCTCTGAACCTCCGCCCGACCGAAGCCTGAAGGAGCACGTCATGACGAAGACCGTCAACCACTGGATCGGCGGGAAGACGGCGGAGGGCACGTCGGGCCAGTACGGTCCCGTCACGGACCCGGCCACCGGCGCGGTCACCACGCGCGTCGCACTCGCCTCCGTGGAGGAGGTCGACGCGGCCGTGGCGGCGGCGAAGGACGCGTACGCGACCTGGGGCACGTCCTCCCTCGCCCAGCGCACCGCCGTCCTCTTCCGCTACCGGGCGCTGCTGGACGCCCGCCGCGACGACATCGCCGCGCTGATCACCGCCGAGCACGGCAAGGTGCACTCGGACGCGCTCGGCGAGGTCGCCCGCGGTCTGGAGATCGTCGAGCTGGCCTGCGGGATCACCACCCAGCTCAAGGGCGAGCTGTCCACCCAGGTCTCCAGCCGGGTGGACGTCTCCTCGATCCGCCAGTCGCTGGGCGTCGTCGCGGGCATCACCCCGTTCAACTTCCCGGCCATGGTGCCGATGTGGATGTTCCCGCTGGCCGTCGCGTGCGGCAACACGTTCGTGCTCAAGCCCAGCGAGAAGGACCCCTCGGCCGCCAACCTGCTGGCCGAGCTGGCGACGGAGGCGGGCCTTCCGGACGGCGTGCTCAACGTCGTTCACGGGGACAAGGTCGCGGTGGACGCCCTCCTCGCCCACCCCGACGTGGCCGCCGTCTCCTTCGTCGGCTCCACCCCCATCGCCCGGTACATCCACGCCACGGCCTCCGCCAACGGCAAGCGCGTCCAGGCGCTCGGCGGCGCGAAGAACCACATGCTGGTCCTCCCGGACGCCGACCTGGACGCGGCCGCCGACGCGGCGGTCTCGGCGGCGTACGGCTCCGCCGGCGAGCGCTGCATGGCGATCTCCGCCGTTGTCGCGGTCGGCGCGATCGGTGACGAACTCGTCGCGAAGATCCGCGAGCGCGCCGAGAAGATCACGATCGGTCCCGGCAACGACCCCGCCTCCGAGATGGGCCCGCTGATCACCGCCGCCCACCGCGACAAGGTCGCCTCCTACGTCACGGGCGCCGCCGCCCAGGGCGCGGAGGTCGTCCTCGACGGCACCGGGTACACCGTCGAGGGCTTCGAGGACGGGCACTGGATCGGCCTGTCCCTCCTGGACAAGGTCTCCACCGACTCCGACGCGTACAAGGACGAGATCTTCGGCCCGGTGCTGTGCGTGCTCCGCGTGGACACCTACGAGGACGGCGTCGCCCTCATGAACGCGTCGCCGTTCGGCAACGGCACCGCGATCTTCACCCGCGACGGCGGCGCGGCCCGCCGCTTCCAGCTGGAGGTCGAGGCGGGCATGGTCGGTATCAACGTCCCGATCCCCGTCCCGGTGGGCTACCACTCCTTCGGCGGCTGGAAGGACTCGCTCTTCGGCGACCACCACATCTACGGCAACGACGGCGTGCACTTCTACACCCGCGGCAAGGTCGTCACCACCCGCTGGCCCGACCCGGCCGACGCCCCGGCCGGCGTCGACCTGGGCTTCCCGCGCAACCACTGAGCCCTTTCGCGGCAAGCAGGTCCGGCCCCCGTCCGCGCATGCCGCGGGCGGGGGTCCGGCAGCTCCGCCCACCGGCGAAAACCAGGTGCCCGACCGCGGACGTCTCCCGCATCCTGTGACCCATGAGCGACCCGGACCAGCCGCCCCGTTACGAGATCCGCGCCCGGCACACCGAAGCCACCGTCACCGTGTACCAGGCGTACCGGCCCGCCATCGGGCTGCCCGCCGCGCGCGACGGGCGGTTTCCCGAGGAGTGGAAGCGGGACCGGATGACCTGGATCAAGCCCAGCTTCCTGTGGATGATGTACCGCTGCGGCTGGGGGACCAAGGAGGGCCAGGAGGTCGTCCTCGCGGTCGAGATCGACCGCGCCGGGCTCGCCTGGGCCCTCGCGCACGCCGAACTCTCCCACTACGTACGCGGCGTACACGCCGACCAGGCGGCCTGGAAGCGCAGCCTGCGGGCCGCGCCCGCCCGCGTCCAGTGGGACCCCGAACGCGACCTCGATCTGAACCCGCTCCCGCACCGCTCCCTCCAGCTCGGCCTGAGCGGCGAGGCGGCCCGGCGGTACGCCGACGCGTGGACGGTCTCCATCCGCGACGTGACGCCGCTGGCCCGCGAGGTGCACGCGGCGGTCCGGGCGGGGGACCGGGACGGCGCCGCCGCCCTCCTGCCCGTGGAGACGCCACTCGACCTGCCCGCGCCCCGTCCGGTGGCGGCGGCCGCCTCCACGCCGGAGAGGTGACTTTCGGCAGTGCCGCCGCCTCCGGGCCCCTCGTAGCCTCTCCCTCGTGAACAGGCTTTCCCTTCCCCGGAGGACGTCCGCGGCCACCGGCCGGGTCACCGGGCCGCGCCGGGCCGACCCCGGAGGTCTCCTGGTGTCCGCCGTGGCGGCGTTCGGCGCGCTGAGCCTGGTGGGCTGGTGGTGGGGCCTGCCGACCGCGATCGCCGCGTTCGCCGCCGGGCGGGGGCCGGGGCGCGCCCGGACCGTCGTCCTGGGGCTGGCCGGGGCCCTCATCGCCGGGGCGGCGGCGCTCGTCGTCGTACCGTCCCTTCTCACGCTCGCCACGCAGTTCGTCGCGGTCGTCGTCCTCGCCGTGCTGGTGCCCTGGTTCGTGGGGCGCTTCTCCCGCCAGTACCGGGAGCTGGTCCGGGCCGGCTGGGAGCGGGCCGAACAGATGGAACGGGAGCGGCAGTTGGTCGCCGAGCAGGCGAGGCTGCTGGAACGGGCCCGGATCGCTCAGGACATGCACGACGTGCTCGGCCACGACCTGAGCCTGATCGCCCTGTCGGCCGGCGCGCTGAAACTGGCCCCCGGTCTGGACGAACGGCACCGGCAGACCGCCCAGGACATCCGGAGCAGGGCCGCGGCGGCGGTCGAGCGCCTGGGAGAGGTGATCGGCGTCCTCCGCGAGGAGAGCGAGGGGCCGCCGCAGGGGCCGGGGGACGGCGACATCGCCCGGCTCGTCGGTGACGCGGCCGCCTCCGGGCTCCCCGTCGAACTGACCGTGGACGGTGAGCCGGTGGGGCTGCCGCCCGCCGTCGGGCGCGCCGCACACCGGGTCGTCCAGGAGGGCCTGACCAACGCGGCCAAGCACGCGCCCGGCTCTCCCGTGAACGTCGAACTCGCGCACACGGCGACCGGGACGCGGGTGACGGTCCGCAACGGAGCCGCTCCCGCCTCCGCCGGTGCGGGGGTGCGCACGGGGATGCGCGCCGGTGCGCCTCCCGTGTACGCCTCCGGGCCGCCACCCGTACGCGGGGGCCGCGGACTCATCGGGCTGGACGAGCGCGTCCGGCTCGTCGGCGGCACCCTCGGCCACGACCGCCGGGACGGCGGCTTCACCCTCACCGCCCGGCTGCCCCACCACGCCCCCGCCCAGCCGCCGCCCCGGCCGTCCTCCCGGACGGGCCCCGCCGGTGACGAGCCGGGACGTGCGCCCGCCGGGTACCGGCGGGCCCGGCAGGGTGTCCGGCGCACCCTGCTCACCGCGCTCGCGGTGCCGTCGGCCGTGGGCGCGGTCCTGCTCGCCGTGGTGGGGACGTGGGAGACAGTGGCCGCCTCCCGGTCCGTCCTCGACCCGCGCGACTACGCCCGGCTGCGCGTGGGGCAGGATCGGTCGGAGGTACGCACGGTGCTGCCGGACCGGCAGGCGGCGGAGCGGCCGGCGGGAGCCGGGCCGGAGGAACGAGGAGTGACGTGCGAGTTCTACGCGATGACGGCCGACCGCTTCGACGACCGGTCCGGGGACGTGTACCGGCTCTGCTTCCGGGACGGCAGGCTGGTCTCCCGCGACGCGCTGACTCCGTGAGCCCGCGATGACCGCCGCCGGCCGGGACCACTCCCCGACGCCCTCCGGACCCGCGCCGGACGGAGCCGACGCACCCGATCATCCGGACCCCATCCGGGTGCTCGTCGCCGACGACGAGCCCATGATCCGCGCCGGTGTACGGGCGGTGCTCGTCACCGATCCCGGCATCGAGGTCGTCGCCGAGGCAGCCGACGGGCACGAGGCCGTCGAGCTGGTCCGGGCCCACCGCCCGCACGTGGCCGTCCTCGACGTGCGGATGCCGGGGACCAACGGCATCGACGCCGCCGCCGAGATCAGGCGTTCCCTGCCCGCGACCGGCGTCGTCATGCTGACCACGTTCGGCGAGGACGACTCCATCCTGCGGGCGCTCGGTGCCGGGGCCGCCGGGTTCCTGATCAAGTCCGGTGAGCCCGAGGAACTCGTCGCCGGGGTGCGGGCCGTGGCCGAAGGCGCCGCCTATCTGTCACCGAAGGTCGCCGCGCGGGTGGTCGCGCACCTCGCCTCCACCGGGGCCGGGGAGCGGGCCGGCCGACGGGACGCCGCCCGGAAGCGGGTCGCCGGGCTGACGCCCAGGGAGCGCGAAGTGCTCTCGTACCTGGGCGGCGGACTGTCCAACGGGCAGATCGCCCGGCGGCTGCACCTGGTCGAAGGAACGGTCAAGGCGTACGTCAGTTCCGTCCTGGCGCGCCTCGGCGTCGACAACCGGGCGGCGGCCGCCGTCGTCGCCCACGAGGCCGGCCTCCTGCCCCCACCACCGCCCGAGCACGGCTGAGACCAGCAGCGCGACGGGACGGCCCAGCGCCAGGAGCGCCGACGCGACGACCGCCCCGCCGAGCAGGGCGCCCGCGACCACGTCGTGCGGGTAGTGGACCCCCACCAGGACGCGCAGCAGCGCCGCCGCCACCGCGACCGGCAGCGTGACGGCGGCCAGCCGGGGCCACCGTACGGCCGGCCCGACCGCCAGAGCGGCGGCCAGGGTGGCGTGGTTGCTCGGGAACGACCAGTCGCCCGGCTCGGGGCAGGCGGCGATCGCCTCGGCCCCGTCCACCGCACGGCACGGCCGCTCTTCGTCCACGACCAGCTTCAACGCCTCACTGACCGCGTACGCCACCACCGTCCCGACGCCGGTCAGCACGCCCCCCGCCACCGCGCCCGCGTCCCTTCGGCGCAGCGCCCCCCAGCAGACTCCGACCAGGAGCAGGCCCAGGACGATCAGCGTGGCCTCCGAACACAGCTCCAGGAGGTGGCCCAGCCACCCCGGCGCGTCGTCGACGGCCTCCGTCAGCGAGCGGTACGCGGAGACGGACACCCCGTCCGTGACCTCGACCGGACCGGGCCGCCCCGGACCGCCGGGCCACAGCAGTCCGATTCCGGCCGCAACCGCCCCCAGGAGTGCGGCCGATCCGAACAGCCGGGCCGGCCAGTGGCGTTGATGTGTGTGCTGTGTCATGCGGCGAACGTACGGAGGCACCACGGCCCGCCGCCGGGGCCGAACGGCAGGAGAGGCCCCCGACGAACGTCGGGGTTGACGCCGGGAGCCCCCTCCTAGAGGGAGCCGTCCCCGAACTCCCACACCAGCATCGCGAACCGCCCGTCGTCCCCCGCCCCCGCCGACCGGTACGTCGTGAGCGCCGCCTCGTTGTCCGGTTCCACGCCGACCCACACGTCGTAGCACCCCCGCGCCCGGGCGAGTTCCACCAGCGCGCGGGTCAGGGCCGTGCCGATGCCCCGGCGGCGGTACGGATCGTCGACGGCGAGTTCGTACAGGCACATCTCCGTGCCCTTGTCCGGGTGCAGCATCTCGATGCCCGAGACGAAGCCCGCCGGGACGTCGTCCACGTACGCGATCAGCAGCACGTGGCCGTCCGCGGCGAGGAAGCGGGCAGCCCACTCCTCGCGGGGCAGGGCGTCGAAGAGGTGGCCGGCGGCCAGCAGTTCCGTGACGGTGGTGGCGCGGCGGATGTCCATCAGGGCCTCCGTGGGAGCGGTAAGGGTTCAGGGGACATGGTGTACCGCGTCCGCAGTACGGCGGGGGCGCGCCGTACCTCTCAGGGAGGCCACCCGCCTCACCCCGGCGGCCCCCCAGCGGCTTGCGTCCTCCGTTTAGGGTCGAGGGATGGAGACCCCTACTGTTCGACGGCGGCGGCTGCCCCGTACGCCCGGCCGGTGGGCCGCGGTCGCCGCCGCGCTCGCCGTGCTCGTGGGCGGCGGCGCCTGGACCGCCGTCGCCGACGACGGCGCGCCTTCCGTGCGGCGCGAGGACCGGACGCTGCGCATGGACGGGGTGCCCGTCGACACCTCGTACTTCCACGCCGAGGGTTCCGGTAAGCGGCCCGCCGTGCTCATCGGGCACGGGTTCGGCGGCAGCAAGAACGACGTACGGGCGCAGGCGGAGAAGCTGGCGGCGGACGGGTACGCGGTGCTGACCTGGTCGGCGCGCGGCTTCGGCAGGTCCGGCGGGAAGATCACCCTCAACGACCCCGACCACGAGGTCAAGGACGTCTCGCGGCTCATCGACTGGCTGGCGACCCGGCCCGAGGTCGAACTGGACGGGAAGGGCGACCCCCGCGTCGGTCTCACCGGGGCCTCCTACGGCGGGGCGGTCTCCCTGCTCGCCGCCGGACACGACGACCGGGTCGACGCCATCGCACCCGCCATCACCTACTGGAACCTGGCCGACGCCCTCTTCCCCGACGGGGTGTTCAAGAAGCTCTGGGCCGGGATCTTCATCACCACGGGCGGCGGCTGCGAGCGGTTCGAGAAGCGGCTCTGCGCGATGTACGAACGGGTCGCCGTCAGCGGCAAGCCCGACGCGGAGGCGGTGAAGCTGCTCACCGAGCGCTCCCCGTCCGCCGTCGCCGACCGCATCGAGGTGCCCTCGCTGCTCCTCCAGGGCCAGTCCGACTCCCTCTTCCCGCTCGGCCATGCCGACGCCATGCAGAAGGCCATCAGCGCCAACGGCGCACCGGTCTCCGTCGACTGGATCGCGGGCGGCCACGACGGCGGCGACGACGAGGCGGGGCGGATCGAGAGCCGGGTCGACGCCTGGTTCGACCGGTATCTCAAGGAGGACACCGGTACCGGCACCGGGCCCGCCTTCCGCGTCAGCCGCACCGGAGGCGTCGACTCCACCGACGGGGCCGCCCTCCTGCGCGGGGCCTCCGGCGACACCTATCCGGGGCTGCGCGGCGGCGGCCGGGACATCGCCGTCGGCGGCGGGACCAGGACCTTCCGCAACCCGGCCGGGGCCTCGCCGCCCGCCATCTCCGCCGTGCCCGGCGTCGGCGGCGGCCTCGGCCGGCTCTCCTCCCTCGGCGTCGGGCTCTCCCTCGACTTCCCCGGCCAGTCCGCCCGTTTCGAATCCGCCCCGCTGGACGCCTCCGTCCGCGTCACCGGCACGCCCACCGTGACGGTGAACGTCACGGCGGACGGCGACCGGGACGCGGTGCTCTTCGGCAAGGTGTACGACGTGGGGCCGGACGGCAAGCAGCAGGTGCTGCCCCACCAGCTCGTCGCCCCCTACCGGATCACCCCCGACCGGCAGGGCAGGCCGATCGAACTGGCGCTGCCCGCCGTGGACCACGAGTTCGACGCCGGGCACCGGATGCGGCTGGTGTTCTCCGCCACCGACCTCGGCTACGCCTCCCCGGCCGAGCCCGCCACGTACACCGTCACCGCCGACGGACCGCTGACCGTGCCCACCGCGCCCGGCGTGACGACCGCGGCGGCCTCGCTGCCCTGGTGGACCTGGGGCCTGCCGGCCGGCTCCCTCGTCATCGCGGCCGCACTCCTGCTCACCGCCCGCCGCCGCACCGCGACGCCCGCACCGGACCCCGAACTCACCGACGTACCGCTCCTGATCACCGGACTCTCCAAGAAGTACGCCAAGTCCGTGGACCGGTACGCGGTGCGCGAGCTGTCCTTCCGCGTCGAGCGGGGCCAGGTCCTCGGGCTCCTCGGCCCCAACGGCGCGGGCAAGACGACCACGTTGCGGATGCTGATGGGGCTCATCACCCCCGACGCGGGCGAGATCCGCGTCTTCGGGCAGGCCGTCCGGCCCGGCGCCCCGGTGCTCTCGCGGGTCGGCGCGTTCGTGGAGGGCGCCGGCTTCCTGCCGCACCTGTCCGGACGCGCCAACCTCGACCTGTACTGGCAGGCCACCGGCCGCCCCGCCGAGGACGCCCACCTCGACGAGGCCCTGGAGATCGCCGGGCTCGGCGACGCGCTGGCCCGTGCGGTGCGGACGTACTCCCAGGGCATGCGACAGCGGCTCGCCATCGCCCAGGCCATGCTCGGCCTGCCGGACCTGCTGATCCTCGACGAGCCGACCAACGGGCTCGACCCGCCGCAGATCCGCGAGATGCGGGACGTGATGATCCGGTACGCGGCCGGCGGCCGGACCGTGATCGTCTCCAGCCACCTCCTGTCCGAGGTCGAGCAGTCCTGTACGCACCTGGTCGTCATGGACCGGGGGCGGCTCGTCCAGGCCGGCCCGGTCGCCGAGATCACCGGCTCCGGCGACATGATCCTGGTGACCACCGCCGAGGAGGTGTCCGAGCCGCTGGCGGAGAAGGTCGCCGCCCTGCCCGGCGTCGGCTCCGCCGTCCGCACCGACGACGGGCGCGGGCTCCTCGTCCGCCTGGACGGGGCCACCACCGCACGGCTGGTGGCCGACCTGGTCCGGCTCGATGTCCCGGTCACCGGCGTCGGTCCGCACCGCCGCCTGGAGGACGCCTTCCTCACTCTGATCTCCCAAGGAGCAGCATGAGCGCCCCCGTCCAGCCACCCGAGGCCCGGTCGGCGGCCGAGCACCCCGAGGCCCCCGGCTACCGCGCCGGGCGCACGCTCCCGCTCCGCGTCGAGGCCGTGCGGCAACTGCGCAGGCGGCGCACCCTGCTCATGGGCGGGGTGCTCGCGGCTCTCCCGTTCATCCTGATCATCGCCTTCGCGGTCGGCGGCACACCGGACGGCGAGGACGGCGGCCGGGGCAGCGGCCGGATCAACCTCATGGACGTGGCGACCGAGTCCGCCGCGAACTTCGCGGCCACCTCGCTGTTCGTCTCGGCCGGGTTCCTGCTGGTGATCCCGGTCGCCCTGTTCTGCGGGGACACCGTCGCCTCCGAGGCGAGCTGGTCCTCGCTGCGCTACCTCCTCGCCGCACCCGTTCCGCGCGTGCGGCTGCTGTGGTCCAAGCTCGTCGTCGCGCTGGGATTCAGCCTGGCCGCGATGGTGCTGCTGCCGGTCGTCGCGCTGGCGGCGGGCACGGCGGCCTACGGATGGGGCCCGCTGAAACTGCCGACCGGCGGAGAGCTGGCCGCGGCGGACACCGTGCCGCGCCTGGGACTCGTCGTGGCGTTCATCTTCGTCTCCCAACTGGTCACCGCCGGGCTGGCGTTCTGGCTCTCCACCCGGACGGACGCACCGCTCGGCGCGGTCGGCGGGGCGGTCTTCCTCACCATCGTCGGCAATGTGCTCGACGCCGTGACCGCGCTCGGCTCCTGGCGCGACTTCCTGCCCGCGCACTGGCAGTTCGCCTGGGCCGACGCGCTCCAGCCGCACCTGGAGTGGGGCGGCATGATCAAGGGAGCGGCGATCTCGGTGACGTACGCCCTGATCCTGTTCGCGCTGGCGTTCCGCGGGTTCAGCCGTAAGGACATCGTGTCCTGAACCTGATGTTCCGAGGTTTGCCGCCCGCCGACCGGCTCCCGACCACCCCCGACCGGCCGCTGTTGCCGCATCGAGATGGTTCCGCAACGCTTTCGTCGACTCCGGCGGGCGGCCCCGTACGTCACATTCACAGATGTCGAGGACATCGTGACGACATGGGGGGTTACACATGCACCGGACCGACCGACGACGCGAGAAGCGGAACGGCAGGCGGACAGGGGGCCGGGCGGGGGCCGTGGCGCTCCTGCTGGCGGGGACCATGGCGCTGACCGCGTGCGGGGCCGGCGACAGCGGCTCGGACGGCACGCGGGACGTCAGCTCGGGCAGACGCCAGGGGCAGGGACCGACCGGGGGCGGACAGCCCGCACCGGACGCGGTGGCGCCCGGGACGGGCCGGTCGGCCGCGCCGGGGGGCGAAGGGGCCGATGACACCGCCGAGCCGGGGCCCGAGGCGCCCGACTACCTCTCCACCTTCGCCCTGGACGTGGACACCGCCAGCTACGGCTACGCCCGCCGCACCCTCGGTGACGGCAGGATGCCCGCGCCCGGGGACATCCGGCCCGAGGAGTTCGTCAACAGCTTCCGCCAGGGGTACGAACGGCCCACGGGCCCCGGCTTCGCGGTGAACGTGGACGGGGCGCGGATCGGCTCCGGGGGGGACGGAGGCACGGGCGGGGGAGGCGGAAGCGGAGCCTCCGACTGGTCGCTGCTCCGTGTGGGTCTGGCCACCGAGGCGGCGCCGACGACCGCCGAACGGCCGCCCGCCGCCCTCACGTTCGTCGTGGACATCTCGGGCTCCATGGCCGAGACCGGCCGCCTCGACCTCGTCCGCAGGTCCCTGGCCATCCTCACGGACGAACTGCGCGACGACGACTCCATCGCCCTGGTCACCTTCAGCGACGAGGCCGAGACCCGGCTGCCGATGACCCGGCTCAAGGGCAACCGGAACCGGATCAAGGACGTGGTGGAGGAGATGAGCCCGGCCCGGTCCACCAATGTCGGGGCGGGGATCACCCGCGGCTACGAGGAGTCGGTCGAGGGCCACCGCAAGGGCGCGACCAACCGGGTCGTGCTGCTCTCCGACGCCCTCGCCAACACCGGCGACACCGAGGCCGACAGCATCCTGGAGAAGATCGGTTCGGCCCGCCGCGAGTACGGCATCACCCTCTTCGGCGTCGGCGTCGGCAGCGACTACGGCGACGCGTTCATGGAGCGGCTCACCAACAAGGGCGACGGCAACACCACCTACGTCGGGGACGAGGAGCAGGCCCGCAAGGTCTTCGTCGACCAGCTCCCCGCCCACCTGGAGATCCGGGCCCGCGACGCCAAGGCCCGGGTGGCGTTCGACCGGAAGACCGTGAAGCAGTTCCGGCTGATCGGCTACGAGAACCGCAAGGTCGCCGACGAGGACTTCCGCGACGACGGCGTGGACGGCGGCGAGGTCGGCCCCGGCCACACGGTGACCGCTCTGTACGCCGTACGGCTGCGCGAGGGCGCGTCCGGCACGGTGGCCGAGGCGACGGTGCGCTGGCTCGACCCCGAGACCCGCAAGGCGCACGAGGAGACGGGGACCGTACGCACCGGGGCGCTGGAGGACTCCCTGTGGGGCGGTGCGGGCGAGCGGCTGCAAGTGGCCGCCGTGGCGGCCTACTTCGCCGACCACCTCCGGGGCGGCGACCTGCCCGGTGCCCCCGGCCTCGGTGAACTCGCCTCGCGGGCGGCCGCCCTGGCGGAGGCCACCGAGGACAGCTCCGTGCGGAAGCTGGCCACGGCCATCGGCCAGGCGGACCGCCTGGAAGGAGGCCGGGGAGCGGGCGACGGGCCCGAACCGGACGAGGGCGAGGTCGGCTGAGCCCGGACGCCCGCCCGCACCGGCCACCCGGCCCGCACCGGGCCCGGCCCGCACCGGGCCCGGCCCGCACCGGGCCCGGCCCGCACCGGGCCCGGCCCGCACCGGGGGACCGGTGCGGGCCGGTGCGCACGTTCGATCGAAATCAGGTCCTGTGTACGGCAGTTCCAGGTCATGATGTCCGCCATGACCTCTCTCTTCCTGGTGTTCGCCACGATCGTCAACGGCCTCTACGCGGGCATCATGCTGACCTTCCTGATCGCGATCATGCCCGGACTCGCCGAGCTGACGGACGAGCAGTTCACCGCCGCCATGCGCCGCTTCAACGAGAAGGTCCCCGGACCGGTCTTCCTGGTCCTGTTCCTCGGCGTCGTCGTGCTGCCGGCCGCGGCGTTCTTCACCGGTCTCGGCGAGCACGACGAGGTGACCGGGCCCGCCGTCCTGGCGGCGCTGATCTGCGTGGTCGCCGGACACCTCACCACCGTGGCCGGGAACATCCCGCTCAACAACGCCCTCGCCGCCTCCGAGGGCGGCGACGACAGCGCGGCCCGCGCGGCCTTCGAATCCCGCTGGAACACGCTGCACCAGGTGCGTACCGCGTTCTCGCTGGTGGCGTGCGTCCTGTTGGCCGTCGCCCTGTAGAGGGCCCGCCCCGCGGCGTCCTGCACCCGTCCTCCGTACGGCTGCGGGGCTATCCGCCGTACGTCACGGCGTCCGCCCGCCCCGGATGGCGGGGGCCCAGCAGCACCGCGAGTGCCGCCCTTCCGGGCACGGGCGCGGCCACCCGCACCCAGCCGGTCCGCTCGTACAGCCGCAACGTCGCCTCGGCCCGCAGGGAGGTCAGCAGCCAGCAGCGGCCGTCCGGGACGCGCCCGGTCACCGCGTCCAGCAGTGCGGCGCCGAGCCCCGCCCCGTGCTCCTCGGGTGCGACCGCGAGCTCGTTCACCTCGCGTGCGCCGCACAGCCACGCCCGCGTCCGTGCGGGGCCGAGAGCTGCGGAGACCTGCCCGTAGCTGCGGTCGGCCGGGAAGACCTCCGGGGTGGTCCAGGCCGTGGCGAAACCGGTGACCGTCCCGGCGGACACCGACACCGCCGCCGTGAATCCGGGCCGGAGCGCGTCCCGCGCCAGCCGCTCCGCGTAGAGGTCGGCCTCCGCCGGGTCCTCGTGCCACGGCGGACCCGCGAAAGCCCGCGCGTAGACGTCGCGGACGCCCTCGGTGTACCCGGCCAGCTCTCCGGGTCCCACCGTTCTGACCTTGCTTCCCGTCCAGGCCGCCATGGTGCCGCCCCACCGCCCTCGCCCGGTCCGCGTCGGCCGGGCGCCGACGTCGCGGGCCACCCTAGGGCCTGCCGTCGGACCGCGGCCCGCCGGGCGGCGACGATGGTGACGGCAGGCCCCGGGGGGTGCCGGCGGGCGGCTTCGGGTCCTGTCACACGTTGGGCACCTTGAGCCGGTCCCAGCTGCTCTTTCCGGGAACGCCGTCCGCGTCGCCGCCCGTGTAGCCCAGCTTGCGCTGCCAGGCGGCGTACGACTTCCGGTCGGCCTCGGACCAGGCGGGTCCCGGACCGACCGTGTACCGGCCGCAGCCCTCCGCCACCAATCGCTTGCCCATCGCCGTGACGATCGGGCTGGTGCGGCCGACCTTGAAGAACGAGGCCCCCGGGAACGGCTCGTACCTCGGTCTCGGCGGCGGGTCGGAGGGGCCGTCCGGCGCACCGCCCAGCCGCTTGGCGACCCGGCCGCGCATCGAGTTCATGGTGAATCCGCGCGGATCGACCTTGCCCGGCTGCCACTCCAGATGGCCGATCACCGACCGTTCCGACCAGCCGTGCGCCCGGCAGACGGCGGCCGAGGCCCGCTCGATCGCCAGCAGCTGGGCGGCCGGCCACGGGTCCTTCCCGTCACCGAGATTGACGCACTCGAAGCCGTAGAAGTGCCGGTTCCCGTCGGTGTTGGCCTCGTTGTCCGGAGGCAGGGCCTTCTCGGCGACGACGGCGCGCAGGACATCGTCGTCGCCCATCCCGGCGTGGTTGGCCCGCCCGTTCCCCACGAGGTGGACGGTTCCGTCCTTGGCGATGACACCGTGGCAGAGCGGACCGGGAAGGGCGGAGTGACCGTTGTAGCAGAGCTCTACGGAGGACGAGGTGCCCGAGGTGACCGTGTGATGGATCATCACCCCGTTCACCGGTCCCCACGGTCCTTTGTGGTTGCGGTTGTTGGTGCGCCAGCTCCGGTGCTCGACGACATGGAGTCCTTCGGCGCGGAGGGCTTTGAGCAGCTTGTCGGCGGACAGCGGCGTCGCCATCGCGGCGCTCCTTTCCCTGGTGGTGCGTAGTTCACGCGGGTGCTTCGGTGTGCGGGCGGGCGGGACCGGCGGGTGGACGGCGGTCGCGGCTTCCGGGGTGGGGGGAATCCGCCTTCGGTCCCACCTGATCGATTTGCCCGCTCCCACGCCCTGCCGAACGTCCCGTCGGGCGGAAGGTTTCGCCCTTTCCGAACTCCCGACCGGGGGAACCCGAACTGCTGCCCGAGGTTTCGTCACCGCAATGAACCGGAATGCCCGGCCAGGGCCGGGCGGGCGCCGCCGCCCGGCCGCCTACCGCACTCCTCGCACGCCCCCTCCCCGCTTCCTGACGCGCCCCGGCCCCGTACCTGACCCGGAGCGCGTCAGATACGGGGCCGGGGTCGGGACGGAACCTGCGGGCCGGTCGCACGACCGGCGGCTCCGTGCTGTCCGCGCCCGCCGCTCAGCCGGTGCAGGTCGCCTTGATGGTCGAAATCGCGTGGTGCTCGTACTTGGTGTCGCGGCCACGGTCGTGGATGCGGACGGAGAGCTTCTGCGCGTCGACGGCGAAGGTGCCCGGCACGTTGTACCAGGTGCCGCGGCGGTCCTGCTGGTTGACGTAGAAGGAGCCCACCAGGTTGCTGGTCCTGGGCAGGAACCGGTCGTACACCGTGTAGTAGCTCGGGTCGCCGCCGACCCGCACGATGTCCGAACTGCCGGGCACATGGACGGAGATGCTGCACTTCCTGGCGGACGCGGGCAGGTCGAACAGCCAGGTCGCCGAGCCGCCGGAGTCCTTGGAGGAGCTGCCGGACATCGGCATGGAGAGGTACGTGCCCGCGCAGCCGTAGCCGCCGAAACCGCCGCTGTGGGTGGCCCAGCCCTCCTTGCCGTCGCTGTAGTAGCCGTCCCGCTGGAACCGCTGGGTGGGGCACTCGGGGCCCGACACCCCGCTGTACACGACGGTGGGTGCCTTGGGCGTCGTCTTGGGCTGCGACTGGGGCGCGGTCTCCGCCGAGGGGGCCTTGACGGCACCTTCCGAGTCCGTACCGGGGTCCTGCGCGCCGGAACCGCTCTTGTCCGCAGTGCCGCCCGTGCCCGTGGAGCCCTTCGCGGCCTTGGTGCCATCGCCCCGCGCGGTCCCGGGCGAACCGTTCGCGCGCTGCGGCCCGTCGCCGGCGTCCGCGCGGACGTGGTTGGCGGGGCCCTTGTCGCCCCGGACCGGGGGGACCCCCTGCTGGGGGGAGCCGGGAGCCCGTACGCCGTCGGGGCCCGCAGGGTCGGTGCCCGGCACGTACCCGCCCTCCTGGCCGTCCTGCTTCCACGCGGCCGCCGCAGCTTCGCCGCGCGTGGGCCTGCCGTCGTCCTTCTGGGTGCCCGCCACGACGAACGGGGCCCCGAGGAGCAGCGCCCCGGCGAAGGCCGCGGCCACCACCATCGGACGCGACACCCGGCCGGGACGCTCCGGTGCGCCGCCCTCCGTGGCCGACGCACTGTCGGGCGGGCTCGCGGCGACGGTGGCGGTGGCCGTGGTGGTGGCGGTCGCGGTGGCACCGGATGCGGCGGCCTCGGCGGCCTCCTGGGACGCCGACCCGGTCTTCGTGGAGCCCGACTCCGCGGCGGCGGTCTTCGTGGCGGCCGCAGTCTCGGGCGCACCGGCCGCGGACGGTACGCCCGCGGTGGTTTCCGTCTTCGTCTCGGCCGTCTCTTCGGCCACGGCCCCGGTGGACGCGGCGGTGGCCGCCAGGGCCGTGGTGGTCGCCGCCGCGGTCCCGACGGTCGTCTCGGCAGCCTCTTCCCGGGCGACCGCGGCCAGCTCGCCGCCCGGCTGCTCCTCGGGTTCGGACGTGGTCCTGCCGATGGAGACGCCGACGGCGTGCACGGCCGCCGGGGCTCCGGCCTCCCGCTCCCCGGCCTCCTCCGGGCCGGGCGCGGACGAGGTCGGCGTACGCGCGCCACCGCCGTCCCCGTCTCCGGCGACCGACGCGTCCCCGCCCTGCGTCGCCGTCCGGGACGACGGCGCGGGCGGGGCCCCTATGCTCCCCGGACCTGAGCCCTGCGCACTGTCCGGCGCCGTCTCCCCGGAGGCCGCGTCCCGGCCGTTGCCGGGGTCGCTCTCCTCGCTGGACCGCTGTTGCTTCACAGGCCGCCTCTCGTTTCCTGCCATTGACCTTCTTCGTCCTCTTGGATCGCTTCGGGGAGGGGTGGGTTGCCTTCTCCGTCGGACGAGTCGACACGCCGTCATACCACGGGCGCCGAAGGGTCTCCGCCCGGGGGCTGCCGCAGACGCTCCGCAGCGGTCCGCAACGCGCTCAGCCACTGCAGATAGCTCTCGAACGAGCCCAGGAAGCGGTTCATGTTGTTGGCCCACGCCTCCTTGCTCGCCGCGTGCGGGGAGAAGTCGTTCCGCAGGGACACCAGCGCGACCTTGGCGGCGAGCAGGACCGGACCGACGGACGAGTGCAGCTCGCCGGCGTTCCCGGCGATGAGAATGCTCCCCGCACCGGCGGCCACCTTTCGCTGGGCGTTGATGGCCGCGTCCTGCAGGTTCTTCGGCGCGTTGTTCTTCGTGAGCCCAGCGCTCGCGCGACTGATGTTGCGCAGGTGTTCCTCGGCCAGAGCCGAGTAGACAGCACCGGCCTGCCTGAACCTCTCCCCGTCGTCGGCCGGTTCCAGTTTGAGCAGACGCGTGGACGTCTTGCTGATGTGCGTCTCCTTCATGTTGTGCGCGGACGTCAGGACCTCCTGGCCGAAGATCTCCCAACCCTCCGACCCGAAGCTCAGGATGTTCGTGACCTCGGGGAGGGTCTTGCCGCCCCCGCTGCTCATGTATTCGTTGTCGCCGAACCAGTCCATGGTGCGGTGAGTGTGCTGGAATGCCAGCGCGTCCTCCATCCGGCGGCCGGGTGACTGGTAGTGCCAGGCCCGGAAGCTGTCCGGCGCCCCGGGACTCCTGGTGACGGCGAAGGCACATCCGTTCATCGTGGCCGTGAAGACGAGGCCCGCACCGGGAGCGTCACCCGGCACCAGCGGGACCTTCACGTGGCCCACTTTCGTATCGGGGTCGCTCGCTCCGCCTCTGAGATAGGGAACGTACGAGGAGTGGAGGTAGTTGTCCTCGGCCAGTACGGGCGGCAGATCCGCGTGCCCGACCAACTCCGCCAGGAAGGGGGGCTCCTTCTGTTGCTTCGCGTAGGACACGTACTTCTCCAGGGCGGGCGTCAACACGTACGCCGGACTGCCCGGACCGTCTCTCCGAGGGTCGAGCGTCAGGACGAACCAGTGCCGGTCCAGGGTGTCCAGGGCCTTCGCGAGCTCGGCGTGGACACCCTTCAGCGCGGGCCTGTCCCATCGCGCGTTCATGCCCACTGCTGTGTCCATGGAGAGCTTGTTGGCCTTCAGGAACTCCCCGGGATTGTTGATCAACTGCGCGTGCACCGCGCGCTGTTCCGCGAGCTCGGGCGTGTCCGGGGCGATCTCGGTCGCTTCCGGGACGGTCTCGGGCGTGTCCGGGGCGATCTCGGTTGCTTCCGGGACGGTCTCGGGCGTGTCCGGGGCGATCTCGGTCGCTTCCGGGGCGATCTCGGGCGTGGCCTGAGTGGTGCCGGTCGCTTCCGGGGCGGCCGGGACGGTCTCGTCCGTGTTCAGCAGGAGGGGGTTGAGCGCCTCGAAGATCGTGTCCGCGAGCGAGACGGGTGGTTGCTCCGCTCCCTCCTGCGGGGCAGGGGGAGAAGCGGTGTCCGGCTCCACCCCTTCGCCCGCGGCGACCGGCACACCGTGCTGCTGTGTGACGGAGTCGTCTCCGGCCGTCAGGTCGGTCACGGAATTGTTCGGCGTGCGCATGGGGCGGAAGGGGGTTCTGTCCTCGCCTCCCTGTTCACTCAGAATGTTCTCCACGTCGGAGCCCAAGCGGATGATCTCGCGGGCTCGGTCATAGATCTCGGTCAGCGCCTGCTTCTGTTCCGCGTCGATCTCCCGCTGCTTCGCCCTCCATTCGTCGGTGTCGGGTACCTTGGGGAGGTTGTCGAAATCTTCCTGGGTCCGCACCGTGTACGTGGTCGTGAGTATCAGCTCGTTGCGCTTCTCGCCGGGAGACGCCGTGTAGACGAGGATGTCCAGGCCGCCGATCTCGCCGCTCTCGATCCGCTTCTTGGCCTCGGGCCACTCCGTGGTGGTGAGGACGCTGCTGTCGTGGATTCCGTCCAGCACGTGGGCGGTGACCCGGTTCGTGAGGCCCTGGGCGTAGGTACGGGACAACTGGAGCCACAGTTCACCCATGGTCGGGGAGTCGTCCCACCGGGGAAGCCCGAACCCGAGGCCGTTGAAGATGTAGCCCTGGACCGATGATTCCAACGCCACGGCGGCTCCGACGGTGGCGGTGCTGATCGCCTCGGCCGCACCCATTTTCGACCAGATCTGGCCGTGCTCGGCCGAGTCTGCGGCGCGCCTGACCACGATTCCGTCGAATCCCGCTGTGTCCTGGTGCTGGAGGAACCACATGTAGTTCAGTTGGTGGCCCATCACCGCGTCCGACTGGAAGCCCCTCATGATCGCGTCCACGGCGGACGCGTTGATTTCATTCCTGTCCGGGCGTCCGGCCAGAGCCTTGTGCATGTCCGATTCGACGGTCTCCAGCCAGGTGGTCACGCCCTGACGGAATTCCTCGTTCCCGGCCAGCGGCTTGATGCCGTCGATCCGATCCCACAGTTCTCTTCTCTGCCGCTCGAAGTCCTGTTGCGCCTTCTGCGTGACGCCATCGCCCGACATGTCCTTGTCCGGGACGTTCAGCAGCAGCTCGTCGGCGTTCGGCACCGGGTCGTAGCCGTCCGTGGGCTTCGTCACCCCGCCGACGACCGTGTCGCCGTCCACGCCGCCGTCCTCCACCTCCTGCCTGAGCAGGGCGTCCAGCGCGTCGGGCTCGCTCGCGGTCACCCACCGGCCCGTTCGCCCGGTCGTCGGGTCCTGGAGCAGGGCCAGCACGCCGGTCGCTCCGCCTGTGCCGGACCCGGTCACATGGCCCACCGCGACGTCGGGGGCGTACCAGCGGCGTCCCGGCACCGCCCGTGCGGCATCCATGACGACGCTTCCACCGTCCGTGGAACGGGTGACCGCGGTGTTGCACGCCACGAGCACCACCGGGGCGGGCGGCTGGTCGGGGTCGGTCAGCGTCTCCATGAAGCGGGCGAACTGGGCGCCGTCCACCACCAACGGCAACGCACCGTCGATGTGGAGCTTGACGCCGTGCTGGGAGCCGTGTGCGTCGAAGAAGATCGGCTTGGGGGCCCTGCTGCTGCCCGGCCGGGACGTCTGTTCCGGTGGCCTTCGCGGTACTGCTGCTCGTGCCGGTGCCGGTGCCGGTGCCGGATGCGGTGCTGGTTTCGTTGTGCCAGGGCACGGTACGGGGGGCGGCCGGGGCCTCGGGCACGGCGGCGAACCTGCCCTGGCCCTCCGGCCGGTAGACCGCGTACGAGGCCTGGTCGGCACGGTAGTTCGCGTAGAAGTCCTTGCGCGGGGCCCAGTCCTTGTCGCTGTGCGACGCGTAGCCGATGACCTCGCCCGAGGCGTCCCGGATGGTCCGCAGACTCTGCCGCATCTGCTCGAAGGAGACCTTCCGGCCGTCCTTGCCGACGAGTTCGTCCTTCGGCGCCGCCCCACCGCTGAGGTCGAGCTGGTCCTGAGCCGGGTCGAAGCCGGTCAGCAGGGTGCCCTCGTTCGACAGCGTCGGGGCCGAGCCGGTCCGGCCGCTGCCCCACGTCGCGCCGTCCTTGAGCCTCTTGAGGGTGCCGCCGATGCGCTTGGCCAGCGTTTCCTGCCGAGCGGGCGCGGATGTGGTGGTGGGGGCCTCCTGGTTCTCGCTCTCGGAGGTCAGCCAGTCGAGCTGTGTCCAGTCCGTCCAGTCCTGCGGACGGATGCGGTACTGGGCGATCGGTGCGAGGGTGAACGTCCGCCTGCCCGCCGCCCTGTCGCTCTCCGCGGTCTGTGCACCTTCCGATGCGGTGGCCGCTTCCGGCTGCGGGAACTTGGCGACGTGCTTGACGAATTCCCGTACCAGGAAGCCGGGGCCGGTCTTGGAAGCCACGTTCTTCGACTTCATGGCCTCCACGAGGTAGCCCTTGTCCAGCTTGTTCTTGGTGGTGTAGTCCGGAAGGTTCTCCAGCACCTGCTTCATGAAGGGGCTTTCGGGATGCGCGATGATGAAGTGGTTCCCGAACTCCCCGTTCTCGTACGCGAGGGCGGCGGCCTGCTGGATCTGCTGCCCGGTGGGTAGGACGTCGTCGGCGAGCCCGAGCTTCCGCCGTACGCTGCCGAGATCCTGGAGCAGCGGGCCGAACATCGGCAGGGTGTCGTCGCCCAGCGGCATCATCACACCCTCGGGGCGCAGGTTCACTGCACCCGGCCCCAGGTCCACGTCGAGATACACCCCGCCGTGCTTGTGGAGGAGCGCGTACCGGGCGACGTCGGAGGCCATCGCGTAGCTCTTGAGGTCGAGCGCCGCTTCGTACAGCGTCTGCGCCTTGGAGAGCGGATTCTTCTGCCAGACGGGCCCTTCCTTGGCGAACAGGTGCTTGACCTTGCCGTGCTGAGCGGCTCCGGTCTCCGCCGAACGCTGCAGGAATTCCGCGTTCTTCCGGGCGCCGGCGGCATCCGTCCAGATCGTCAGCGTCCACCCGGCGGCGGTGGCCCTGGTCGCCCATTCCCGGATGTTGGTGCGGGCGTCCTGGCTCAACTTGCCGCCCAGCCAGACGAAGTTGAGCTGTCTGGGCACGACGGTGAGCGGGCCGGATCCGCTGCCCAGGTAGTGGATCGGACCCGCTGGGCGTATCACGGTGGTCGGCGCGACCGGACTCGACTCGGCGGAGGCCGTCCCGGCGGCCTGCTGGGTGATCTCCGAATCGGCGTTGAGCAGCAGGGTGTCCGTCGTGCTCGGTACGGCGGGGCGGTACAGCCCGTCGTCCGCGAGGTACAGCACCACGCCCGACCGGGAGGGCTCGGCCGTGGCCGTGGCCTCGGGGGTGAACGTCACGTGGTTCAGGTCCGCGTGGACCACGGTGACCGGGACCCCGAGCACCCGCGCCGCGAGCAGGGCGGCCAGGTCCCCGGCGGAGTGGTTCCAGCCCGCGTCCTTGCGGTCGCCGATCCGCTGGTCGCCAGGGCGCAGCAGGGTCGTACGGGCCAGCTCCACGCGCTGGTCGGGGGTGAGCCGAGTGGCCACCGCCTGCGGGAGGCGGTGGCGGGAGGCGGCGTGCTCGGCGGCCTCCGCCGGGGTGAGCACGACCCCGGCGTCGGTCAACTCCTGTGCGGTGAACCGCTCCTGGGGGTCGACGGCGAGGAACGGCGCGAGTTCGCCGCGGTCCTCCATCAGCCGGTCGGCCAGGCGGTTCCGCAGATCCTGGACGTCGGCGGCGGAGAGGCTCCGGCCCGCGGGGTGGAGCCCCTGGTCGGCGAGGAGGCCCGGGTGGGCGCGCTCGACCGCGTCGAGGAGGGAGCGGTGGAAGCTCGTGCCGTGGTCGAGGTGCGCGGGGCCGGTGGAGGGCGGTTTCACGAGCTGGAGGACGCGGCCGTCCGGGTCCGTCAGGGTGACCGGGCGGCCTTCGGCGTCCTCGCCCCAGGAGGTGTACGGGTCGGGGGCCGAGGTATCGGTCGGACGTACGTACCCGTCGGGCTCCGCAGTGGGGTGCCAGGGGGTGACGACGGGAGGGGCGCTGCCCTCGGGACGCGGCGTGAGAAGCGGGCGTACGGTCGCGTCCACCGCGTCGAAGTCCGCCTGGACGAGGCCGAGTTCGCGGTACCGGGCGGTCAGCCGCTCGACCGCCTTGTCGTAGGCGGCGCGTGTGGTGCGTACGGCGGCCTCGACCGTGTCGAACTGCCCCGGTGCCATGTCCCGTGCCGGCGTCTTCCCGCTGCGGGCCGCCCGCAGCCGGGCGGCGTCCAGGTCCGCGCGGGCGGCGCGCACGGTCTCCAGCGACGCCCGGTAGGCGGCGTCCGCGGCCAGCAGGTGCTCCGCCCAGGCGGCGGCCTTGGCCTGCTCCCTGCGGACGGCCTCCACGTCCGGCAGCGGCCCGGTCTCGCCGAGCCAGAACTCCGTACGGGTCAGGAGGTCCTGCGGGGTGGCGGAGGTGGCGGTGGAGGGGCCCGCGTCGGGCGCGGTGTCGGCGAGGAGTTCGGCGAGCGGCGGGTAGCCGGGGACCGTGGCGGGGGGCTCCTCGGTGGTCGTACCCGTCGCCGTGTCGGTGCCCGCTTCCGTCGTGCTCGTGGCCGGCTCGGTCCAGGGGACCGGCGGGGTGCCCGTGGGGCGGGGGCCGGTGAGCGTGTAGTGCTCGACGGCCTTCCAGGCGGCCTCGGACGACCCGGCGAGGTGCTGCTCGGCGGTGACGAGATCACGGCGGTGGTTGGCCAGGTCCCGCTGGGCCTCGGCGTACCGGGTACGGGCCGTGGCGAGCCGTTCCCGCGCTGCCGCCACGTCCGTGGCGGTGGGCGACGGCGTTGCGAGATGATCGCGGAGCCGGGTCCGGAGGGCGGCGGCCTCGCCGTCGAGTGCGCGCAGACGGCGTTCGGCCGTCGCGGCCTCCTTGGCGGCCGTGACGTACTTCTCGGTCTGCTGTTTGACGAGGCCGGCCGCCGCCTCGACCTCGGCGGGCAGCAGCCCGTGCTTGCGGGCGACGTCGAAGGACACCCACATCGTCACCCCGTCCGGCACCGTGTGCTCGACGGTGACCGGCGGCCGGGACCCCGGCCTGAGCGGCGCCGGGACGAGCGGCAGGTCCGCGACGCGGTGCGACGCCTTCGCCGTCTGGACCACGTGCAGGGGCGCCTGGACGAGCACGGCCCCGCCGGCGAACGGCTTGAGCGTGGTCAGCGCGGAGGTCCGGCGGTCGGCGGCGCTGCCCGCCGCGTCGGAGTCCGTCCAGCCCGGCACGGCGGCCGTGCTCTGGACCACGGGCTGTGCATGGAAGCCCGGACCCGCCGTCATCGACGGCAGGTGGCTGTCGGTGGTGTCGCCCGTGTACGTGTCGTTGTCCGAGGTGCGCCGGCTGCCGCCGAGCCCCGCCTGCGCGTCCACCGCCAGCAGCTTGGCCTGCGACAGGTCGACGTTCGCGGAGAGGGTGAGGGTGGCGTCGGTCCCGCCGACCGCGGACGTGGTGTCGTGCAGAGTGACGGTCAGGCTGTCGCGAATCATCTGCGGCAGGTAGGCGCTCAGCACATCGGTGCTGATGCCTCCCTTGAGCGCTTCCCCGGCGGCGGTGCCGGGCCGCGTCAGCGCCGTCTTCCGCACGTAGCGGCCGTGGGTGTCGGTGGGCATGGGCGTGGCGTCGCCGCTCTTCGTGCCGCGTCCCTTCACGGCCGTGTCGACGGCGTACGCGGCGGCGTCCCGGAGAGCGGGGATGCCGCTGACCGTCGTCACGACGACGCTCTCCGGACCGGCGGCGAACAGCTCCTTGCCCGCCGAGCCGCGCTCCCGCAGCGCCACGGTCCGCGGCTGCTCCGGGGGCAGCAGCACCGGGCGGGGGGCCTGCCGCGTGGCGCTCGACGCGGGCGTTCCGGCCGCCGCGGCCGACGCCGTCGTTCCGGTCGCCGGGGTGGTCACGGTGTGTCCGGTGGTTCCCGTCGCTCCGGCCGTGGCGTTGGTTCCGGCCGACGAGGCCGGCGGCTCCGGTCGGGCGAGGCTGAGGGGAAGCACGACATCGGCGTCGCCGACGCCCTGCGTGTGCGTCACCACGGTCCCGTCGGGCAGTTCCAGGGTGAAGGTGGCCTCGAACTCCGTCCGGCCGGTCACCACGGGCCCCTCGAACGCCACCTGGGCGCTGACGGCGTCGGTGACCGCGTGGGCCAGGGCGGCCGAACGGGAGGACCCGACCTTGTCGTCGAGGGTGAAGCCGCCGTTGCGGACCACCGGGTCGTTCTGGACGGTGGGAACTTCGGCGAGCCGGTACCCGGCCTCGTACCCGCGTGCCAGCTTCTGGGTGACGGTCTCCGCCGTGGACGTGGGCCGGGTGATCGTCGGCTTCACGTCGTGGCGCAGCGGGCCGGGGGTGAAGCCGGTGCGGCGCAGGGTCACCGTGAGGCTGGCGTCCTTGGACGGGCCGATCTTGTTCCGGGCCAGGCGCAGAGAGGTGCCGCCGTTCTCCATGCCCGTCTGGAGAGCACGCATCCCGGACGGCGACAGTGTGGTCACCTGTCGGGCCAGGCCGCCGAGTTGGTCGGCCAGCAGACTCTTCGGCCCGAGCCAGCTCTTGTGCTGGGGCAGGGTCGTGAGCAGTCGGTCCGTGAACGCCTTGACCGCCGGTGCCATGTCGATGCGGCCGACGGTGAGCGTGCCGTGCGCGGCCGCCCCGGTGGTGGTGTAGAGCTGCGGGGACGGCGGGGCGGTGAGACCGTCGTCGAACAGCCCGGCCTTCCGGGCCTCCGCGAGCGGCACCCAGACGAGCACGCCGTCGGGGATCTCCACGATCCGCCCCTCGGGCTTGCGTCCACGGACCAGCTCCATCGGCCCCTGGAGCAGACCGGAGGGCTGGGAACGGGCCGCGAGGTGCCAGGCCACGTCGGCGCTGACGAGCGCCATGGGCCCGGTGTACTGGACCGTGTGGGCCGGGTTCGCGGAGAAGGTCGCCGCCTCGGTCGTGGTGCTGGTGCGCTGGTACGGCGTCCAGAGCGCCCCATAGGTGCCCGCGGTCTGGAACGTGTCGGTGTGCTTGGCCCGGAAGGCACCCAGGAGGCTGAGGGTGTGGCTGCTGACCTTGGCGACCGAGTGCCCCGCCCCGCTGGTCCCCGAGCCGACGGCGGAGAGGGCCAGGTCGCTGGAGTCCACGACGGCCACCACGCGCGGTCTGCGCAGCTGGGGCCAGGCGCTGACCGAGGCGGTGATGTCGGTGACGGCCGTCCGTCCGAACAGGTCGCTGACGTGCTTGCCGGTCTGCGCCGCGTCGCTGAAGTCCGCTTCGTTGCGGCCGACCGCGAACGCCTCGGCGAGCGCCCCGGTCGCGGGGGTCCCGTCGTTCCCGTAGACCCACGAGTTGCCGGAGACGGAGGCGAGCAGATCCCTGAGGTGCTGCTGCACGAGCTGCGGCGAGGTGACGCTCTGCACGGAATGCAGGCCGTCGAGGAGCGGGTGGGGCGTCCAGTCGGTCGTGGAGACGGGCTTACCGGAGGAGAGCAGTTCGGCCATGGCCGGAGCCATCTGCGTGATGGTCGGGTCGGGCCGCGGGGTGGTCTGCGACCGGTCGACGGGCAGGGAGGCCGGTACGGACAGCGACGCGGGCACGGCGACGGTGACCCGCCCGGCGACGGCGGCAGGGGCCGGGGCGGTGCCGGTGGCAGGCGGTCGGGTGGTGGCCGTGCCGGTCCGGCCCGGCCGCCCGGCGTGACCTGTCTCGTCGGACGATCCCGTCCGGCCGGTCCGATCGGTACGCAGCAGGTCGACGGTTTCGGCGGTCTGCTTCACGAACCACCGCGTGCCGAGCAGTTCGCCGGTCATCGTCCGGGCGATCTGGCGCGGCCGGGTGAAGCTGGTGGCCTCCGCGGTGAAGTTCAGGTGGTACGACCACAGGTGCTGCGATCCGGAGCTGGTGATGCCGCCGTCCGGGGTCAGCGTCGGACCGTACGTCATGCCGTACGCGGTCTGCTTGCCGTACCGGTAACCGACGCTGCCGGTGCCGCCGAAGCGGTCGAGCCCGGTCAGCCCCATGTCGAAACCGACGGACCAGCCGTGCGTCCGGGTGGTGGCGCTGTCCGCGCGGCGGGTCGACAGGACGTTGTTGGCCACGCCCAGGTCGTGATGGGTCCCCACGAACCGGCGGTCCGTGGCCTGTGCCCGCACGGTGACGACGACGTACCGCTTGTTGACCGTGCCGAGCTGTTCGAGCGGGATGCGCAGCCCGGTGCTCGTCAGCCGGTCGAGGGAGCCCTCCAGCACCGTACGGGCGAGCGCCTGGCGCAGCAGGTGGGTGTTGCGCACCGCGTTGTTGTACGTACGGTCGCTGCCGCCCGAGCGGTCACCGGTGGTCGTGGTGGTGGTGCCGTTCGCGGCGGTCGCGCCGTTCGTCCCTGGCGGCAGTACGAGGTCGGGGTAGGCGCGGTGCAGACCGGCCTGAATACGGTCGACCAGCGCGTCCGTGAGGGACGTGTGGGGCGGCGGCGCCTGCGCATCGCCGACCGGCGCGAGGTCGACGACCGCGTGCAGGCCGAACGTCACCGGGTCGGACGGGGTCAGGTATACGGGCGCGGGCGGTGCCTCGGCGTCCGGGACGGGCGTGGTGCCGTCGTCCCAGCCGGCCAGCCTGCGCGCGTCGGCCCGGGGGAGCTGCACGGTGGCCGTGAGGAACGCGCCGCCCCCGGCCGGGCCGCCCCCGCCGGTCCGGTCACCCTGCTGGACCGGTGCGGGCGACTCCCACGTACCGCCCTGGCGGCGCACCTCCAGCCGGAAGCGGACGTCGTAGAGCCCCGAGTGGCCGCGGCTGTTGAGGGTGCGCACGGACTCGGCCGTGTTGCCGCTGTAGCTGCTCTCGGCGCGCTGGGTCGTCAGCCCGGCGGCCCCCGCGACCTGGAGGTTCAGGGCGCCCGAAGGCTGGAGCAGGCCGAACTGGGGGCCGACGGTGAGGCCGACCCCGGCCCCCTGGGTGTTCTTCTTCTCCGTGGTACCGGTGGAGCGCTGCGCGTCGGCCTTCTTGACCTCGGTCTTGTCGGACGCCTGGAGCAGGGTGGCGTCGACCGGGACCAGCCGCAGCTCGACGGAGCCCAGCGAGCGGTTGCCCAGCCCGGCGAAGAGCGGGGCCGTGACCACGGTCTCCCCGGAGCTCTGCGCGATCATGGTGCGCAGGCTCTCCTCACCGAACAGATCGGCCAGTTGGCGGCGGAGGAAGCTGCCGGGGGTGGCCTCGGGGAAGTTCCTGAGCGCCCAGTCCAGCAGCCGGGTCCCGGTGGTGACGCTCAGCGGTGCGAGCAGGTGCGGCCGGGCGCCGGGGGCGAAGGTGAAGGCGGGGGGCAGCCGGTCCGGGATGGCCGGGTCGGTGACGCTGTCGGGGACACGCCACGCGACACCGTCCTGGATGCGGTAGTGCTGCCGGCCGGCGGTGCCGGCCTGCTGCTGGGGCGTGGGCCGCTCCCGGCCCTTCTTGTCCCAGACGCGCACGGACTCGGCCACGATGTGCAGGTCGCTCACGTGCAGGTGGCTGCCGTCCTTGCCGACGGTGGTCACGCTGCTCTGGGCGCGGTTCTCCTGCGTGTACGTGTAGGACGCCTCCATGCGCCGGCCGCTGAGGGACACGGACCCGAGCGCTCCGAACGGCGTCCCGGAGGGGCCGATCGGGACGGCCAGCCCGAAGGCGCGGGAGGTGCCGAGCGTCTTGGTCTCGGTCGCGCCGGGCCGGGTGCGGAGTTCGGTCTCGACCTTGACCGGGGCGTCGGTGGTGGTCTTGGCCTCGGCGGTCTTGGAGGCGTCGGACTCGGGGGTGTCGGTCTTGGGCGCGGCGGTGGTGCCGGACGCCTCTGTCGGGGACGCCTCCGGAGCGGTGATGGTCTTGGGTGCGGTGGTGGACCCCTCCGCCGCGGACGTCGGAGCCTGTACGGCGGGAGGCTTCGGCGCGGTCGTGGTCGCGCTGGTGGTCGTGGTCGTGTTCGAGCCGCCCTCGCCCGTACCGGGTGCGGGCAGCGTCGCGTCGTCCGGGACGGCCAGCGGTGTCGGCTCGGTGAAGCGGCGCCAGTTCCCGTAGCTGTCCAGCGAGAGGGTGACCTCCCGACGGCCACCGTCCAGGGTCGGCAGGACGAGCGTCCGGGGGCTGAGCAGCGTGTGCGGGCTCTGGGTGAGCACCAGGTTCACCCGGGCGGCCCCGTCGGGGTGCAGACGCCAGCGCGTGGTGAGGGCGTCGACCAGCCGCTCGACGCCCCGGAGGGTGATGTGCCCGTGCCCGTTGCCCTGCATGGAGGTGGGCAGCATCGCGTTGTCGTCGAACGTCACGAACGCGCCGGACCGTCCGGACGGCGGCGCAACGCCCTCGGCCAGCAGCGGTCGGGCGAGGGACACCTCTGTCTCCACCTTCACGCCGGGGTCGTCGATCCGGCGGTACACCTCGTCGCGCAGGGCTTCGTCGGTCACCAGATCCGGCCGGTCGCGCCGAGCGCGGTACATACGCTTCTCGAACTCGTCCGCCGAGAGGGCGTCGAGAGCCTGGTCCCGGGCCGAGAGCGGCGGCGGCTCCTCCTCGGACGAGCCGCCCGGCCGGTGGCCGTCACCGGAAGGCGCGCCCCGGGCCTCGTCGCCGCCCTGTGACTCCCCGCTCTCCTTCGAGGGGCTCGCGGAATCACCCGAATCCCCGGAACCCTTGGGGTCCTTGAGGTCCTGGGTGCCCCTGGTGACCCCGGCGTTCTGGGTGTTCTCGGGGCTCTCCGGAGCGGAGGCGACGGCCCCGGCGTCGTCGGACAGGTGCGGGGCGTCCTCGTCCCGATCGGACGCGGTGGAGGTCGGCGCGTCCTCGTCGGTCTCCGTGGGGACGCGGCGACTGTCCGGCGAGGGCAGCTCGTCGCGGTCACGCGAGTGCGTGCTGCCACCGTCCTCGGACGCCGACGAGGCGTTCCGCTGCCGAGGGGCCTCCATCAGCTGCTCTCCGGGGAAGGCCGGAGCACGCCGGTCCCGCTCGGAGCCGGCCGGGGGCGGGGTCTTCTCGGTGCGGCTGGTGCTGCCGCCCTCATCGCCGCCCGTACGGGAGGAGGAGGACGAGTCCGAGGACGGAGCCGGGGAGGGGGAACGGGGCGGTGTCGCATGCGGGACAGGGGCAGGTACGGGCGACGGGCGGGGGCGAGTCCGCGCCCTGCGCGTCGGCGTTCTGCTCCGGTACGGCATCGTCCGTCTTCGGGGCAGCGGTCTCCTCGGATCCGGCGGTCAGGTCCCGCAGTCGTTCCACCAGCGTGCGGGCGTCCCGGGCGGCCCGGGTGCGTACCTCCTCGGGCAGGCGGTCCAGCGAGCGGTCGATGCGCCGGTCGAGGTCGCGCAGGCGGTCCGGGGCGCGCAGTTCCTGCTCCAGGCGCTCCTTCCCCTCGCGCCGCAGCTTGTCCGTCTCCGCGTCGTAGTCGTCGAGCACCCGGTCGACGGCCTGCGGGTCGTCCGCCGCCTCGTCGAGCCTGCTCTGCCACGCGTCCTGGCGCTCGGGGCTGCGCCGCGCCCCCTCGGGGCCGCCCTCCGAGACGGCCTTCAGACGGCGGTCGCGCTCCACCTGCGCCATCCGTTCGGCGTGCTGTCGCTCGACGGCCTGCCGCGCCGCGTCGTCCTCGGCCCGCGCGTGCCGGTCCGCCCACTGCTGCTGCTCCTCGCGCGACAGCCCGGTGTGGTCGTCACCCTCGCGCAACTTCTCCAGTCGGGCCTCCAGGGCCGCGTCGTTCTCGGTGCCCGAGCGTTCCGACCGGTCGCCGGCGGGGGTGTTGTCGCTGCTGGTCCCGTCGTGTGGCGTGGACGTCGGCTGCGGGGGCTCCTGCTGGGCGGTGCTGCCTCTGTGTATGGCGTCCAGTCTTTGCTGGAGGGCAGCCATGACGGCGTCGCTGTCCTGCTGCTGTTCGCGCGAGGACCCGGTGCGGTCGTCGCCGTCGCGCGTGTTCTCGGCGTCCGTGTCGTTCGATCGGTCGCTGGTGGTGGTGTCGCTGCTGTTCTGCGGGGGCTCCTGGGAGGCGGCGCTGCCTCTGTGTATGGCGTCCAGTCGTTGTCGGAGTTCGGCCACGACGGAGTTGCCGTCGTGTGGTGGGGGAGTCGGCTGCGGGGGCTCCTGGTGGACGGTGTCGCCCCGGTGTATGGCGTCCAGCCTTTGCCGGAGGTCGGCCACGCTGGGACCGCCGTCCTGCTGTTCCTGCGACGGCCCGGTGTGGTCGTCGCCGGTCCCGTCGTGCGGCGGGGGCGGCTGCGAGGGCCCCTGCTGGGTGGCGTCGTCCTCGTACAGGGCGGCCACCTTCTCCCGGAGGGCGGCCACCTCGGCTTCGCCGTGGAGGGTGGCCGTACGCCGTTCGTACTGGGCGTCCAGGTCGCTGCCCCGCGCCGGGCCCTCGAACCGGGCCTTCCAGGAGGCCAGTTCCTTCTCGGACGCCCCCAACTCCCGCAGGGTCGTGAGCCGGTGCGCGGTCTCCAGCTCCGCCTGGTAGTCCGCCAGTGTCTTCTGGAGCTCGTCGGGGGTCGCCGCCTGCTCCAGGCGGTCCTCCCACGCGCGGAACCGCTCGCGGTCCATGCCCGCGGCCTCGGCGTCGGCCCGCCGGTCGTCGGCCCGTCGCTTCTCCAACGCCTCGGGGGAGTGGTCGGCGCGGTCCTTCAGCTCGGCCCCGAGGGCGCCGAGCCGCTGCTCGAAATCGTCCAGCAACTGGGTCGTACGGCGCGGATCGCCGTTGAGCGCCGCCTCCTCGATGTCGAGGCCATGACGCAGCCACTCCGAACGGCGCATGCCCAACTGCGCGGCGCGTCCCTCGTATCCGCCGTCCATGTGGCGGCGGAACTGCTGGAGTCGTTCGCCGAGACCGTGCAGCGCGACGAGGTCGCTCAGCTCGCGCAGGCCCTCTGCCGCTTCAGCGTGTCTGCCCGCCCGGACGTCGTCCTGGATGCGCTCGCCGAGCCGCTGACGTGCCTCTCGGTCGACGCCCACCCGCCGCGCGTCCGCCAGCAGGGCGTCCGTCTCCCGCGTCGTGTCCGCGGCCAGCTTGCGCCGGTCGGCGGAGGACAGCCCCTCGGGTACGTCGGGAAGGCGGGCCAGTTGGCTCAGCGGGTCGTCGGTGGGGGCGCCGCTGCCGTCGAGGCGCGCCAGCAGCGCGTCGAGATCGCCGTCGGCGTCGAAGCCGTCGGGGAAGGGCAGCTCGTCCGTCGACTCCGTACGGGGAGGGCTCGGCGCGTCGTCCGTGACCGTGTCGGCCCCGTCGCTCTCGGTTCGCCCCGCGCCGGGCCGCGCGGAAGGTTCCTGCTGGGGGACGTCGGGGAACACGAGGTCGGCCTCGTCCGCGGTGGCCGGCCGGGAGCCCGGGGGGTCCTGGGGGACGTCGGGCAACGACGCGTCGAGTCCGTCCGGGTTCGTGCCGGCGGGGGGCTGTGGACGTGAACCACCGGGTGTGTTACCGGAGTTGAATGCGGCCGTCGTCGAAGCGGTCGGGGCGGGACGCTGCGGTGGGGCGGTACCGCCCGTGGCGTTGGGCGTGCCGGTACCGCCCGTGGGGCTGTACGGGAGCGCGGTCGCATCGCCCTCGGGACCCGTCACCGTACCGTCGCGGTCCGGTCCGTCCGTGCCCTCCTCCTCCAGGGCCGCGCGGTACTGCTCGCGCAGCTCGTCGACCCGTGCGGGCCTGCCGAGGCCGTCGGGCCCGCCCTCGCGGAGCTTCGCCAGCCGGGCGGCCAGGTCGGCGTCCAGGTCGTCCGGGTCCTGCTGGTTCTTGAGCCGGTCCATACGCTCCTGGAGGAGGCGGTCGGGATCGCCCGGAGCCCGGTTCCCCGGCTCGGAGTCACCGGCCCGGCCGGACGGTGAGCCGCCCGACCCGTCGCCGGACGTCTGCCAGAGGCTGCCCTCCGGTACGTCGGGGAGGTCCGCCGGCAACCGCAGCTCCTCCGGCGACCGCGGCGGGCCCAGCGGGGTGTCGGGTACGTCGGACAGGCTCGCGAGCAGTTGGTCCGGCGTCAGCGCGGCCCCCGGTACGGCGTCGGGTACGCCGGGGAGGTCCGCCGGCACGGAGTCCAGGTCCGTGAGGTCCTGCGTCAGGTTCTCCGGAACCACGTCCGGGTCCGGAACCACGTCCGGGTCCGGAACCACGTCCGGGTCCGGAACCACGTCCGGGTCCGGAACCACGTCCGGATGCGGCTGCGGGCTCGGCGGGGCGTCGGGTACGTCCGGCAGGCTGTTCAGGAGCAGGTCCAGCTCGGACACCGTGTCCGGCGGAACGGGGGACTCGGGCGAGCGAGGCCCGGGGGCAGCCGGCTCGCCGGATCCCGAGCCGGGGACGGTGCCGCTGCCGGAACCGGAGCTGTCGGTGGTGTTCGGGCGGCCGCCCACGTTCGGGGTCTCGTTCCCGTTCGGGACCTCGTTCCCGTTCGGGGTGTCGCCCCTGTTCGGGGTGGACGTGAAGTCGCCGGTGTTCGTGATGTCCGCGCCGCCGGAGCTGGTGGCGAAAGAGGGGGCGGAGGCCGTGGGCGCGCTGGACGGGGCGGTGCCCCCGTTCCCGTCGTCGTCCCCGTACAGCGTGGCGCTGTCCGAGAGGTCGTCCACGTCCAGGTAGTACAGGCTGTCGGTGTCCGACCCGGAGTCCGTGAGCGTGCGGTTGTCCGCGTCGGTCTTCGGGGTGGAACCGTCGCGGCCCGTGGGGCCGGACTCGGTGCTGGGCCGGGGCGTGGCGGTCGGCGGCGTGGGGGCGTCGGACGAGAACACCGGAGGGCGCGGCGGGGGAGCTGCCGGAGGCCCCTGGACCATGTTGTGCACCGACTGGAAGCCGTGGGCCACTCCCCGGCCCAGGACGCCGCCCATCGCGCCCGCGGCGGCCGTCCAGCCGCTGACCGTGAACTTCTTCTCCGGGCCGAAGAGCAGGTTGTACATGCCCTCGGTGACCACGGCATGGCCCGCTTCACCGGCGATCTCGCCGACGAGGTTGCCGGCGTGGAAGCCCAGGTTCCCGCCGACCGTCCGGACGAACGAGCCGGGCAGATCGTGCGAGAGCGCCCGTACGCCGCTCTCGCCCAGGTCCTTCATGAACGGCTTGAGCGCGTCGTCCAGCGCGTGGGTGAGTCCCTGCCAATCGGCTTTGCCGGCCCAGTTCTTGACCAGCGCCTCGCCGTACTCGCGGCCCAGGTTCTTGGCGGTCTCGTTACCGAGGGCGCCTCCGAGGTGCTTCTCGAAGGCGTTCGCGAAGTCCTTGACGACCTCCCGGCCGACTGCTCCGGCGACCGTGCCCCGCACGCCGTCCGCACCCAGCTGGTTCAGGGATTCGTTGGTGCGGCCCATGATGTTGCCCAGACGCTCGCCGAGCTCACGGGCGGAGTTCTCCGAGATCGTGTTGCCCGCGGCACCCGCCCCGGACCTCGTTCCGGCCCCGGCGGCTCCGTCGCCCGCACCGCTGACACCCTTGCCGAGACCGTCGCCGACGCCGCCGACACCCTTGCCGACCCCTTCGCCCAGGCCGCCCGCGCCTTTACCGGCTCCGGCTCCTGCGCTGCCTGCGCCTTTACCGGCTCCGGCTCCTGCGCTGCCTGCGCCTTTACCGGCTCCGGCTCCTGCGCTGCCTGCGCCTTTACCGGCTCCGGCTCCTGCGCTGCCTGCGCCCTTTCCGGCTCCGGCTCCTGCGCTGCCTGCGCCCTTTCCGGCTCCGGCTCCCGCGCCGCCCGCGCCCCGGCCCGCGCCCGCTCCCGCACCCTTGGCGAGCGCGCCTCCGCCCTTACCGGCTCCGGCTCCCGCGCCCTTGCCTCCGCCTGCCAGACCCTTGGCCAGCACGTTCCCGGCATCGTTGCCGAGGAGCTTGCTCAGCCCCTTGCCGCCCAGGTGGCCGAGCAACTTGCCGAGCCCACCGCCCAGCAGCGCGAACGGCCCGCCGAGGACCCCCCCGATGGCTGCGAATATCGCAGCGTTCTTGGTGAAGTCCGTGTTCCACTCCGTACGGTCACCGCGGCCCATCTGGGTGAGCTGGAGGATGCTGTCGAGCAGCAGACCACCGACGAGACCGGTGATGGTCTGCATGATGATCTGAGCCACCAGGAACTTGAGGATCAGCAGCGCCATGGCCTTGAACGCGCCGATCGCCGCGGCCGCCCAGATCTCGGACAGCCCGGCGGTCACCGGCATCAGCGCCTGGGCCAGGGCGATCTGTACGACCAGCAAGGCGAGTTGGCCGAAGATCATCCACTTCGTGTACTCGATGTCGGCAGCCGTCTTGTGCGCGTTCTTCGACAACTTCATGGCGTCCTCGTGCGCCCTGTCGAGAATGCTCTGGTTGCCGTTCGTCACCTCGACGAACTGCCGCGCGTACGTCACGAACTCCGTCGCGGTCTGGCCCTCGAAGTCCTCGTCGACGCGGCTGACGACCTGCCGCAGGAGTTCCTCGACCTCCTGGAACTTCTCGGCCATCAGCTGGTAGTCGTCGCTGACCAGCCGCAGGGAGTCCTCGTTCGCCTGCGGGAAGGGCATTCCGGTCAGGGTCTTGAGGAGTGTCGCCCACCCGTCGGGGACCTCGATGGCCATGGTGTGGTGCTACGCCTTCGGAGTACGGCCGGCTCAGCCGGCGGCGAGGTGGTTGGCTTCGTCTTCGGCGTCGTTCAGGATGATCGAGGCCGTGTTGCCGCTGATGCCGACCATCTCAAGCAGCTCGGAGAGGCCTTCGAGGCCGTAGGTGAGTCCCTTGCCCGTCGAGTCGACGAACTTGTGGTACTCCTTCGCGTACACGTCGTCCCGCCCGCCCGCCGTCCGATTCGCCACGTTGATGCGCTCGTTGAGCGTTCCCAGCTCGTTGACGATCCTCGAAATGTCACCGAACTGGGTGAACCGCCGGGGGAGATCGCCCGGAACGCTCAGGGTTCCGTCAGCCATAGAGCCCGTCCTCCTCGCCACGGTTCGCGGACGGCTTGCGGTTCTTGCCCAGCACCGTCTCGGTCAACCCCTCGGGCTGCATCGCACGCAGGGGCGCCAGCAGATCGTCCAGCTCGCCGCCGCCTCCGAAGAAGCCGTTCGCCAACTCCTCCTGGGCGCCCATCAGCGGGCGTACGGTACCGGTCACCTTCGAACTCACCTCCGCGCGCGCCGCGTTGACGATGGTCTTCAGCACCTCGGCGAGCTGGGCGGCCGGCATCGTGCGGTAGCCCTCGGAGTGGAACTTGAAGGAGACGACCTCCCCGTGGGCGTTGACCGACGCGGTCACCATCCGGTCCTTGGAGGTCGCCGACGCGGACGTCCTGGCCAGCTCCTCCTGGACCTCCTGGATCTTCTTCGTCTGCTCCGCGAGTTGGGCCATGGCCTCCGCGAGCTGCTCCTGGAACGACATCAGTTCTGCTCCTCCTCGGCCGCCGAGGGCTCCGGGGCTTTCGTAGCCCCCGGTCCTGCGACCGCTTCCAGTACATCGACCGCGCGGGACAGGTCGTCCGCGGACAGGCGCAGGGCGACGGGGCCCGTCGGGTTGAGATAGAGATCCTGGCCTTCGGGCACGAGCGCGAACGCCTCGGCGAGGGGCAGCACCCGGTGGGCGAGCGCGCCCGCCCGCTTCAGATGCTCGGGCGAGGTGAACACCGGGACCACCGCGTCCCCCTCGGGGGTGCAGGCGCTGACCGCGCCGCCGTCCGGGGCGGTCAGCACGGCCAGTTCGCCCGTGACCGCCGCCAGGGCGACGTTCTCGACCGGGCCGTAACCGGTCGCCGCGAGCTGCATGGCGGCGTCCACATCGTCGGTCGGCTCGGGCCAGCCGAGCATGCCGGGCGACGGCCGGTACGTCTCGTTGCGCTGCCACTCGGCGATCTCGCCGTCGGCGTCGGAGCGCCACTGCCCGATCACCGCCCACAAGGGCGGTTCGCCCTCTCCGCGCCACGCCGGGTCCACCATGCCGAACCAGTGTTCCGGTGCGGTGCGCGCGGCCGCACGGATGTCGTCCGGCACCGGTGGCATGGCGGTGTCCGCGGCGGCGGGTATGCCACCCGCTTCCACCCCTGGGGAACTCATCGCCCGATCACGCCCGTTCCGGCGTCGGACTCGGTGCCCCACACCTCTTCGTCCTCGGACAGCCATACGTTGGGCTGCCGGTCGTTGCCGCTGCCACCGCCCCCCGGAGCGCCGCCGCCCATGCCCATCGGCGGCATGAAGGGCATTCCGCTCCCCGTCGTGCCGAGTGCCCCGGTCCGCCCGAGGGCGCTGACCGACTGGGTGGACAACGTGCCCTGCGTCGGGGCGGCGGGGACCACCGGCAACCCCATGGCGGCACGGGCGCGGTTGCTGATCCCGCCGGACCCGCCGATCGCCTCACGGCCGGTGACGCCGTGGCCGTCGAGCGACTTGCGCATCCCGTCGGAGACGCCCTTCGAGCCGCCGAGGAGATCGTTGGAGCCTCCCTTGGAGACGCCGAAGATGTCACCGCTCGAGGTGGAGGGACGCCGCTGGGTGTTCACCAGGTCGTCCAGGGTCATGGGGTTGCGGGTCTTGAGGCTGTTGCTGGCCTGGGTGATCTGCTTGCCCTGCGGGTCGGTGATGGTCCCGTCCGCGTTGACACGGGAGCCCGGCGGAACGGTGAGCTTTCCACCGTACGCGTTGGTCAGCGGCTTGCCGTCCGCGCCGATCAGATTCCCCTGGGCGTCCACCTTGACCCCCTTGGGGACGATGATGTTCCCGTTGGAGTCGACCCGGATGCCGTTCGTCAGGTCCCCGGAGGTGGAACCGCTCGGAAGCGTCGGCCCCTTCGGAACGCTGGGCACAGGCGGGATGATCTTGCCCCCGGGGCCGAGCGTGGAGCCGGGCGGTACGACCAGGGGCTGGCCGTTGGGACCGGTGACGGGCTTGCCCCGGGCATCGGTGACCGCACCGGTCTTGGGGTCGATGCGCGATCCGGCGGGCAGGGCCACGGGCCCCGGGCCCGTGCCGGAGGTGCTGCCGCTGGGGCCGGTGACCGGGTTCTGCGCGAGGAGGTTCTTGGTGTTCGGGAGGTTGACCCCGGACGGGAGGTTGGTGCCGGAGACGCTGCCGCTCGGCCCGGTGACCGGAGGCGGGGTGCTCAGATCGATGTCCTTGCCGCTCCCGTCGGTGCCCGCACCACCACCGGTGCCGCCACCGCCCGCGCCGGCTCCGCCGAACATCTCCATGAACGTGTTGAGGACGTCGTTGGCACCGCCCGGCGCACCGCCACCGCCCGGACCCGCGGAACCGTAGAAGTCCTTCTGCTCGTCCGCCGTCAGCGAGATGGTGAACGTCGGCTTCACGATGGCGTTCGCGTCGGAGAACTTCATGGTCGCCGAACCGTATGCGTTCGCCAGGTCGGTCATCGTCTGGGAGGACGCCTGATCGAGCCCTTCCTCGACCCCGGTGATCCACCCCTGCTTCGCTCTGCTCTCGATGGCGGCCCAGTCCGGACCGCTCTTCGTCGGATCGTGGTCCGAGAGAGGGTTCTGGGTGCTCATCGTCTTCAGGAAGCTTGCATACAGGTGAGTGAACGCCATGGAGACGGGGCCGGCCTCCCTGGCCTCGATGGTGGTTCCCCCCACGGTCTCCTTCTTGCCGAACCAGTTCCAGGCGTTGTTCCTCAGTACACCTATGGTGGTCGTCAACTGCTTGTTCACTGCCTCGAGCTGCCGCTGCAGTTCGCCGTTCAGGTAGTACGAATACGTCTCCTGCAAAGAGCGTTTCACCGCTCGGAGGGTGGCCTCGAACAGCTCGGCGCTCTCCCCCTTCAGCCCCTCGTCGCCGTTCCCGACGCTTTCTGCCCAGGTGTTGAACTGGGTCGCCCAGCCGTCGGTCCAGTCATCCATGTTGTTGAGGATGGTGGCGGCTTTTCCCGTCAGCTCCGGATTGGCGTCCTTGTTCTTCCCGAACACCACCGATTCGAAAATCGGACCGGCCGCTCCGGTGAATTCGGCCAGTGCTCCGCCGTCATTACCGAAGTCGGTCCAGTTGTAGCGGAATCCGAATAGCAGGGATGTGTTGTCGAGCCTGTCGGGGAAGCTGAACGCGTAATACCCGTCCAGGTTCCATTCGTCCGCCCTGTCGGCTGCGGTGCCGGAGTGCCAGGCGCCGTTCACCACATGGACGATCCACGGCTTGGACCCCGGACCCGCCACCGCGTTCCGGTCGGGGAGCTTGGTGGTCCCGTCGTGAAACATGGCGAGGATGTCCTCCCACTTGGCCGGCATCCCGGAGGGTACCTCGACCATGGTTTCACTTTCCCTTCGGGTTCAGGATCTCGGAGAACTCGTCGAGGAGGGTGCTGCCGATGCTGTCGGAGTCGTCCTCGGCCTCCCTGTGCTTCATTTCCACGTCCCGGAGGCTGGCCGAGAAGGTGTTCAGCAACTCGATCGCCGATTCGTACCGCTGGTGCATGGAGGAGCGGTACGTCTCGAACTGGGCCTCGAGTGCCTTTGCCTGCAAGCACCTTTCGGGGTTTCCGAGACCGAGAGGAACCTTCGATCCCATGCTCAGGTAGTACGCGTTGACCGTGAGGTGACGGCGGAACGTGGGGATCTTCCCGTTCGCGTAGTCGAGATAGACACCTTCGGTCGACTGGTAGATGTCGCCAGGGATTTCACCGTCAGCCATGTTCACACCTCCACATCGGGTCGTCGGTCAGATCAGCTGCCCTGGGCGTTCTTCAGCCCGCGGCCGCCGTCCTGGTCTCCCTGGATCTGCCGGGCGTGCATGCGCTGAAGAGTCGTCTGGGCGACTCCGTACTCCTGGTTGAGCTGGACCTTGAGCTTGCTCAGCTCCTGCTGGAAGTTCTCCCAGGAGAGACGGGTCTCACCGGTCAGGGTGTCGCGCAGCGCGGTGAAGTTCTTCTCCATCCAGTCGAGCCCCTCCTGCATCTCCCTCTGGGCGTTGCCCATGTTCCTGATGGCTTCCTGAAGCGCTGAATGGCTGATCGCGACGGTCATGAAGAAACTCCTCGGGGAATGGGGTGGAAGAAGACGGTGCGGAAGGTGGCCGGCGAAGGTCAGCTGGGGTTGATCGTGCCGGCGATGCCCAGGGCGAAGGTGTTCGACTCGTCCTCGGCGTCCGCGAGGAGGTTCTTGGCCATCTTGGTGCCCTCGAGGAAGAACCGGGTGCGCTCCGTGATGCGGGCGTGCGTCTTCAGCCACTCGTCGATGCCCGCCGCGTGGGTCGCCGAGGACCTGGCCCGGTAGGCCTCGCTCACCTGGGTCTGAATCTTCCGGACCGTCTGGCCCGCCGTCTCCATGTCGCTGAGGTGCTTGTCCAGTGTCTGCAGCGTCTGGAGCATCGCCGTCTCGTCGTTGGACAGACCGTCCGACGAATTAATGTTGAAACCGGCAACATCGAACATTGAGAGTCCTCCTGGACGCTGCGGGGAACACGGTGGCACCACGGGTGCACGACGAGGCCGACCGCTTCGGGAATACCCCCTCCGGGGGCCGGCGACCATCACATTAATACGGGGTGGGGCGGCTGGGGAACCAAGGGGCTCCGGTTACCTGAGAGTTCACCTTCGCTACGGGCGTGAGCTGCGGGAATGTCGTCGTGCGCGGAGCATTCCGGCTTCCCTTTGCTCAAATCGAGCTCAATTGTCGGAGGCGGTCGCCTGCTTATCGGAAGCCACATCTTTCGTCGCTTCCACAAGTCCCTGTGCCAGGAGGGCGCTTCCGTCCAGCGCGGGCCCCGATGCCAGCATCCCGAGGACGCCCGACGGGACGGGCACGGACTGATCCGCCCGGTAGCCGAGCCGCTGGAGCCCCTTGTCCCCGCCAGGGATCGCGTACTTGGCGCCGGACGCGGTCACCAGGTAGTAGGCCGTGCCCGTGCCCGCCGAGGAGAGCGCCGTGACGAGAGCGCCGCCGTCCGGTCGCGCGGCGATCCGGTCCGCGGCCCCTGGACCCACCGTCACACCGGGCTGGTCGGACACCGCCCGGCCCGCCACCGCGTCCGCGCGGGGCAGGACGACCGAGACCGTCGGCCTGCCGTCCGCCGTGCCGACGACGGCGCACACGCCCTCGCCCGCGCGGACCGGACCGGGCTCGGGCAGGCCGGCCGGGACCTTGCCGCCGCCGGTGCCCACCAGTCGTCCGCCGCTCGCGTCCTGATGGCGTGCCAGGTCGTCGGGGCCGATCCGGGGCAGGGTGACGGCCTCTCCGGCGTAGGCGGTGCGCTGGGTGCGCGGATCGCCCTTCACCAGCGCCTCCTCCAGCGCGGTGACCCTGGTCAGCCCGCGCTCCGTCAGCAGGTAGTGGCCGCCGGGGCCGTCGAAGAGCTGACCGATCCGGGTGGGCCGCCCCGCCAGTGAGGGGCCGGCCTTGCCGCGTCCGGCCACCTCCGGCACCGCCAGATCCGGACCGGACGGCAGCGCGTTGAGGAACGCCTCCGGGACCGGGTATGCCGCGTCCGCGTCGTAACCCAGCGCCTGGACGGCGTAGTGCGCGGGGTCCAGCCGCATCCGGGTGCCGTGCCACAGCAGGTACGTGGTGTCGCCGGGGACGGTGCGGACCAGCGTGGTCAGGCCCGAGGTGACGGGCCGGCCCTCGGCGGTCAGGCCCACGCCCAGCGTGAGGAGCGGGTCGGCGGCGGCGTCGGGCCGGGTGGCGCACACCGACCAGGCGTCGCGGCTCAGCTCACCCGCCTGCGGCAGCGGGTCCGGTGCGCCGACGATGCCCAGGGTCGCGCCGCGCGGGGCGGCCTCGATGGAGGCGGGCTTGACGCTCACCACCTTCATCCGCTCACCGGCCAGCAGTTTGGCCGAGGTCTCGTTGAGGACCGGGTGGAGGACGCCGTCGACCGTGAGGTAGCGGGCGCCCGAACGCTCGTCGAGCACCAGCGTCCCGGTGGCCTTCCACGCGTTCGAGCCGCCGGGCACCACCAGTCCGTACACCGCGACGACGAGCGCCGCCAGGGCCGCGACCACGAGGCCGATCACGAAGCCCTTCGTGGTCCGCCGGTGCGGCGACTCGGGGGCGTCCGGGTCGTCCCGGAGCATGCCCAGCGACAGCCGGCTCATGACGAACATGTGCGCGTGGACCTGGTCCCGCCTGGACTGCATTCCTTGCCTTTCCGACCGGGCATCGGCCCGGCGAGCGAGGGTCCGGGGGGCCGGAGCCCCCGGCCGCCGGGGTCAACTGTTGAGGCCGCGCAGGTACCCGTAGAGGCCGGTGACGAGCAGGGCCAGCGGGACGAGGACGATGGCGAAGAGCAGATGCAGCAGATCGACCGCGCGCCCCCAGTAGGGCACCAGCCGCCTGCCGGGGAGCGTCCAGCCCGTGATCGCGAGCACCGCGGCGGCGGCCAGCAGCCCGGCGAGCAGCAGGGGCCGGGACCCGGCGTCGGCCTCCAGGACCCAGCGCACCGCCAGCAGGACGGAGCCGTAGGCGGCCGGCAGGACGACGGCGAGCCGCTGCCAGGCCCCGCCGATCGCCCGTGCGTGGGTGAACATCAGCGCGCAGAGGACCGCGGCCAGGGTGAGCGGCGCCCAGGACGTCTGGAACGCCAGCACCGTCAGGCAGCCCGCCGCCACCAGGCCGGTGGCGCCGTAGAGGCCCGTCAGGTACTGGTCGGCGACGGCGCCGCGGGCGGCGACCACCTCGTCCGGCGTGGGGTCGATGCCCTCCTGGAGCTGGCCCGTGTTGGTGGGCAGCAGCGGAACCTTCAGCCCGGACAGGCGGAACGCCAGCGACGGCAGGAAGTGTCCCAGCAGGACGACCGCCAGGATCAGCGGGGCGGCCGTGCCGGGGGCCGGGACGCCGAAGAGCATCACGGCCCCGCCGACCGCTCCGAGGACCGCGGCCAGCGCGGTGGCCAGGAACAGCGGTGCGCACGCGCCCACGGCGGCCACCGCGAGCACGGCCCCGCCGGTCGCGGCGGAGCAGCCCGCGAGGAGCCGGGCACCCAGTTCGGCGTCGGACGAGGCCCCTTGGGGCACCAGTGAGCCGGCCAGCGCGAGGAAGGGGACGGCGGCCGCCCCGAGCGAGGCGCCCGCGCCCACGTCGCCGACCGCCCGCGACGCCGCGGCCGCTCCGGCCAGCAGCAGCACCGCGGTCACCGCCGCGCAGACCGCCCGGAGCCCCGCGGGGCCGGGCAGCAGCAGGAGCAGCAGTCCGGTGGCGAGCGCGCCGAGGGCGAGCCCGGTCATGAGGTGGTGCGACCACACCGGCCGCCAGGAGTCGGCCCGTTCCCGCAGCCTGCCGGAGAGCCCGTCGACGAGGTCGTCGTAATGGATCTCGGGGAGCGCGTCCCCGCGCAGCCGCAGATGGACCGTTTCGCCGTCGCGCAGGCCGAGGTCGCCGAGCGTCCTCTCCTCGTCGAGGGGCTCCTGGCCGAGGCGCTGGAGCACCCATCCGCCCGCCTGCGCACCGCGCTCGTACAGGTCGGTGCCCCCGTGGTCGACGATGGTCGGCAGGAGGTCGGCCAGCACGATGTCGGACGGGACGGCGAGCTCGACGGAGCGGTCGGGCGTCATCACCGTGAGACGGCACAGGAGTGCCGCGGATATGTCGGTCAAGCGCGTTTCATCGCCTTCCAGGACGGTGGTCGACGCGGTCAGATTGATCACATTAACTTGTGTGTGCAGTCTGTAGGTTGTGGGGTGCCGCCCGGGATCGACGGTTCCGCTTCGCCCGTTCCCCCGGATTCTCCGGCTGTTCCACCGGCGTTCACCCCCCCTGTCACCTCGCGGTACCGCACGGCACCCGCCGGCATCCCTCATCAGGAAGGCGATTCCCTTTGAGCGTGGTCCTCTTCAAGAGGCCTCCCCGGCGTCTTGGCCCCGAGATGCCCCACGGCGAACTGAGCCTCCAGGAGCCGCCGTCGGTGCCGGAGCCGCAGAGCGCCATGGGCAACATGATCACGTACATGCCGATGGCGCTCAGCTCGCTCGGCATGGTGCTCATCTTCCTGCGCCCCGGCAGCGGCGGCGGCCCCATGATGTACGTCGCCATCGGCCTGATGGCCCTCTCCGCCGTCGGCATGCTGCTCTCGCAGATCGTCCGGGCCTCCGGGGACCGCAAGCGGGCGCTGCTGGGTGAACGGCGCGACTACATGCGCTACCTGGCGATCAGCCGCAGGCGCGTCCGCAAGGTGATCAACCAGCAGCGTGAGGCCCAGGCGTGGGCGCACCCGGACCCCGAGTCCCTGTGGAGCCTGGTGCCGACGTCCAGGCTGTGGGAGCGGCGGTCCGCGCACGCGGACTTCGCCGAGGTGCGGATCGGCGTGGGCGAGCAGCAGCTGGCGACCAAGCTCACGCCCCTGAGCACCAAGCCGGTCGAGGACCTGGAGCCGCTGTCCGCACACGCCCTGCGCCGCTTCATCAAGGCGTACGGCACCGTGCCCGACCAGCCAGTCGCGGTCTATCTGCGGACCTACGCCCGTGTCCTGCTCCAGTCCGGGGCACAGGACGCGCACGCGATGGTGCGCGCCCTGCTGGCCCAGCTCAGCGTCTTCCACGCGCCGCGGGACCTGCGGATCGTGGTCCTCGCCGACCACGACCGGCGCGACGCCTGGGAGTGGGTGAAGTGGCTGCCGCACAGCCAGCACCCGACGGAGGTCGACGGTGGCGGGCCCGTACGGCTCGTCACCGACTCCGTCCTGGGCCTCGAATCGCTGCTCGGTGACGAACTGACCGGTCGGCCCCCCTTCGAGCCGGACGCGGTGCCGAGCACCGAGGAGCCCTACTGCGTCGTGGTACTGGACAGCGCCCGGACGCCCGAGGATTCCCGCCTCGCCACCGACGGCTACCGCAACACCGTGACGCTGGACGTCTCCGGATCCCTCCCCTGGAAGCCGTTCCGCCACACGCTGCGGCTGCGGATCACCGGGCGGCGGCTGGAACTCGTCGGCACCGACCGGTCGGGCAGGGAGACCACCACCGCGCTCGGCAGCCCCGACGCGCTGAGCCCCCGGCGGGCCAGGGCGCTGGCCGCCCTGATGTCCCCCCGGCGGATGGGCGTCACCACGGACAACGGCGAGGCGCTCACCTCCGACGTGCAGCTCACCACCCTCCTCGGCCTCCCGGACCTGCACACCGTCGACCTGGACGCCGTACGCGACGAACGCGGCGAGCGGGCCAGGCTGCGGGTGCCGCTGGGCCTCGCCGGCGACGGCAGCCCGGTCGAACTGGACATCAAGGAGGCGGCGCAGGGCGGCATGGGCCCGCACGGCGTGCTGATCGGCGCGACGGGCTCCGGCAAGTCCGAACTGCTGCGGACCCTGGTGCTGGCGCTGGCGCTCACCCACTCCTCGGAGAAGCTGAACTTCGTCCTCGTCGACTTCAAGGGCGGCGCCACCTTCCTCGGCCTGGAGGACCTGCCCCACACCTCGGCCGTGATCACCAACCTCGCCGACGAATCCGCCCTGGTGGACCGCATGCAGGACGCCCTCCACGGCGAGCTGATGCGCCGCCAGGAACTGCTGCGCAGCGCCGGAAACTACACCTCGGCGTACGAGTACGAGACCGCGCGGGCGGCGGGCGCCGCGCTGGAACCGCTGCCGACGCTCTTCGTCGTCGTCGACGAGTTCAGCGAACTCCTCTCCTCGCACCGCGACTTCATGGACCTGTTCGTCATGGTGGGCCGGCTGGGCCGCAGCCTCGGCGTCCACCTGCTGCTCGCCTCGCAGCGGTTGGACGAGGGCCGCATGACCCAGCTCGAATCCCACCTGTCGTACCGGATCGCCCTGCGCACCTTCTCCTCGATGGAGAGCCGCGGCGTCCTCGGCGTGCCGGACGCCTATCAGCTCCCCTCCGTTCCCGGCAGCGCCATCCTGAAGAAGGACACCGGAACCCTGGTCCGGTTCAAGGCCGCGTACGTCTCCGGGCCCTACCAGGGCGTCCGCAGGGTCGCCGCCGCGGCCGTCGCCGGGCAGGTCGTCCCGTACCGCACGGAGTGGACCGCGCCCCGGCTCCCCGCCCCGGCTCCCGACCCGGAGCCGGTGGCGCAGGAGGAGGCGAGCGAGGAGACCCTGCTCGCGCTGGCCGTCTCCCGGATGCGGGAGGGCGGCAGGCCCGCCCACCAGGTCTGGCTGCCGCCGCTGGACAGGCCGCTGTCGCTGGACACCCTGCTGATGGGCGTGGCGCCGCATCCCGAACGGGGTCTGACCGCCCTCGATCCGGACCTGCACGGCAGGCTGACGGTGCCGGTGGGCATCATCGACCGGCCCTTCGACCAGGCCCGCGAACCCCTGATCGCCGAGCTGTCCGGCGCGGGCGGGCACGTCGGTATCGCGGGCGGCCCGCAGAGCGGCAAGTCCACCCTCGTACGCGACCTGATCATGGGACTCGCACTCACCCACACCCCGCGCGAAGTCCAGTTCTACTGCCTGGACTTCGGCGGCGGTTCGCTCGGCGTGCTCCGCGACCTGCCGCATGTGGGCGGGGTGACGGGCCGGCTCGACCTGGAGCGGGTGCACCGCACCCTGGCCGAGGTGCACGCGCTGGTGGCCCGGCGCGAGAAGCAGTTCGCCGACGAGGGCATCGACTCCATGGCGACGCTGCGCACCCGCCGCGCCGCCGGGGAGCTCCCCGACGACCCGTACGGCGACGTGTTCCTCGTCGTCGACGGCTGGGGCACGATCCGCCAGGACTTCATGGAGGTCATGGACACCGTCTCGGCGTTGGCGGTCCGGGGGCTCAACTACGGGGTTCACCTCATCGTGGCGGCGAGCCGCTGGGCGGAGATCCCCACCGCCCTGCGCGACCAGCTCGGCACCCGCTTCGAGCTGCGGCTCGGCGACAGCATGGACTCCATGATCAATATGCGGGCCGCCGCGACCATCCCGAAGGCGCCCGGCCGCGGCATGACCGAGACCAAGCACCACTTCCTCACCGCCCTGCCCCGGCTGGACGGCGGCGACAGCGCCACGGACCTCGGCGCGGGCGTCGCGGACGCGGTGGCCCGGGTGGCCGAGCACTGGCAGGGCCCGTCCGCGCCTCCGGTCCGTACGCTGCCCGGAGTCCTGGACCCCGCCGAGCTGCCCGACGCCGAGGTCGGCGCGGACGGCGACCTGCGCGTGCCGCTGGGTCTGGAAGGGGGCCAACTGGACGTCATGTGGCACGACTTCGCCCAGACCGCCCACCTCGTGGTGGTGGGCGACGCGGAGACCGGCAAGACCAACCTGCTGCGCGCGGTCTGCCGCGCGATCACCGACCGCTACACCCCCGACGAGGCGCGGATCCTGCTGGTCGACTACCGCCGCGGGCTGCTGGAGAGCATCCCCGAGTCGCACCGGCTGGGGTACGCGGTCTCCGTGGACGTGCTCAAGCAGGCGGTGGAGGGCGTGGCGCGGGCCATGAAGGAGCGCCTGCCCGGCGCCGACATCTCGCCCGCCCAGCTCAAGCGGCGCGACTGGTGGACCGGCCCGCGGGTCTTCATGGTCGTGGACGACTACGACATGGTCTCCGGCGGCACCATGAGCAACCACTTCGGACCGCTGCTCGACCACCTCGCCCAAGGTGCGGAGCTGGGCCTGCACCTGATCGTGGCGCGCAGCGCCAACGGTGCGGCACGGGCGATGAACGACTCGCTGCTGCGCCGGCTGATGGAGGTCAACACGCCTGCGGCGCTGCTCTCCTGTCCGCCGTCGGAGGGCTATCTGTTCAACGACACCAAGCCGAAGCAGCTCCCGCCGGGCCGGGCGCAGCTGATCACCCGCAGGGGAGTGGTCCAGGTGCAGACCCCGCTGCTGCCGGACTCGGTGGAGGAGGAGGCGTAGGCGGGGCGGCGGAGCCGGGCGAGGGCCGTCCGGCCGGGGTCCGGCGGTCCCGGCGTCCCGGCGCAACGGCTGCCGGGGTCCGGCGGTCCCGGCACAACGGCTGCCGGGCGGCGCGCTTCCCGCCGGGCGGCCCGGCGTTCGGCTTGACGACGCGTCCCGCGCGCCCGGCGCTCACTCCGCCGACGCGGCCGGCCCCCCGGTCCCGCCCGCTCGCCACCCGCGGCGGCGGCCCCGAGGCAGGACGACCGCGAGGAACGCGACCAGCAGCGTGACCGCGACCGCCCCGCCCACGACGGCCAGCGCGTGGTCGCGCGCGGTCGGCGGGTCGAGGGGCGGAACCGCATGGGCGGCGGAGGCGTTCCGTGTGCCGGACGAGGGCGGGGGCGAGGCGTGCTCCTCGGGGAGCACGGCGGAGAGCGCCCGCACCGGATCGACGACCCCGAAGCCGGCCTCGGGGTCCGGGGCGTCGCCCGCGGCCCCGTACGCGGTGGCCTCCAACCGGTGCGCGACCTGTTCGCCGCTCAGCTCGGGGTGGTACGCGAGGACCAGGGCCGCCGTACCGGCCACGAACGCGCCGGCCACGGCGTCGCCGCCGCCGGTGAACTGCCCTCCACCGCCCGGCCCCGGACCCGTCACCGAGACGCCCGGCGCGCTCAGCCTCGGCTGCGTCCGCCGCCCCGGCTCCGCGCCCCGCGGGTCCGGTTCGCCTCCGGGCCCCACCGACGAGACCGCCAGTACTCCGGGCAGCGCCGCCGGGTAGACGGGCCCGCTCTCCGCCCGCGCGGCCCCCGGACCACCCTCCCACTCCCGCGCCGAGGCGGGCGCCACCACCAGCGCCCCCGCCTTCCGCGCGGCGGCTACGGCGTCCTCCAGCTTCCGGGGCGCGGACGGAACGGCCAGCGCCACGTGGATGATCCGCGCTCCGGTGGCGGTGGCCGCCCTGATCCCGTCGGCCAGTGCCTCGGGCGTGGTCAGGCCCCCCTTGTCGGTGGCCCGGACCGCGATCACCCGTGCCTCCGGGGCGACCCCGGCCGCGGCGAGGCCCTCCTGCCGTTTGCCCGCGACGAGTCCGGCGAGGAACGTCCCGTACCCCACGCAGTCGTCCCCCACGGTTCCGCCGGCCACCACGTCCCGGCCGCCGGTGACCCGGCCGTCCAGCGCGGGCACCCGGCGCGTGTCCGCCCCGGTGCTGACGACGGCGACCTTCACCCCGGCGCCCCGGCTCAGCTCCCAGGCCCGGCCGATGCCCAGGAAGCTCTGCGCCCAGGGGACCCGCGCCGATTTCTTGGCCGACCTCGCGGTGCACGGGCGGCCGTCCGCGACGGTGGCGCTCACGCCCGGCAGCGAGGGGCTGTCCTCGTCCCCCGGTGCCGCGCCCGCGGGGGACGCGGCGTGGGGTATCAGGAGCAGGGCCGCCAGAACCGCCGGTCCGAGGGTGCGGGACACCGAGGACCTCGAAGATCGCATGGGCCGATGGTAGCGACGTTCCGCCCGCCGCCGGAACCCGCTTCCGGAGCCTCCGGGACGGGGTGGTGAAGCCACCCGGAACCCGACCGCGATGGCGGTCGACCTGCGGTAACAGGCATGATGGGAGCAGCAGTTTCCCTTGCCCTACATGTCGCGCGTCTCCGCCCCGTACCTACGGCGCAGGGGGTCCGGGAGGTCGAACGTGTCACGCCAGATGCTCATCGTCGCCGCCGACGGGACGGGCGATCACCGCACCGTCGCGGAGGCCGTCGCCAGGGCCCGCGCCGGGGCGGTCATCAGCATCGCTCCGGGACGGTACGAGGAGTGCGTGACGGTCTCGGCGGCGATCACCCTGATCGCCGCCGAGGGGCCGGGGACGGCGGAGCTGGCGCCCCGGCGCGGCACGGCGCTGACGCTCACCGGCGACGCGGTGATGGTCAGGGACCTCGTCCTGCGCGGGCACGACGACGAACTCCCCGTGGTGGACGCGCCGCGCGGAGAGCTGGCGGATGGACCGGTGCGACATCCACGGGTCGGCCTGGTCGGCGCTCTACGCGCGGGAGGGCGGATCGCTGGGGCTGCGGCAGTGCCGGATCAGCAACCCGGCGGGCGCGGGCGTGGTCTCCACCTCCACGGCCGAGAGCCTGCTGGAGAAGTGCGTCGTCGAACACCTCGGGACCTCCGCCCTGGTGGCCGGTGAACGGGGCCGGATCACCGCGCGGTTCAGCGAACTGAGGGACACCAAGGGCAACGGCGTCCTCACCAACGGACAGGCCCACGTCCTCCTGGAGGAGTGCGCGATATCGGCGACCGGCAAGCCGGGTGTCGCCGTCGAGGAGGAGAGTTCGGTCCGGATGGTGCGCGGCACGGTCCGCAAGGCCGCCGTCGGGGTGTTCGTGAACACCACGGGACCGGTCGTCCTGGAGGACGTCATGGTCAGCGACTCCACCGGCCACGGGTTCGTCCTGGGCGGCGGCAGCTCCCCGACCCTGACCCGGTGCGGCACCGAACGGACCGGCGGACACGGCCTGTTGGTGGCCGAGCGCAGTCGCGGCACATTCGGGAGCTGTACGTTCACGACCGCCGGCGAACCCGCCGTACGCGTCACCGGCTTCTCCTCCCCGGTGCTGACGGACACGGTCGTCCGGGACGCCAAGGGGACCGGAGTCCTGCTCGACGAGGACTCGTCCGCCGAGTTCGACCGCCTGGAGGTGCACGACAGCGGCGGCAGCGGCATCGTGATCCGCAGCGGCGCCAACCCGCTGCTGCAACGGGCCATCGTCGCCGGGGCGGCCGCGCACGGTGTCGAGATCGTCAAGGACGGACGGGGGCGTCTGGAGGAGTGCGTCGTCGAGCGGTCGGGCGAGTCGGCGGTCCATGTCTCCGGGCACGGCAATGTGTTCGTGGGCAAGGGCCGGCTGAGCTCCTCCACCGGGGCAGGCGTCCACATCGGGGCGCTCGGCACACTCACCCTGCGGGACACCGCGGTGGAGGAGTCCGGCGGCGCGGGCGTCCACATCGAGGCCGAGGGCGAACTGGCAGCCGTCCGCGCCGTGGTGACCGGCGCCGCCGAATGCGGCGTCCGGGTGTCCGCCGGGGCCCGCGCCTCGCTCAACGGCTGCGAAGTGACCGGCTCGGGCGCCGACGGCATCCGCGTGGAGGGCCCCGACGCCGTGACGCTGACCGGCTGCACGGTCCGCGCCAACCGGGGCAGCGGCGTGCGCCAGACGGCGGCCGGCGACCGGCTCGCGGTCGAGGGGCTGGTCAGTGCGGAGAACGGCGCCCCGGACGCCTGGGGCACCGCGGAGCAGGCGGCGGCCGCAGGGGACGGGCGGCTGCCCGGCGGCGCCGCCCCCGTGGCCGAACCGCCGCCCGGCACGGGCCCGGTGGCCGAGCTGGAGTCGCTGATCGGCCTCGAGGAGGTCAAGCAGCAGGTGCTGACACTGATCAACCTCAACCGGATGGCGCAGCGCAGGGCCAGCATCGGGATGCCCGCCCCGCCGATGAGCCGCCATCTGGTCTTCGCCGGCCCGCCCGGCACCGGCAAGACCACCGTCGCCCGGCTGTACGGCTCCATCCTGGCCTCGCTCGGCGTGCTGCGCTCCGGCCACCTGGTGGAGGTCTCGCGCGCGGATCTGGTGGCGCAGATCATCGGTGGTACGGCGATCAAGACCACCGAGACCTTCACCAGGGCGCTGGGCGGGGTGCTGTTCATCGACGAGGCGTACACCCTCCTCTCCGACGGCGGCGGCAACGGCGCCGACTTCGGGCGGGAGGCGATCGACACCCTGGTGAAGCTGATGGAGGACCACCGCGACGACGTGGTGGTCGTGGCGGCCGGCTATCCGAAGGAGATGACCGAGTTCCTGGCGTCCAACCCCGGCCTCGCCTCGCGCTTCACCCGCAACGTCGAGTTCAGCGACTACACCTCCCAGGAGCTGGTCACGATCGTGGAGCGGATGTGCACCGGCCACCGCTACGAACTGGACCCGGCGGCACGGACCGCTCTCGTCACCCGCTTCGACCGCATTCCCCGCGACGCGGGCTTCGGCAACGGCCGTACCGCCCGCAAGGTCTTCGAGGAGATGGTGGACCGGCACGCGTCCCGGCTCGCCGCCCTGGCGGAGGCGGACGAGCGGCAGCTCACGCTGCTCACCGCACAGGACGTGGGCGTCCCGGCGGGCGGCGCGCAGGAGAACGAGGAGAAGGAGGACCCGCTGCTGCGGCTGAACAGCCTGGTGGGGCTCGCGTCCGTCAAGCGCGAGGTGGGCGACCTGGTCCATCTCCTCGCCGCCGCCGGCCGGCGCAAGGCGGCCGGTCTGCCCGCGCCCCGGATCAGCAACCATCTGGTCTTCGCGGGCCCGCCCGGCACCGGCAAGACGACCGTGGCCCGGCTCTACGGCGAGCTGCTGGCCTCGCTGGGCGTGCTGCCGCGCGGCCAGCTCGTCGAGGTCTCCCGCGCCGACCTGGTGGGCCGCTACGTCGGGCACACCGCGCAGCTGACCCGCGAAGCCTTCGAACGGGCCCTGGGCGGCGTTCTGTTCGTCGACGAGGCGTACACCCTGACCCCGCACGTGCCCGGCGGCTCGGCGGACTACGGCCAGGAGGCGGTGGAGACGCTGCTGAAGCTGATGGAGGACCACCGCGACGAGGTGGTGGTGATCGCGGCGGGGTACACCGCGGAGATGGACCGGTTCCTGAACTCCAATCCTGGCCTCGACTCCCGCTTCCCGCGCCGGGTCGAGTTCCCCGACTACTCCTCGGACGAGCTGGTCACGATCGTCTCCATGCACGCGGCGGACAACGGCTACGCATGCGCCCCCGGCACGGCCGAAGCGCTGCGGGCCCACTTCGACGCCCTGCCGCGGGGCGCGTCGTTCGGCAACGCCCGGCTGGCCCGCCAGACGCTGGAGCGGATGATGACCCACCAGGCGGGACGGCTGAGCAGGGTCGCGGAACCGAGCCTGGACGACCTGCGGCTCCTCCACCCCCAGGACCTCGTCCCGCGCTGAGCGGTTCCCGGCCCGTACGCCCGCCGAGCGGTACGGGGCCGTCGGCGATGCCGGGCCACGGGGCTCCCCGGCGTACCCCTGCCGGGGCGGGCGGCCCGGCCACCGGCTCCGGCCCCGCCGCCCGCCCCGCGCGCCGGTCAATCCATCGCGGGTCCGGAGCCGTTGAGCCACTCCCACGGCGCCCAGGAGGCGAAGCCGGTCTGCCAGGTGTGGTAGACGCCCATGTGACTGGTCCCGAAGACCTCGATGCGGCCGTCGGCGTTGGCGGTCGCGGTGATCGCGCTGCCGCCGGTGCCGAGGGGGGCCCAGGCGTCGAAGGGGGCGTTGATGCCGGTCTGCCAGGTATGGGCGGCGGTCTCGCCGTTGATCGCGAAGATCTCCACCCGGCCGTCGGGGTTGCGTTCGCTGGTGAGCTTCGCGTCGGCCGGCCCGCCGGTGCCCACCCAGCCCGACCAGGAGGTCGGGCTCTCCTGGTACTTGTGGAAGACCCCCAGCGGATTGGAGGCGAAGACCTCCAGACGTCCGTCGGCGTTGTGGTCCACGGTCAGGTCGTGGCCGCCGTCTCCGAAGTGCTCCCAGCCGGCCCAGCCGCCGTTGGGGGAGAGCTGGTAGGTGTGCTCGAAGGCGGAGCCGTTGAGGGCGAACACCTCCAGGCGCCCATCGGGGGATTTCTCCATCTGCAGACGGGCGTCGACGGGGCCGCCGCCGGTGCCCTCCCATCCCGACCAGCCGGCGTTGGGCGCGGTCTGGTACTTGTGGAACATCCCCTTCGGACCGGAGGCGAACACCTCGATCCGGCCATCGGCGTTCGTGCCGGCGGCGATGTGGCGCCCCCCGGTGCCGAATGTCTCCCAGCCGGACCAGCCGCCGGAGGGCGCGGTCTGGTAGATGTGCTGGGCGATGTCACCGTTGATGGCGACGAGCTCCAGTCTGCCGTCGGCGTTGGGCGCGATGGCCATCTGCGCGTTCCCCGGACCGCCCATCGCCTGCCAGGCCGACCAGCCTCCGTTCGCCTGTGTCTGCCAGGCGTGGAACACGCCCCCGGCGCCGGCCGCGAAGGTCTCCAGCCGCCCGTCGGCCGACCGCGCCGACACCACGCGGCCCGCCTCGGACGGGTGCACGGCACGGCGGCCGGGGGCGTCGATGACCTTCTTGTAGCGGAACGGCGCGGCGGTGAACCGGCCGCCGTCCGTCGTGTAGTTGATGGGCCGCTCGTATCTGACGGACCCCCTCCCGCCCATCTCCTCCATGGTGAAGAAGCGCGTGTGCTGGTTGTTGGCCCAGCCGGTGAACAGCACGACATGCCCCGCGTCGCCACCGGTGCCCGGACCGAGGGTGCCGACGGCATCGCCGGGCCGCAGATCCTCCCAGCCGATCCGGTCCATGTGGTCGCCGAGATACACGGTGCTGGGGGAATAGGTCAGATGCAGCGCCATCGAGACGAAGCCGGAACAGTCCGTGCGGTACAGCTTGCCGCCCAGGTCCGGATGCACGTCGTCCATGTTGTAGTAGACGTTCAGATCCACCCAGTGCTGGGCGCGCAGGAGGATCTCGTCGCGGGTGATCGGCCCACCCACGTCCGACTGGACGCGCTGGACCGAGCGTTGGCCGCTGCCGGCGGCTGCGGCCGGGGATCCCGTCGTGAGGATCTCCGCGCCGGTGAGCGCCATGGCGGCGGACAGCCCGCCGATCGACTTGAGTACGCCTCTGCGGGTCGGATGCTGTGCGCGCAACTCGGGCTCCTGACGGATAGAGGTACGAGGGGCTTGCGGGAGGGGCTGCCGCCGCGCGGTGCGCAAGGGGTCGGGCCGCGCGGACCGGCCGGGTACGGTCCGGCAGGTCCGGTGGAACGCCCGGTGGGCGCGGGTGCGTCCGGCCGCACCCTGGCGGGGTGTGACCGGTGGCCGTCGCCGGTCGGTATCCTGCGGCGGACCTCCGGCGGACGCCGCCCGGTCGGGCCCGCCCCGCCGGAGAGGAACCGAGGCGATGGTTGGTGGACAGGTCTACACGGGGCGCCGGGGCGGCGGAATCCGGAACCTTACGGACTGACGCCCGCCACCGTCCCCGCCGGCGCCCTCGGCGTTCCGGCCGCCCGCCGCCCGGACCGGGGCCCGTCGCCGGGCTGCCGCCCTCCGGGCCCCGCGACCTCTGACGACGCGCCTTAGAGGACGCGGACCCTCCCTGTCAGTCCGTAAGGTTCCGGGTGCCTCTGCGGGGAGCGCGTCGCTACCTTCCGAACCGCCGGTCCCGCCGGAACGGAGGCCGGGTCCCCCGGCCGTGCCCGCTCGCCCACAGGAGGTCACCTTGACCGCGCAGAACCCCACCCGCAGGAACATCCTCAAGTCCGTCGGCGGACTCACCGCCGCGGCGGCCCTGGGCGCCGGAGGTGTTCTCGCCTCGGCCTCCCCGGCCGCGGCGGTCGGCGACGGCTTCGGCCTGCGCATCACGGAACGCGGCGAGCATGACCACCGGATGTGGTACTACCGCTTCCAGACCTCCGCCATCGGCGGCTGGACCCCGGCCGTCAACGTGCTGCTCCCCGACGGCTACCACACCAGCGGGCGCCGCTACCCCGTCCTGTACCTCCTCCACGGCGGCCTGGAGGACTTCATCACCTTCGACGCGCTTCACGACATCCGGGGCCTGACCGCCTGGAAAAACCTCATCGTCGTGATGCCCGACGGCGGGCGCGCCGGCTGGTACTCGAACCCGGTGAGCTCCAACATCGGGGCCCGCAACTGGGAGCACTTCCACATCGCGCAGCTGATCCCGTGGATCGACGCCAACTTCCGTACCTACGCCGAGTACGACGGCCGCGCCGTCTCCGGCTTCTCCATGGGCGGCTTCGGCGCCCTGAAGTACGCGGCCAAGTACTACGGCCACTTCGCCTCGGTCAGCTCCCACTCCGGCCCGGCCAACCTGCGCGGCGGCAACGGCCAGTTGGTGACCTACTGGGCCAACGCCTCGTCCGCCGCCGTGGAACTGAACGGCGGCACCATCTACGGCGCGCCCCTCTGGGACGAGGCGCGGGTCAGCGCGGACAACCCGTGCGAGCGCATCGAGAGCTACCGGCACAAGCGGATCTTCCTGGTCGCCGGCACCAGCCCCCAGGACATCCAGGGCTACGCCAACGAGGTCACGGTGCTCAACACCCAGCGGGAGTTCAAGTGGCACCTCGACCGCGCCGGCATCGGCTACGAGCCGCATGAGGTGGAAGGCGGCCACGGGGTCCGCCGGAACCTGCTGAGTGACGACATCGACGGCGTCATCGCCCGCCTGCGCAAGGCATGACGGGAGGCATCGCGTGATACCCACCCTTTCCCGAAGCCCGTCCGGGCCCCTCCCCGGACGGGTGCTCGGGCTTCTGCTCGCCCTGGCCGTGGTCCTCCTCGCACCGGGCCCGGCCGTCGCTTCGGCGGCCGGGCCGGGGACCGCTTCCGCCCCGCCCCGGACCGCCGGCTACGCCGCGGCCTGTCCCGCCGCCGGCTACATCTCCCAGGACTACAGCTGGGAGCACAACGGCATCGACATCGCCAACGACTACGGCACCCCGATCTACGCCGTCGGCGACGGCGAGGTGACCATCTCGGGGTACGAGCCCGGCTACGGGCAGTGGATCCGCATCCTGCACCCCGACGGCACCATCACCGAGTACGGCCACATGTACCAGCGGGACGTCCAGGCGGGCGACCGGGTGAGGGCCGGGCAGCAGATCGCGCTGATGGGCAGCGAGGGCCAGTCCAGCGGGCCGCATCTCCACCTCCGGGTCTGGGGGAACGCGGGTGCGTCCGTGCGGGTCAATCCGGTTCCCTACCTGGCGGAACGCGGCATCGAGATGCCCTGCACACCCGGCAGTGGGCCTGGTCCTGCGCCGTTGGTGTATCCGGCGGAGTCGGGTCGTGTGGTGTCGGCGCGGTCGGCGGACGGTCGTCTCGAGGTGTTCGCGGCTGGTGCGAACGGTGTGCATCACGCGTGGCAGGAGACGGTCAACGGCGCGTGGTCCGGGTGGGAGTTCGTGGCGGGTCCGGCCGGTGCGGAGTTGGCGATCGGGGCGAACGCTGATGGCCGTCTCGAGGTGTTCGCGTTGAACGGTGAGGTTTTGCAGCACCGGTATCAGAGTCGGCCGTCGGGTGGTTGGTCGGGCTGGGAGAAGTTCGGTGAGGGTGGCCGGGATCTCGCGGTGGGTTCGAACGGTGACGGTCGTCTCGAGGTGTTCGCCTCGGGTCCGGAGGATGTGTTCCACCGGTATCAGACCGTGCCGAACGGTGGTTGGTCCGGGTGGGAGGGGACCGGTGGTGGTCCGGGGAACAGCCGGATCGAGATGGGGAAGGCGTCGGACGGGCGTCTTGAGGTGTTCGCGCTGAACGGTGAGGTCTTCGAGCATCAGTACCAGACGGCTGTCAGTGGTGGCTGGTCCGCTTGGGGGAAGTTCGGTGAGGGCGGTCATGATCTGACGGTGGATCAGAATCAGGATGGTCGTCTGGAGGTGTTCGCTTCGGGTCCGGTGGGGGTGTTCCACCGGTATCAGACGGGTCCTTCGGGGTGGTCGGGCTGGGAGGAGACCGGTGGTCTGGCGAATGCGCAGCTGACGAGTCAGCGGGCGGTGGACGGTCGGGTCGAGGTCTTCGCGATCAACGGCGGTGCGGCCCAGCACATGTGGCAGACCGGGGTGAACGCCGCTTACGGGCCGTGGGAGTCCTTCGGCACCGGGGGCACGGAGATCACCGCCGTGGCCAACGCGGACGGCCGGATCGAAGTGTTCGGGACCAGTGCCGCCGGGGTCCACCACCGCTATCAGACCGGTTTCTCGACCTGGTCCCAGTGGGGCTGGCTCAAGGACACCGCCGGACCCGGAATCGACTGAGGAGACAGCAGGTGAGAGCCGTCCAGCGCGCTTGTGGAGCGCCGTACCGCATTGTTCTGTCCGTACTCGTCTCCCTCTGTGCGGCGGCGGGAATCCTCGTCGGCACCGCACAGCCGGCCTTCGCCGCCCCGAGCGACCTGTGCGCGGACGTCGGATACAAGGCGGGGTTCCGGGGCGACAGCCTGGTGACCGCCGTCGCCGTCGCCCTCGCGGAGTCCAGCTGCAATCCGCTGGCGTACAACACCTCGAACAACACGCCCCCGTCCACCGACCGTGGTCTGTGGCAGATCAACAACTACTGGCATTCCGACGTCAGCGACGCCTGCGCCTACGACGCGCAGTGCAATGCGAACGAAGCCTTCCGGATCTCCTCCGCGGGGAACGACTGGAGCCCCTGGTCCACCTACAACCAGGGCCACCACTGGCGGCACATGGACACCGCGCGCGCCGCGGTGGACCGTCTCGGGCATCCGGGGCCTGGTCCTGCGCCGTTGGTGTATCCGGCGGAGTCGGGTCGTGTGGTGTCGGCGCGGTCGGCGGACGGTCGTCTCGAGGTGTTCGCGGCTGGTGCGAACGGTGTGCATCACGCGTGGCAGGAGACGGTCAACGGCGCGTGGTCCGGGTGGGAGTTCGTGGCGGGTCCGGCCGGTGCGGAGTTGGCGATCGGGGCGAACGCTGATGGCCGTCTCGAGGTGTTCGCGTTGAACGGTGAGGTTTTGCAGCACCGGTATCAGAGTCGGCCGTCGGGTGGTTGGTCGGGCTGGGAGAAGTTCGGTGAGGGTGGCCGGGATCTCGCGGTGGGGTCGAACGGTGACGGTCGTCTCGAGGTGTTCGCCTCGGGTCCGGAGGATGTGTTCCACCGGTATCAGACCGTGCCGAACGGTGGTTGGTCCGGGTGGGAGGGGACCGGTGGTGGTCCGGGGAACAGCCGGATCGAGATGGGGAAGGCGTCGGACGGGCGTCTTGAGGTGTTCGCGCTGAACGGTGAGGTCTTCGAGCATCAGTACCAGACGGCTGTCAGTGGTGGCTGGTCCGCTTGGGGGAAGTTCGGTGAGGGCGGTCATGATCTGACGGTGGATCAGAATCAGGATGGTCGTCTGGAGGTGTTCGCTTCGGGTCCGGTGGGGGTGTTCCACCGGTATCAGACGGGTCCTTCGGGGTGGTCGGGCTGGGAGGAGACCGGTGGTCTGGCGAATGCGCAGCTGACGAGTCAGCGGGCGGTGGACGGTCGGGTCGAGGTCTTCGCGATCAACGGCGGTGCGGCCCAGCACATGTGGCAGACCGGGGTGAACGCCGCTTACGGGCCGTGGGAGTCCTTCGGCACCGGGGGCACGGAGATCACCGCCGTGGCCAACGCGGACGGCCGGATCGAAGTGTTCGGGACCAGTGCCGCCGGGGTCCACCACCGCTGGCAGACCGGTTTCTCGACCTGGTCCCAGTGGGGCTGGCTCAAGGACACCGCCGGGCCCGGAATCGACTGACAGTCCGCCGCACCCTCTGGAGTATCCCGTGCAACCGATCAGCAGGCGGCACCTGCTGCGCACGGCCGGAGCGGGAGCCCTCGTGCTCCCGCTCACGGCCCGCGCCGCTGCCGCCGCCCCCGCCCCCGCTCCTCAGGCGCAGTGGGTGGGCGCCGGCTCCTTCACCCATGTCTACGACCCCTCCACACCCGGCCGCCGCCGCTATCTCAACGATCACACCCTGATCAGGGCGAACGGCCGATGGCACCTGTTCGGCATCGTCGGAGACAGCGCCGCGCCCGGCCAGGTTCCGGACAGCTCCGCCGAGACCTCCTTCGTCCACGCCTCCGCGCCCCAGCCGTACGGGCCGTGGACCAGCCATGCCGACGCGCTGACCGTCGCCCCGGCCTACCACGGCGAACAGCACCTGTGGGCCCCGCACGTCATCGAGGCCGGTGGCCGGTACTGGATGTTCTACGCCGCGGGAGGCGCCGCCGGGGCCGCGATCAACCTCGCCACCTCCCCGGACCTCTTCACCTGGACCCGGATCCCGTCGGGCCCCCTCTTCCGGGGGCGTGCCGCGCGCGACCCCATGGTGGTGCGGATCGGCGCCGAGTGGGTCATGTACTACACCGAGCTCGCCGCCTCCGACGGCCGCCACCTGGTCTGCTACCGCCGCTCCGACGACCTGCTCACCTGGAGCGAGCCGGGCATCGCCTACGCCGACCCGAGCACCGCGGCCTCCGGGGTCTCCGTCACCGAATCGCCCTTCGTGACCGCGAAGGACGGCTGGTACTACCTGTTCATCGGACCCCGCGGCGGATACACGGGCACCGACGTCCTCGTCTCCCGCGACCCCTTCCGCTTCGGCCTGGACGGCTACGCCGGACATGTGCCCGGGCACGCGGTCGAGCCGGTCGCCGACGGGGACCGCTGGTACGCGAGCGCCGCCGGCTGGTTCGGGCGCGGCCTGTACATGGCCCCGCTCCACTGGCAGGACACGCCGCCCTTCTGGCAGAGCCCGGACAATCCGGTCGCCGCCCAGGACGTCCAGGGCCGACTGAACGTCTTCGCCCTCGACGACGCGGACCGCTCGATGCTGCGGCGCGTCCAGCTCGACCCGGACACCGACACCTGGTCGGCGTGGGAGGAGTTCGGCGGACCGGCCGGCGCGGTCCCCACGCTCGGCCGCAACACCAACGGCCGGCTGGAGGTCTTCTCCCTCGCCCCGGGCGGCGCCCACCTGCACCACCGGGTCCAGCGGCCCGACGGGGGCTGGCACGACTGGGAGGAGTTCGGCGGGCCGGCCGGAGCCGCCCCGGCCGTCGCACGCGACGCCGCCGGCCGCCTGGAGGTCTTCGCCCTGAGCCCCGGCGGCGGCGTGGTCTCCCGGCGTCGGCAGTGGTCGCCCGGAGCACTCACGTGGGAGGCGTGGGAGCCGGGATTCGGCGGCCCGGCGGGAGCCCCGCCCGTCGTCGCCGCCCATGCCGACGGCCGGCTGGAGGTGTTCAGCCTCCAGCCCGGAGGCGCGGAGATCCGGCACCGGTGGCAGTTGTCACCGGGCGGCCCCTGGTCCTCATGGGCCCGCTTCGGCACCGCGGCCGGCGCGGCTCCGCGCGTGGCGCGCGACGGCAGCGGGCGGCTCACCGTCTCCGCCATCGGCCCCTCCGGCGCGGGAGCGTTCCACCGCCGCCAGTCCGTACCGAGCGGAGGGTGGGACGACTGGCTGCCTCTGTTCGGCTGGTCGGCCGGGGCCCCGCTGCTCGTGCCGGGCGCCGACGGCCGGCTGGAGGCCTTCGCCCTGTCACCGGGAGGTGACCGGCTCGATCACCGGTGGCAGTACGCGCCCGGTGAGGGCTGGGACCCCGGAGGCGAGTTCGGTGAGCCCGGCGGCCTCCTCGCCGCCACCCCCGCCGCCGCCCAGGACGCGACCGGGCGGATCCATGTCTTCGCGGTCTCCACCGAGGGCCGGGTGCGTACCCGCGTACAGGCCCGGCCGGGCGGCGGCTGGCAACCCTGGGCCTCCTTCGGCGACCGCACCGTGGCTCCCCTGCGCTCAGGGGCCCCCGCTCCCTGACGGGCCGCTGTTCGCCCACTTCCCCGCCGCTGTCCTAAACGTGACTGATACCACGCGGTAGGGCAGCACTTACACGCGGTAGCGTTCCCTCTGCCGTTGGGAAACCGTGGGGGACGGGGGAGCGTTGAGCGGGATTGTCGTGTATCTGCCAGGCGGGGACGGGAGTGCTCCGGTGACCCTCCGGCTCGGTCCCGGAGAGAGCGCGCGCTTCGGCCGCGGCTCGTCCACCACGCCGGTCGAACTCCGCCTGGCCGAGTCGACCGTGTCCCGCCTCGCCGGGGAGATCCGGGCGACCGACGACCACTGGCAGTTGAGCAATCTCAGCAGCACCCACAGCTATCTCGTGGAGAACCCGGAAGGGGCGGGGGAGTACCTCCGGGTCCCGCCGCGCCGCCTCGGGGCGTCCATCCCCTTCGAGTTCTCCCGCGTGGTGCTGCCCTCCCGCAGTGACACCCCGGTCTGCTTCCAGGTGTTCGCCCCCGACCACGTCTACCTCGATCCGCGCTCCACGGGCGGCTCCGGGGAGAGCCGTACCCTGACGGCGTACTCCCTGGACGAGACCTCCACCTACTTCCTGGTGCTCGTAGCGCTGTGCGAACCGTGGCTGCGCGACGCCTGGCCCGTCGCGGTCCCGACCACCCCTCAGGTCGTCGAACGGCTCCGGGGGCACCCCTCCTGCGCCAAACTGACGGCACGGGCGGTCAGTTCGCACATCGACTATCTGGCGGACGAGAAGCTGAGGGTGGATGTCCCCGCCGCCGACGGCGCCGGACGGACGGAACGCCGGAACGGTAAACGCGAAGCCGTGGTGGCGATCGCCCTGAGATTCGGCATCGTGCATGAGGAACACCTGGCGCTGCTGCCGCGAAGAGCCCAGCCCCCGACCGGGCGGTAGGCCGCGGTGCCCCCGCAGAACCGGGCCCCGTCCGGCAGCGGCGACCGGTCCGGAATCCTGCCCCCCGGTTGTCGCGTGGGCGAGTGGACCGTCACGGAGCAGATCGGCTCCGGAGGCTGGGCCACCGTCTACGCCGCACGGCCCGCGAACCGGCCGGACGGCCCCGAAGTCGCCCTCAAGGTCATGCCCACCGCCGGACTGGCGCCCCGCCAGGCCCGTGAGGTGGCCGAAGCGGCGCGCCGTGAGGTCGAACTCGGCCGGCAGGCCCCCCACCCGCGACTCATCAGGCTCCTCGACACCCTCGTCCTGGACGACCCGGACCGGCGCGCACTCGACGGGGCGATCGTCCTGGTCATGGAGCGGGCCAGGTGCAGCCTGCGCGAACTGCTCGCCGCCGGGATCACCGAGGAGGAGGGCAGCCGGATCATCACCGGCATCTGCGAGGGCCTGGCCCACCTCCACCGCAGCGGCTGGGTGCACACCGACCTCAAGCCCGAGAACGTCCTCATCCACCAGGACGGCGAGGTGCGGCTCTCGGACTTCGGCTTCGCCATCGAACTCAGCGGAACCCACGGCTACGCGGCCCCCATGGGCACCCCGGACTACCTGCCCCCCGAGCGGTGGCGACAGCCCCTGGGGGAGCGCGGCGTCCAGGTGCGGCCCACGGCCGACATCTGGGCTCTCGGGATCGTGATCCACGAGGTGTTCGCCGCGGGGGTCTCGCCGTTTCCCGGTGCGACCGCGATCACGCGGGGAGCCGCCGTGCAGGAGTACGGCGAGGGCCGGGCGGCCTTACGGATGGACAACGCCGTGCCGGAGTTCTGGCGCACCGTGGCCGCCGACTGCCTCGCGCCCACGCATGAGGCCCGTGCCGCGCACACCGCCGAGAGCCTGCTCGAACGGATCACGGCCGCCACGCGGAGCCCCGGCCGCCGGTCACCGCGCCGCCGGTTCCTCTCCCGGTCCGGCGTCCTCGCCGCCCTCGTCGCGTGCGCGGCGGCGCTCACCGGCGGGCTCTGGTGGATCTGGGGCGGGGCGGACACCGGTCACTCTCCCGTGCGCATCCGGGTGTTCAACGCCGAGCGAGGCTGCCAGGACCGCGAGGGCCGTCACCCCGCGTGCAGTCTGGGCCTGGCGATCGACCCGCACCAGCCCTACACGGCCGAGAACGTGGTACCGACCCGGGTGTGGCACGGGGACGTCCTCGAAACGGACTGCCGGCTGCGCGACGGCTGGCCCATCGTCGACGAGGCGGACCTGCACTCCACCCTCTGGTTCCGCATCCGCCTTCCCGGCGAGCACACGGAGTCCACGGCCTGGCTGCCCGCCGTCCGTACGAAGGACCACCCGGCCCTCCCCTGGTGCACCGGCCCCTCGGAAGCCCCCGGTTGAACGGCGCCGCCCCGGTCCGGGGCGGCGGACACGGGCTGTCCGGGGGCGGCCGTCCGGCGGCCTGTCACTCCGGATCGTTCCGGATACCCGGCCCGGCACGCCCTCCCTAGCCTGACCACCGCACCGCAAGAGAGCCGTCCGAACGGAGCACGGGGGAACAGCGATGCCGACGACCGCCGTCACCGGACACCTCACCGCCACACCGCTTTCGCCCCAGGAGCGCCGGGTCCTCGCGGCGGTCGGCTGCGGTCTGCGGGACGACGAGATCGCCACCGCCCTCGCCCTCTCCGGGGAAAGCGTCGCCGAGCACCTCGCGGGCATCCTGGAGAAGCTCGGCCTCCGTGACCGGGACGCCGCCATCGTGCACGCCTTCGACTGCGGTCTGGTCGTCCCCGGCCATGGCGTCCGCATCCCCGCGCACCGGCCGTGTCCGCAGGCCCCGGCTCCGCCGACGGCGGCCGGCAGGCTCCGGATCTCGCTGCTCGGCCCCTTGCGGGCCTGGCAGGACGGGCGAGGTCTCGATCCGGGCCATCTGCGTCAGCAAGCGGTCCTGGCGGTCCTGGCGCTGAGCGCCGGGCGGCCCTTCAGCCGGCGGGAACTGCTCGACGGGGTCTGGGGTGCGGAGCCACCGGCCGGGAACGTGGTGCCCGTCTACGTCTACCGGCTGCGCAAGATCCTGAGCGCCGGCGGCGGGCCGGAGCCGGTGATCGAGCACGGCCCTCGCGGCTACCGGCTGGCCTCCGGGGCGGTCGACGTGGACGTGGCACGGTTCGAGCAGCTGTCCGCGGCCATCGCGGAGGCGGAGCGGGCGGGCGAACCGCGGGCGGTGGTGAACCTGTGCACCCGGGCACTGGGCCTTTTCCGGGGGGAACCTCTGGCCGGGCTGCCCGGCCCGTTCGCCGAAGGGGAGCGGCTGCGGCTCACCGAGCGCAGGATCGCCCTCACGCAGGGGAAGCTGGAGGCACAACTGCGGCTCGGCCGGAACGCGGAGGCCACGGCGGAGTTGTTCGCGCTGACGGCGGAGCACCCCCTCAACGAGCCGCTGGCGGCACTGTTGATCCGGGCACTGCACCGGAACGGGCGGCAGGCCGAGGCCCTGACGGTGTTCGAGCGTGCCCGCCGCCGCCTCGCCGAGGAACTGGGGGTCGCTCCGGGTCCGGTACTGCGAGGAGCGCACCGCACGGTCCTGCGCGCCCGCCCCTGACCGCACCGATGACGATGCCGTTCCCGGCGCACCCCTGCGCGGGAGCGGGTGGCGCCGTCCGGGATCCCGCCGCTCGGCGGCCGGGGACGGCTCGCGCCCTCCGTCGCCCGCCGAGGCGGGCGACGGAGGGCGGCCGTTCTCAGGAGGCGAACTCCCGCTCCAGCCGGGGAATCAGGTCACGGAGATCCTGCTCCCAGCAGCCGCCGTTGTGGCCGCCGTTGCACTGGGTGCCCCAGGCGGCTCCGTCGCCGTAGTTGACGTAGTAGTAGGACATGCCCAGCGCGTCCATGGCGGCCTTGACGTTCTTGGCCGCGCCCGCGACCCAGAACTCCAGATCGGTGATCGAACCGCCGCCGTCCCCCACGTAGATGGAGACCGAGACCCCGCCGTTGGCCAGCTTGGCCATGTGCTGTGACGGGTCGACCTGGTTCCACCGCCAGTCGGCGTTGAACACCGGGTACGGGGAACCGAACGCGGCGTCGCTGTCCACACCGGGCTTGTAGGGGGAGTCGGCGGGGTCGCAGACCCCGGACGCCGAGGCGCAGGCGGCACCCTGCGCGTCGATGAGCGTGGCGACGACCGCCAGCCGGAGGTCCATCGACCTGGCCGACAGATCGATGTCCCCGGAGAGGGACGCCGTGTGGCGGAACAGGTCGGGACGGGCCTGGGCGTAGTGGAAGGCGCCGAACCCGCCCATGGAGACGCCGGCGATGGCCCTCCCCTTCTTGGTGGGGATGGTCCGCAGGTTGGCGTCGATGAACGGGATCACCTGGTCGAGGTGGAAGGTCTCCCAGTTCTGGGCGCCGGCCGCGGTCTTCTGGTTCAGCCAGTTGGCGTACCAGCCCCGCGGGCCGCCGTCCGGGATCACGGTGATCATCCGGTCCGAGGTCTTCAGGGCCGGATACGTCTGGTGGACCGGATCGTCGGGCGAACCGTGCAGGAAGTACATCACCGGATAGCGCCGGTCCGGATCGTCGTAGTAGCCGCTCGGCAGGATGATCTTGATGTGCTGCTCGCCCTTGACCTGGGGTGTGTTCACCGTGAGGTAGAAGTCGTGGGCGTCACCGACCGCCGCGCCGACCTGGGTCAGGCCGAAGCCGTCCGGCATCGTCGGAGGCGAGGTGGCCGGGCCGGAGGCGCCGGCCGAACCCGCCGGGGCGACGACGGTCGCCACGGCGGCGAGCATCCACACCAGGGTCAGCCGCCACCAAGGAACCGTTCTCTTCACTGCGTTCTCCCTTTGCGAGGCTTCCGCGTTCTCATTCCAGAACCTTGGTCCGCAGCTTCGGAGAAGCCGCGATCTGTTCCTCCGTGAACCGCTCCGTCACCCACGTTCCGGCCGAGAACAACCTGGTCTGGTCGGCGTGGTGCGGAGAGGTCGGATCGGCCGACTGGGAGTAGGCCATCACCGAGTACGCCTCCGGCGGGCCCTCAGCGGTGAACCGCACCTGCTGGATGAAGCTGGATCCGAAGACGACGTCGAACTTCCCGTCGACCTGTCCGGGGGTGATCACGTTGAGCACGCCCAGCTGGCCGAGCCCACCGTGGATCGGGATCTGCTCTCCGTTCCGGGTGACCTTCTGGACGTCCGAGAGCGGGGCGCCGAGGGGAATGCCCGCCTTGCGCAGGGCGAGCACCGCCCGGGCGAAGGCGGCGCTGACGTCGGAGTGGCCCGCGTCCAGCGAATTCGGCGTGTGGACCGGGTCCTTGGGGTCGAAGGGGACCCGCCACGGCAGCTTCTCCACACCCCGCCCGTTGAGCAGGTAGGCCCAGTAGTTCGCGAAGAGCCAGGAACCCCGGCTGTCCGCCGAGTAGTCGTGGCTGGTCCAGGCGGCCAGGATCGGGCACGCCTCGCTGACGTTGACGAGGACCCCGTCCACCAGGATGTGCCCGAAGGGGGCGTTCCGGCACATGGTCACGGTCGCGTTGAGGGCCAGATCGGCCGCCCTGCTGTTGTCGGAGAACAGCAGCTTTCCCATGGTCTCCGGGGTGAAGCCCCTGCCCGGCAGGCCGTCGGTGCCGTTGATCCGGTTCTGCGCGGTGAGGATGAGCTCCTGCGTGCGCAGCGATCGCGGCGCCGAGGTGTCGCCCATCACGCGGGGAAAGGCCAGCGGCTGCTCGGGGTTGGCCAGCCAGGCGCTGTCGTTGGCGTTGCCCGCGAAGTCGGAACGGATCAGCCGGGGCTGCTTGTGCGGGTCCAGCAGTCCGGGAGCGGCCGCGTTCGGGTCGTCGGGCCAGTCGCACGCACTGCGCTTCCCGTCGAAGATGGAGACCGGCGGCACGTTCGGCAGCCGCAGCGTCTGGTGGAACAGCAGCCGGCCGGTGAGCGTGAGGCACGACTCCGCCAGCTCGTCGGTGATGTTCGGGGTGGCCTGGATGTCCGCGTACAGGGCGTTGCCCTTGCGGTCGGAGGCGACGGTGTTGAAGAACGGGATGCCCTGCGTGGTCTCCAGGATGTCCACCACGTCGTGCACGTCCGTGGCCTGGTCGAGGCGGAACCAGGTGTTCAGCGCCCGCAGGTTGTGCATGTTCACGTCGCGTACCGCGTGCGCGCTCACCACCCAGGGCAGTGCCTGGCCGTGGATCGAGGTGGTGACCGGGCCGTAGCGGGTGGACCACAGGGTCCGGGTGACCCTGGAGAGCGACCCGTCCGCCTTGAGCACGTCGACCCCGACCTGCTGCGAGATCATCCGCTCCCATGCCCCGTCCACCAGGTACATCGTGGGATTCAGCGGATCCACCTGCACGTCGAACAGGCCGAACGGAGCCACCGTGGCGACCGTGTGGCTCCAGGCCACGTTCTCGTTGTAGCCGATGTTCACCGCGGGAAATCCGAGCAGGCTGGCCCCGGAGACGTTGACCTTGCCCGGAATCGTCAGCTGGCTCTGCCACATGCGGTTCTTGCCCTGCCACGGGAAGTGCGGGTTGGCCAGCAGCATGCTCGTACCGCCCGAGACGCCCTGCGAACCGACGGCCAGCGCGTTGCTTCCCATGCTCTGCTGACGGCTCACCGCCATCGCCTCGCGGATCTTCTCCGCGGTCTTCGCGGCGGACTTCTTCGTGACCTTCGCCGCGTCCTTCGAGGGCGCGGTGGACCGGGCGGCCGCCGAGGCTCCCGGAGGCGCTGCGGTCACCATGCCGTCCAGGAGCGCGTCGGCGCTGCCCATGATGATCTCGGCGTGCGCGTGCCGGTAGACGTCCAGCTCCGTGATGGGCCGCACCCAGGCCGCGCCGCGGCAGGCCGGGTCGGAGATGCCGTCCACGCCGGTCTCCGCCAGGTACCTGTTGTACCCCTGGACGTAGCCCTGGATGGCTTGTCGGACCTCCGGCGCCGGCCCGTCGGGGGCGGGCTGTTCGAGGAGCCGCTCCACCACGCGGTCGTCCTTGATGCGCTGGAAGTACAGGTCGCTGTTGAGGTTGGTGGTGGTGTTCTGGTTCTGGCCGGGACTTGCCTTGCCGTCGGGACCCAGGTGGCGTGACCGCTGGGCGTTGACCATCAGATAGGTGTCGGCGAGGGTGCAGAGGTTGTCCTTGGCCGCCGCGTATCCGTAGCCCGTTCCCAGCCCCTCCCAGTCCGAGGCGATGATGTGCGGAATCCCGTACTCGGTGTAGCGGATCGTCGGCTTCTCCGGCCCGGCTTCGGCGGCGGTCCTCCCCTGTGCCGTCGAAGCGGTGGCCGCCAGGGTGCTCATCACCACCAACGCGGCCACGACCACCCGTGGCAGTCTCGCTCGGTATCTCCTGCGCGGCATTGCCGTCCTTCCCCTGGGGTGCAGCCCGTCGTTCCGAACGGATTCACGCTAAGGAGGACCGATGAAATCTCGATGATCAGCTCGGGGGCCGCCCCGCGGTTCGGGCGGTCGCCCCCGCGCGCGGCCGTGCTCGTACCCCGCCGGCCGGGGTGTGCCATTCCGAGAACTTCGAACTTCCGGAGGGAGGGGGCCCGGCAGTCCGAGCGCCGGTTCGGGCCGGACGACGCCACCCGGGCCCGCCGGCACGGCTACAGGCTGACGCGGGAGGCCCGGTCGGGCGGCGCGGGCGGAGAGGCCGGGGCCGAGAACAGCCCCCGGGCGCGGGGTGGCGCCGAGGCGGGTGGAGCCACCGATCCGGGCGACGAGAAGCCCGCCGCAAGCGGTCTCGCGGCGGGCTGCGACGATGTCCGACCCGCTGAAGAATGGCGCCCCCGGCAGGACTCGAACCTGCGGCCAAGCGCTTAGAAGGCGCCTGCTCTATCCACTGAGCTACGGGGGCCGGGAGTCCTGATCGGTGGTTCCGTGGCCGTGCCGGGACAAGGATAGGGCTCCGATCGCCTGGACCCGGTTGCTTCACCTGCGTGGCACGATGTGGAGGTTCGGTGAAGCGAACCGATAATCGCAGGTAGGTGCGATTCCTGCACCGGTTTTCGCTCGCCTCGCGCCGGGTGTTGTGCACTCGTTATGCCCCCGCCCCACTCGTCCCCTCTGTCCGGACTCTGTCACGAGGGTGGAACCGCCGCGCAGAGAGGCCCATACGCTTCAAAAAGGCTTCAAAATTGGGCATTCTTCGCATGTGGTGACCATGGACGTACGGCCTCAGCTCATCGACGCACTTTCCGCCCTGCGCGACCGTGTCGCCGCCGTGCGTCTCCCACTGCCCCTGCCGGGGGCCGAACGCGCCCGGCAGACCAGGACCGAACTCCTCGCCCAGCTCGACGACTACCTCCTGCCCCGCCTCAAGGACCCCGAGGCCCCGCTGCTCGCCGTGATCGGCGGGTCCACCGGGGCCGGGAAGTCCACCCTGGTCAACTCCCTGGTCGGATGCCGGGTCAGCGAGGCGGGCGTGCTGCGGCCCACCACCCGGACCCCGGTTCTGGTCTGCCACCCGGACGACCACCACTGGTTCGCCGGGGTGCGCGTCCTGCCACAGCTCACCCGGATCTGGCTGCCGCCGGGGCAGACGCCCGACCCGGACGGGCTGGACGACCTCGCCGCGCGGGGCGAGGACGGGGAGACCGCCCTGCGGGTGGAGACCGCGGTCAGCCTGCCGCGCGGACTCGCGCTGCTGGACGCCCCGGACATCGACTCCCTCGTCGTCCGCAACCGCGTCCTCGCCGCCGAACTCATCTGCGCCGCCGACATCTGGGTGATGGTCACCACCGCCTCCCGCTACGCCGACGCGGTGCCCTGGCACCTGCTGCGTACCGCCAAGGAGTACGACGCCGCCCTCGTCACCGTCCTCGACCGGGTGCCCCACCAGGTGATCGCCGAGGTCTCCCGGCAGTACGCCGCCCTGCTGACGCGGGCCGGACTGGGGGACGTACCCCGGTTCACCATCCCCGAACTGCCCGAGTCCACCGGCGGCGGCAGCGGGCTCCTCCCCACCAGCGCCGTCGCCCCGCTGCGCGCCTGGCTCGCCCACCGGGCCCAGGACCCCGCCGCCCGGCAGCAGGCCGTGGGACGCACCGCCTCCGGCGTCATCGAGTCGCTGAACGTCCGGATGCCCGCGCTGGCCTCCGCCGTCGCCGCCCAGTACGCCGCTTCCGTCCGGCTGACCGGAGTGGTCGAGGAGGCGTACGGCAAGGAGGCCGCCCGCATCCGCCGCAGACTCAGGAGCGGCGCGGTCCTCTCCGGGGGCGCGCGGACCCGGTGGCGCGGCTACCCGCTCTACAGCTCGCCCGAGGAACTCCTCGACGCCCTCGTCGACAGCCTGGTCGCCCTGCTCCAGTGCTCGGTCTCCGCCGCCGACGAACAGATCCGCACCCAGTGGCGCCGCGAGCCCGCCGGAGCCCACTTCCGTTTCGAGGACGCCGGGCGGGAGGCCGGCGGCTGGGGGCCCGCCGAGGACGTCGAAGGGCGGATCTCCGTCGCGGTGCGCCGGTGGCGGCGGGTCCTGGAGGAGCTGGTCGAGGAGGAGGTGCGCCGGCTCGACCGCAGCGTCGCACCCGCCCCCGAGAACGTCGCCGCCCTTCTCGCCGCCGCCCTCCTCGGCGGTCGGCGCGCCCGCGCGGCGGGGGAGCAGCTGGCCGAACGCATCGGCGCCCAGGGCGCCCTGCGGCTGCGCGACAGCGGCGGCGAACTGCTGACGTCCTCCCTCGACCAGGTCCTCGGCGGCGAACGGGACCGCCGCCTCGCCCCGCTCGACGCCCTCGACGTCGCCCCCGAACCGCAGGCCGAACTGATCGCCGCGCTTTCCGTACTGCAGAAGGAGAGGTGGCAGCGATGACTGCCGTCACGGACGAGGACCAGGGCAACGACAGCGGCACCCGGAAGCCGGACGGACGCTGGGACGACGGACTCATCGCCCGGCGCGCGGCGGCGGCCGAGCCCCGTGAGGCCGCCGGACCCGCCCCTCGTACGGCCGCCGAGGACGACGCGGACCCGCAGGTGGAGGCGTACGCCCCCGCCGACGGGCCGCTGCCCACCCGGCTCGACGCCCTGCGCGAACTCGTCGGGCTCTCCCGTGCCCGGCTCGACCGGGACACCCTCGCCGAAGCGGGACGCGTGCTCGACGAGGCGGCGGCGCGGCAGCGGCTCTCCTCCCGGCACACGGTCATCGCCCTCGCGGGCGCCACCGGCAGCGGTAAATCGACCCTGTTCAACGCGCTCGCCGGGGCCCCGATCTCCGACACCGGGCTGCGCCGCCCCACCACCTCCCAGCCCATCGCGTGCAGCTGGACCGACGGGGCCGCAGGGCTGCTGGACCGCCTCGCCGTCCCCGGCCGGCTGCGCCGCAGGCCCCACCCCGGTCCCACCGCCTCCGACGAGACGTTGCAGGGGCTCGTCCTGGTCGACCTGCCCGACCACGACTCGGCCGCCACCGAACACCGCGAGCAGGTGGACCGGGTCCTGGCCCTGGTCGACGCGGTGATCTGGGTCGTCGACCCGGAGAAGTACGCCGACGCCGCCCTCCACGAACGCTATCTGCGCCCGCTCGCCGGACACGCCGAGGTCACCTTCGTCGTCCTCAACCAGACCGACCGGCTGCCCGGCGAGGCCGCCGACCTCGTCCTCGACGACCTGCGCCGCCTCCTCGACGAGGACGGGATCGCGCTGGGCGAGCACGGCGAACCCGGCGCCACGGTCATGTCCCTGTCCGCGCTCACCGGCGACGGCGTGCCCGAACTCCGCGAACTCATCGGCCGCTTCGTCCAGGACCGCACCGCCGCCACCCGCCGCCTCTCCGCCGACATCGACGCGGCGGCGGCCCGGCTGCGCCCGGTGTACGTGGCCGACGGGCGGCCCGGCCTCGGCGAGCGGGCCCGTGACGCGTTCACCGACCGGCTGGCCGAGGCGGTCGGCGCGGCCGCCGCCGGGCAGGCCGCCGAGCGGGAGTGGCGCAGGAACGCGAGCCGGGCCTGCGGGACGCCGTGGCTGCGGCTCTGGCGCTGGTACGAGAACCGGGGCCTGCCCGGCAGCCTGGACCGGATGGGCCAGGCGCTCACCCCGCCCGAGGAGGAGCTGACGGCCCGGCAGCGGGTCGAGCAGGCGGTACGGATCGTCGCGGACGACGCGGCGGACGGGCTGCCCGGCCCCTGGGCGCAGGCGGTCCGCGAAGCCGCGTTCACCGGGGCGCAGGGGCTGCCCGAGGCGCTGGACGAACTGGCGGTCAAGGCCGGGGCCCCCGGTGCGGCCAAGCGGGGCGGCCGGACGGAGGCGGGGCAGGACACCGCCGCCGGGGCTCCGCCCGGTGGACGGCCGGCCAAGCCGCCCCGGCCCAAGTGGTGGCCGGCCGCCGTGCTGGCGCAGGCGTCGATGACGCTCCTGCAGATCTTCGGCGGCCTGTGGCTGGTCGGCCAGATCATCGGCGTCCTGGAGCCGGGGCTCATCGTCCCCGCCCTCATCATGCTGGCCGGGGTCGTCGGCGGCCCGCTGGTGGAGTGGGCCTGCGCCGCCGCGATCCGGGGCCCGGCCCGGCGGTACGGGCAGGACGCCGAGCGGCGGCTGCGCGAGGCGGCGGCCGGATGCGGCCGGGCCAGGGTCCTGGACCCGGTCTCGGCCGAGCTCGCCCGCTACCGGGAAGTGCGTGAGCGGTACGTGACGGTGACGGAGTTTTCCACAACCGGCCGGTAGTCCACAGCCCCCGACGTGATTCCCGTCCCGCGTCCACCATGGAGCAACCGGCGCGGCCCGGCGTCGGTCCGACGCCGGGCGGAGCGATGCCACGCCGTGCGACAAGGAATGCGGGGGCGGGATATGAACGAGACCTTGGTGACCCTGGTGGGTAACGCCGCGACCGCGGTGGAGTTCCGGGAGACGGCCACCGGAGGAATGGCGCGATTCCGTTTCGCCGTCACTCCGCGCCGCTGGGACCGCGGGAAACAACTCTGGGCGGACGGCCGCACCAGCTTCTACACCGTCTGGTCGTGGCGGACGCTCGCCGCCAATCTGGCCGGTTCCGTTTCGGTCGGGGAACCGCTGGTCGTGCATGGCCGGTTGAAGGTCCGTGAGGAGGAACAGGCCGGTCAGCGGCGCACGTTCGTCGATGTCGAAGCCGTCGCCGTCGGCCACGACCTGAGCCGGGGCACGACCGCCTTCCGCCGGACGGTGCGAGCGGAAGGCGATCTGACGGAGCGTCCGGAACGCATCACCGAGGGCGACGCGAAAGGTGCGCCGAATCAGCGGGAACCCGCCGTCGCCATGGCCGCGGTGTCTTGAAATGGCTGTTACGGGAACCATCCCGCGATAACGATTCCGATTCGGAATGGTTGGCGAAGGGCGGTACGGGGGACCCACCTTCGCCCGTTCTTTAGGATTCCAGTGCTCACGGGTCACTTGGGTCTGCTGGCGAGGCATTCCCCACACGCGCACCACGCGCCAGGGTCTCGCCCGGAGGGGAATTCTGTGTTTTCTGCGTCTTCAGGGTCCGCCACGCCGTCCGGTACGACAGGGGCGCCCCCCGGCCGCGGAATCCGCCGCCCGGCCACCGCGCTGCTGCTCTCCGGTCTCGTCGCGGCGACCGCGCTCGTGGGCGCGGGACCCGCCGCGGCCGACGAACCGGGCCGCCACCACGGTGGTGCGGCGGCGGTGCTCGACGGGCTGAAGACCTTCGACAGTGCGGTGCTCCGCGTCGAGGGGAAGAACGGCGCACCCGACCGGACCCAGCAGATCCCCGCCGGGCTCTTCGAGATGACCGTGGACGGCGGCGGCAAACTCAAGACCTACTGCATCGACCTCCACAACCCCACCCAGGACCAGGCGAAGTACCTGGAGACCCCCTGGGCCGAGACCTCGCTCAACAGCAACCGGGACGCGGGGAAGATCCGCTGGATCCTCCAGCACTCCTACCCGCGCGTCGACGACCTCGCCGCGCTCGCGGAGGCGGCGGGCACGGGCCCGCTGACCGAGCGGACCGCCGCCGCCGGGACCCAGGTCGCCATCTGGCGCTACTCGGACGACGCCGACGTCACCGCCTCGGACAAGCAGGCGGAGAAGCTCGCCGACTGGCTGCACCGCCGCGCGCGTGCGGTGAAGGAGCCCCGGCCCTCGCTGACCCTGGAGCCGGCGGCCGTCTCCGGCCGGTCCGGTGAGCGGCTCGGCCCCGTGACCGTCCGCACCGACGCGGACCAGGTCTCGGTGGCGCCGCCGGCCGACGCGTCGGCCGGCGGCGTCCGGATCACCGACGAGAAGGGCGCCCCCGTCACCGACGCCGAGGACGGGGACCGGCTCTACTTCGACGTGGCGAAGGACACCCCCGACGGCACCGCCTCCCTGGGCGTCCAGGCCACCACCTCCGTGCCGGTCGGCCGGGCCTTCGCCGGGGCCGGCCGCACCCAGACCCAGATCCTGGCCGGCTCCAGCGAATCCACGGTCTCCGCCCGCGCCACCGCCACCTGGGCCGAGACCGGCGCCGCCCCCGCGCTGACCGCGCGGAAGAACTGCGCCGAGGGCGGGGTGGACGTCACCGCCGCCAACCGGGGCGACGAGCCGTACACCTTCGAGCTGGCCGGGGCCGAGCACACCGTCGCCGCCGGGGAGACCCGCACGGTGACGGTCCCGGTCGCCGAGGACCAGGCGTACGACGTCACCATCACCGGGCCCGCCGGGTTCAGCCATACCTTCACCGGGGTGCTCGACTGCGCCACCAGTGGCAGCGTCCTGGAGGAGGAGGGCGCGGGCAACGGCATCGGCACCCGGAGCGCCCAGCGGTCCGTCCCCGCCACGACCGGGTCGGGCACGTCCGGGCTGGAGGGCGACCTCGCCGCGACGGGCGGGTCCAGCGCCACCTCGATGGTCGCCGCCGTCGCCATCGGCCTGCTCGTCGTGGGCGGCGGCGCGGTCTTCCTGCTCCGCCGGAAGCAGCCGCACACCGACGGTGAGTGACCTTCGGGATCCGGGGAACCACCCGCGCCCTGACACCGGCCCCCGGACGGGTTTCCGTCCGGGGGCCGGTGTCAGGCAAGATGGATGTATCTGCCCACACCTCTATTGCTGCCGGACGGTTTCTCTTGGCTGAGTTCATCTACACCATGCGCAAGACGCGCAAGGCGCACGGCGACAAGGTGATCCTTGATGACGTCACCTTGAACTTCCTGCCCGGCGCGAAGATCGGTGTCGTGGGCCCCAACGGCGCCGGTAAGTCCACGGTGCTGAAGATCATGGCGGGCCTGGAGCAGCCGTCCAACGGCGACGCGTTCCTGTCGCCCGGCTTCACCGTCGGCATCCTCATGCAGGAGCCGAAGCTCGACGAGTCGAAGACCGTCCTGGAGAACGTCCAGGACGGCGCAGCCGAGATCATGGGCAAGCTCAAGCGCTTCAACGAGGTCGCCGAGCTGATGGCGACCGACTACTCCGACGCGCTGATGGAGGAGATGGGCAAGCTCCAGGAAGACCTGGACCACGCCAACGCGTGGGACCTGGACGCCCAGCTGGAGCAGGCCATGGACGCCCTGGGCTGCCCGCCCGGCGACTGGCCGGTCACCAACCTCTCCGGTGGCGAGAAGCGCCGCGTGGCGCTCTGCAAGCTCCTCATCGAGGCCCCGGACCTGCTCCTCCTCGACGAGCCCACCAACCACCTCGACGCCGAGTCGGTGAACTGGCTGGAGCAGCACCTCTCCAAGTACGCCGGCGCCGTCGTCGCGGTCACCCACGACCGGTACTTCCTGAACAACGTCGCCGAGTGGATCCTGGAGCTCGACCGCGGCCGCGCCATCCCCTACGAGGGCAACTACTCCACCTACCTCGACAAGAAGGCCGCCCGCCTCAAGGTCGAGGGGCGCAAGGACGAGAAGCGCCAGAAGCGCCTCAAGGAGGAGCTGGAGTGGGTGCGGTCGAACGCCAAGGGGCGCCAGACCAAGTCCAAGGCCCGTCTCGCCCGGTACGAGGAGATGGCGGCCGAGGCCGACAAGATGCGGAAGCTGGACTTCGAGGAGATCCAGATCCCGCCGGGCCCGCGCCTCGGTTCCATCGTCGTCGAGGTCGAGCACCTCTCGAAGGCCTTCGGTGACAAGGTCCTCATCGACGACCTGTCGTTCACGCTGCCCCGTAACGGCATCGTCGGCGTCATCGGTCCGAACGGCGCGGGCAAGACCACGCTGTTCAAGATGATCCAGGGCCTGGAGACGCCGGACAGCGGCTCGGTCAAGATCGGTGACACGGTCAAGATCTCCTACGTCGACCAGTCCCGCGCCAACATCGACCCGAAGAAGACCCTCTGGGCCGTCGTCTCGGACGAGCTGGACTACATCAACGTCGGCCAGGTCGAGATGCCGTCCCGCGCCTATGTCTCCGCGTTCGGCTTCAAGGGCCCGGACCAGCAGAAGCCGGCCGGCGTCCTCTCCGGTGGTGAGCGCAACCGCCTCAACCTGGCGCTGACGCTCAAGGAGGGCGGCAACCTGCTGCTCCTCGACGAGCCCACCAACGACCTCGACGTCGAGACCCTGTCCTCGCTGGAGAACGCCCTCCTGGAGTTCCCGGGCGCGGCGGTGGTCATCTCCCACGACCGCTGGTTCCTGGACCGGGTCGCCACGCACATCCTCGCCTACGAGGGTGACTCCAAGTGGTACTGGTTCGAGGGCAACTTCGAGTCGTACGAGAAGAACAAGATCGAGCGTCTCGGCGCGGACGCGGCCCGTCCGCACCGTGCCACGTACAAGAAGCTCACGCGAGGCTGATCGTCTTGGCTCGTCACCTGTACAGCTGCCCCCTGCGCTGGTCGGACATGGACGCCTTCGGCCACGTCAACAACGTGGTCTTCCTCCGCTACCTGGAGGAGGCGCGCATCGACTTCATGTTCCGGCTGGCGCCCGGGGACGGTTCGCCGTCGTTCTCGGGCGGGTCCGTCGTGGCCCGTCACGAGATCGACTACGTACGGCCGCTGGTCCACCGGCACGAGCCGGTGACCGTGGAGTCCTGGGTCACGAAGATCGGCGCCGCGTCGCTGACGATCGCCTACGAGGTCAAGGACGCCGACCAGGTGTACGTACGCGCCTCGACCGTCGTCGTGCCGTACGACCTGGCCGCCGGACGGCCCCGGCGGATCACCGCGGAGGAGAAGTTCTTCCTCCAGCAGTACCTGGCAGAGGAGCCCGCCGCGGCATGACCGTGCCCGTGCAGTCGCTGCGGTTCGCCGACGCGGGGGAGGCGGCGGATCTCGCCGCCTTCCTCGGCCGGCTGCTCCACTACGACCGGGCCGCGGCGGTCCGGTTGCAGGCGGGCGGCGGCGACGCGCTCGCCGTGTTCGGCCGTCCGCCGTCCTTCGAGGTCCTCGCCATCCGTGCGGCCCGCCTGGCCGGCCCCGCGACGCTCGACGTCACGGTGTCGGCCGGCGAGCTGCTGGAGTCCCTGGACGCCCCCGGTACGGAGGGCGCGGGCGGTACGGGCGGCGGTGCGCTGCCCGCACCCGTCACCGGGCCGCCCTGGACCGGCGTCCTGCCGCCTCGGGGGCCCTGGCGGGAGGTGGCCGGTCTGCCCCGGCCCGACGCCCTGCGCACCGCGCTCGATCTGGCCGTCGCCGAATTCCGCCGCCGGGACGAGGCGCTCCCCGACGAGCTGCGCACCCGCGCCGAACGGGACCGCATGGGCCGCGAGATCTGGTCCCGGCAGGTCGGCGCCACCGGGCTGCCCCTGCGCGCCGTGCACGCCGCCCAGTCCCTCGGCTTCCTCCGCCCCGACCCGGACTTCCCCGTCTCGCTGCTCTCGGCGGGCGGCTGGCTGCGGCTGCGGACGCCGTTCGGCTCGATCGCCCTGCGCCGCGACCCGGTCGGCGGACTGGGCGGCCCCGGCGGACTCAGCCTCTCGGTCGGACGCGGCTGACGCGGGCCGGGCAGCACCGCGCGGCCGGGGGACGGATGCGCCGAGGCGGTCCGGCGCCGCTGAGGCAGCCGGGCGGGATCGAGGCAGCCGCGCCCGACGTCACTTCGTGGGCGACGCCTCCTGCGCGGGCCCGTCCGGCTTCTTCCCGGCTCCGTGGGTGTCCGGCCAGACGCCGATGTGGTCCTGCTCCAGCTCCAGCAGCACCCGGTGCTCCATGCCCAGCGCCCGCGTGTGGTCCGCGGGCAGCTGGAGCCGCCCCGCCCGGTCGAGCATCGCGTACTCGCGGGCCACCTGCGACTCCTGGCCCGTCGCCGCGTCCACCTCCGTGCGGCGCAGCACCTCGGAGGACGTACGGCCGTCGCGGATGGCGACCGTACGCCGCACCTCGTCCGCGACCGCCTGGTCGTGGGTGACGATCACGATCGAGGTGCCCAACTCCTCGTTGGCACGCCGGAACGCGGCGAAGACCTGCTCCCCGGTGGCCGAGTCCAGCTCACCGGTCGGCTCGTCCGCCAGCAGGACGGACGGGGAGTTGGCCAGCGCCACCGCGATCGCCACCCGCTGCTGCTGACCGCCGGACAGCTGCTGGGGCCGCCGGTCGCGGCACTGCTCGATGTCGAGCATGGCGAGCAACGACTCGGCGCGGGCGGCCCGTTCGCGCTTGCCGCCGCCACCGCGCAACTGCATGGGCAGGGTGATGTTCTGGATCGCCGTGAGGTACGGGAGCAGGTTGCGGGCGGTCTGCTGCCAGACGAAGCCGACCACGTCCCGGCGGTAGCGCAGCCGTTCCTTCGGGCCCATCGACAGCAGATCGCAGCCCGCGACCTTCGCCGAGCCGGCGGTCGGCACGTCCAGGCCCGCCAGGATGTTCATCAGCGTCGACTTCCCACTGCCCGACGCCCCCACCAGGGCCATCAACTCGCCCTCCTGGACCAGCAGATCGAGACCCTGGAGCGCCTGCACCTCCACCCCGTCCGTGGTGAAGATCCGCACCACGCGGTCGCAGGCGATCAGCGCGTCGTGTCCGTAGGACGGGCGGTCCCGGCGGGCCGCGGCCCGCCGCTCCAGCTCCGCCAGCGTCGTTCCGGCCGCGCGGGCCGTGCCTGCCGTCTCGGTGGACGAGGTCATCGGGAGTCTCCTGCCCTGAGTTCGGTGATCGATCCGCGGCGGCTCGCCCACCAGGCCTGAACGGCGGCGACCGCGGCGGCGAGCGCCACCACCCCGGCGGCGGGCAGCCCCAGCGACCAGAGGTCGGTGCGCAGCGTGACGGGGCTCGTGTCCGATCCGGCGACGCCCGCGAGCGCCAGCGGCACCAGGTCGATGCCGGGGGAGAGGAGGGCGATGGTCGCCCAGCCGGTGAACAGCCCGCCGCCCGCCGCCATCAGCGCCTGCGGCGTCGCCTCGAAGGCCAGCAGCCGCCGGCCCTGCGCGGTGGTGAGCCCCATCGTGCGCAGCCGCGCCAGCAGGGTCTTGCGCTCCGGCGCGGTCCGGAGCAGCGACAGCAGGACGGCCAGCAGCGCGTACCCGGCCCCCGCCGCGACGGCCGCGAGGTAGATCCGCTCGGCCCCCGCCTGCATCGGGGTGTCCACATACCGCGCGCGCTCCTCGGAACGCAGCTTCACGGTGTACTTCTCGCCGCTCTCCGCGACCGCCGCACGCAGCTTTCCGGCCTCCGGCGCCCCGGCGAGGAGCAGCGTGGTGGGCGCGCCCCGCTCCAGGGAGGCGGAGTTCACGATCAGGAAGTCGGTGGGGGAGACGGCCGCGGCGCGCTCCGTGGTCCCCACGACCCGCACCGTGAAGTCGCCGGACAGCGTCTTGAGCGCGCGCGGCTCCTTGCCCAGCCGGGCCGCCACCCCGGGGGAGGCGATGACCGGCAGGACCCGTTCGGAGCCGCCCTCGCCGCCCTTGGCCGGGCGGGCGGTGGAGCCGGTGGCTCGCAGCCGGTCGGCCGGGAAGTCCGGGAGCCCGGCGGCGCGGGCCGCCCGCGCGTACGACAGGGGGTCGACCCCCACCAGGGCCGCCGTCCTGGAGTCCGTGGCCGTGCCCGTACCGGCACCCGTCCCGTCGCCGCCGTCCGGGCCCGTGGCCCCGGCCCCGCCGGGAGCCGCCTCCGGGAGGACCACGCCGTACTCGATCCGCACCGGCGCCGCGTCCCGTACGCCGTCCAGTCCGCTCACCGTACGGACCAGCTCGTCGGGGAGCGTCGTGCGCTCGCCCGCGCCGCTGACCCGCGCGTCCGCACCGACCGCCGCCATCGCCGCCCCGTCCCGCGCGTCCCCGATGCCCGCGATCACCGAACCGCCGAACGCCGCCGTGGCCAGCGCCAGCAGCAGGGCGAGCAGCGGCAGCGCCCCACCGGCCGAGGACCGGCCGGCGCGGGCCAGCGAGAGGAAGCCGATCGCCCCGCGCAGCCGGGCCACGGGGCGGGCGGCGAGCCGCAGGGGCAGCGGGTGGAGCCGCACCAGTACCAGCGCCGCGATCAGCGCGACCAGCACGGGCGCGGCGCTGACCAGCAGGTCGGTGCCGCCCTCGGTGGACGTGCCGCGCCGGCGCAGCGCCGTCACCGCGCCGGCCGCCAGCACGACCAGGGTCAGTTCGACGACGGTGCGGCGGCGCGACGGCCGGGCGCTCACCAGGTCCTCGCGGGGTGTGCCCAGGACGGGCCGGATGTGCTGGAGCGTCGTCCGCAGCGGCAGGGCGACGCACACCAGGAGCCCGACCCCGGCCGCCGCCGGCGCGCCCGGCCACCACCGGCCCTCACCCTCGCCCACGAGCAGCGTAGCGAGGAGCAGGCCGAGCGCGCTCGCGGGCAGGACGGTCACCGCGGTCTCCGCGAGCAGCCGGCCGCCGATGCCGCGCAGCGAGCCGCCGCGCGAACGCATCAGGGCCAGTTCGGCGCGGCGGCGGCCGGAGATCAGGGAGCCCGTCATCAGCAGGACGACGGCGGCCACCGAGCCGATCCCGAGGGCGGCGACCGCGATGACGGGGCCGATCGCGTCGCGCATCCGCGCGTTGGCCCCCACGATGTGGCCGAGCCCGGTGGCGAACACCGCGGTGTCCCCGGCGGTCTCCCGCACCTTCAACAGTCCGGGGCCGCTCTCCAGCGAGGCGATGACGGACGTCAGCCGTGCGCCGTCGGGGCCGGTCAGCCCGGCCGGGTCGGGCGGGATCCGCCAGTAGAGGACGGGTTCGGCGGTTGTGCTCAGGAGCGCGGGACCGGCGTCCTCGGCCAGCAGGACGGTGCCGGTCCAGTAGTACACCGGGAAGGGTGCCTCCGGGTCCGGGACCAGGGACGGGGAGCGCAGCAGCGGATCGGCGGACCAGTAGCTGCCGCGCGGATCGCGCGGGGCCACGATGCCGGTGATCGTCACGGTGATGGGCTTCCGGGCCGCGGTGAGCAGCTCGACGGTCGCGCCGACCTTCACCTTCAGCTCGGCCGCCGTCTCCTCGGTGACCGCGCCCTGCACCGCACGGGATTCCGAGGTCACCTGCTGAGGTGTCGTCGGCCAGGCGCCCGAGGCCAGGGTGGCGTGTTCCTTCAGCCCCGACTGTGCCACGTAGGAGAGCCGCGGCGGAATCGCGTCGGGCCTCGGCAGCCACGGCTCGGTCGCCGTCACCCCCTCCGTGGTGCGCACCCCGTACGCGACCGACGAGGTGTCGGCGCGCAGCGGTGCGGGAAGCGCCTTGAGCAGCTTGCCGCCGACCCGCGCCAGCTCACCACTGCGCAGTTCGGCCTCCCGCTGCGCCTGCGGCAGTTCGAGACCGGGCTGCGGACGGGAGACCTCCACGACGCTGCGGCTCGCAGCGGCCGTCAGGATGTCGTGGCGCAGCCCCTTCGTCTCGTACGCGTCCACGGCCCGCGGGAACGCCGCGGCGAGGAACGCCGTCACCAGCACCAGCACCGCGAGGGCCGACGCCGCACCGGGCGCGGTCCGCAGCCGGGTACGGATCCAGGGGGCCTCGGCCGCCCGCTTGTCGTCGCTCATATCAGTGGTCCCCCTGGTGGCGCAGTGTGACCGCCGGGTCCCCGCGGCGCAGCGCCATCGTCGCGACGATCACGAGAGGCAGTGCGGCGACGCACCCCAGCAGCGCGGCGACCTGCCCGGCGGGCAGGTCGACCAGCACCGGCGGAACGGGCCGTCCCGCCTGCCCGGTCAGCACGATCAGCGGGACGACGGCACGGGTCAGCACCGTGCCGATGCCGAGCCCGATCAGCAGCGCGAGGGCGATCAGCACGCCCTGCTCGGCGGCGACCATGCGGGCCAGCTGGCGGCGCGGGGCGCCGAGCGCCCGCAACACGCCCAGTTCGGCCGACCGTTCGCGCCGGGACCCCGAGGCGCTGACGGCGAAGCCGACCGCCGCCAGCGCGGCGGCGACCACCGCGACGGCCGGCAGCGCCGACTGCGGCCCGGCCCCCAGCGGGTCGTCCACCAGGCGCTGGGCGGCCTCCGCGCGGACCAGGACCTGCGCCGGGTCGGTGTCCGGCAGGGCCCGCAGGGCGGCGGCCGTCTTCGCGGCGTCGCCGGGGGCGGTGCTCAGCCACCATTCGGTCGCCTCGATCGTGGCGGTCGGCCGGTGGGCCAGGACCTCGGTGACGGCCTTGAGGTCCACCAGCAGCGCACCGCCGTCACCCGACGGGTCCTCGGCGCCGGGCGGCTCCGCCGACTCCGTGGTCGGAAGGCGCCGCACCGACTCGGCCAGCGTCACCCGGACGGTGTTCCCGGCGAGGGTGAGATCGATCCCGTCGCCCAGTTCCGCGTTCGTGCTCTTCAAGTAGGCGTCCGTCGCCACCGCCTTGACGGCCGTGGGCCGGGGGCGGGCGGCCGTGATCCGCAGGGTGCTGGTGACCGGCTCCCAGGCGTCCGTCCGGCCCACCCCGGTGTCGTAGGTGAAGTCCGGCAGGCCCGTGGCGCCGTTGCGTACCGGCGGCTTGCCCGGCTCGACCTCGCCGGACTCGGTCAACGTCATGGACGCGTCCCAGCGCACCGATCCGGTCACCGCGACCGGACGTTCGGCGCCGGAGGCCGTGACCACGCGTACATCGCCCACCGAGATCCTGTGCTTCCGCGCGCGTTCCCCCGGCGGTCGGCCGTCCAGCTCGATGCCGGTCACGGCCAGGCCGCCCGCCGCCGACACCGGCACGGACACCGCCACCGGTCCGCCGTCCACGGGCACCGGGCCGGCCAGGGCGCGGTAGGGCAGCCCGTAGCGGTCCTCCAGGAGCACGGTCGCCACCGGCGCCTCCTCGTCCGGGGCCGGGGCGGACCCGGAGCGCTTCGACGCCACCGTGGTGATCCGCAGGTCCAGCTTCAACCGGGTGCCGTCCTTCGGCAGGACGAGGCCGGGGCGTGGGGCCGGTTTCGGGGCGATGGCCTCGAACAGCCGGCGGGGGCTCTCGTCGGCGAGGTCGGAGCGCAGCAGCATCCGCTCGTCCGCGTGGGCCGTGTCCAGGGCGACGACCTCGGCCACGCGTCCGCCGGAGACCTCCACGTCCGCCCGGTAGGCGGGGGCGGCCTGCCGCACGCCGGGCAGGGAACTGTAGGCGCCGGCCGCGGCCGGGCCGCCCCCGGTCCCGCCGACCATCCGCACCGAGGCGCCGGAGGCGAAGTCGGCCTGGTCGGACTGCGAACGGTTCCACGAGGCGCTCTGCCCGATCGCCAGCATGCCCATCGCCACCGACAGGACCAGCAGCAGCACCGGACCCGCACCGCGCAGGGGGCGGCGGCTGAACTGCCAGCCCGCCAGGGCCGCGGGCAGCCCCCGGCCCCTGGCCGCGCGTCGCTCGGCGAGCTTCGCGGCCGGCGGCAGCAGCCGCAGGGTCAGGACCGTCCCGGCGAGCAGCGCCAGGGCGGGGGCGACCACCAGCAGGGGATCGACCCCGAGGTCGCCCGCCCGGTCGCCGCTGAGCGCCCCGCCGCCGGCCTGCCGGTCGAGCTGCCAGTACGCCACCGCCGCGATCAGGAGCAGCCCGAGGTCCGCGCCCGCCCGCACCGGGCCGGGCAGCGACGCCGCGCGGGTTCCGCGCCCGCCCGCCCCGGTCGCCAGCGACGGGGCCACCACGGCCAGCGCGCAGGCCAGCGCGACGCCCGCGGAGACCAGCCACACGGTGCCCGCCGAGGACTCGCCGACCCGCAGTCCGATCCGGGACAGGGCGCCGCGCTCGGCCAGCAGCCCGGTCAGCGGCCCCGCGAGCAGGGGGGCGACCACGGCGGCGGGCACGGCGAGCAGCAGCGCCTCCAACGCGGCGAACGAGGTGATCCGGCCCCGGCTGCCGCCCCGCGCCCGCAGCAGCTCGCGTTCGCCGTCGCGCTCGCTGTTCAGGAGCCGGGCCACCAGCAGCAGGGCGTACGCGGCGAGCAGCACCAGCTGCACCGCGACGATCATCAGCGTGGAACGGGAGACGAGCAGCGCCCGGTCGAGCTGGTCGAGCACGGTCGGCAGCGACGTCCGCGCGGTGATGCCGGAGGAGAAGACCGGGGCGGCGGACAGGGCCTTCGGGGCGGCGGCCGATGCCTCGCGCAGCCCCGCCATGGAGCCGGTGGTCAGCCCGGCGAAGTCGGCGGTGGCCAGCCAGGCCGTGTTCCCGCCGCTGAGTGTGCCGGAGGCGAGGGCCGAGGGTTCGGTGAGCAGCGGGCCGTACGTGGTGAAGGCCAGCTTGCGGACCCCGCGCCCGCCGAGCGGATCGAGCTGCCAGTACGGATCGGCCTGGTCGGCGGCCTCGTAGACACCGGTGACCAGGACCTGCTGCTTCTTCCCGCGCAGCCGGTCGGTGACCGTGAACCGTCCGCCCGGCCTGAGCTTCAGCGCCTCGGCGGCGACCGCGGGCAGCGCGACCTGGACGGGCCCGCCGCCTTCGGAGCCGGCCGCGGGGGCCTCGCCCTCGGTGATCCGTACGCGCGTGCGGTCGAGGGCGGCGAACTGGGTCAGGTCCGGCTCGCCGCGCCGGGCGGCCGGTTCCTGGAGCGTACGCGGCAGGGCGTACGACCCCGAGCTCTCCAGCTTTCCCACCGTCACGGGCAGCCCGTCGAAGGCGTCGCGGGACGCCTCGCGGACGGCGTCGTCGGCCTCGGCGCGCCGCTCGTGGTCCACGGAGGCGGTGACGAGGAGGGAGGCGGAGGCGGCGGAACCGTGGGTGAGCGAGTGGCGCAGGGCCGCGTCGCCCACAGAGCTGGAGAACGCGGTGAGCGCGGCCAGGACGGACGTGGTCAGCAGAACGGCGAGGAGGGCCGCGGAGAGCAACAGGCGATGAGCCCGCACCCGCAGAAGGACGAAACCCGTCACCTGATCCCCCAGCCCCGGAAACACCGCATGCGCACGCCCCCCGGCGTACCGGTGATGCTGTCAGAGGCGACCGGGTTCCGGTAACCGCTTGCCGGTGCACCTTGACGCGATCGTGATCGTTATGCGGAGGTGGAGGATCGGATTCCGGAGTCGTTCGGTCACGGACCGCTCATGCGTCACGCACGGGTGACTGATCGGTGCCGGGACGTGATCAGTCCGCGGTGTTGATCATCGAGGCGGCGGCGTACGTCATGTAGTCCCACAACTGCCGCTCGTGCTCCGGCGCGAGTCCCAGCTCGTCCAGCGCCACCCGCATATGGGACAGCCAGGCGTCATGGGCCGCCCGGTCCACCCGGAACGGCGCGTGCCGCATGCGCAGCCGGGGGTGCCCCCGGTGATCGCTGTAGGTGCGCGGGCCGCCCCAGTACTGCATCAGGAACAGCGCGAACCGCTCCTCGGCCGGACCCAGATCCTCCTCCGGATACATCGGCCGCAGCAGTTCGTCGCCCGCCACGCCCTCGTAGAAGCGGTGGACCAGGCGCCGGAAGGTCGCCTCGCCGCCGACCTGCTCGTAGAAGGTCTGCTCCTGAAGCGTGTCGCGCGGAATCTCAGTCACCCGTCCATGGTCGCAGACGCTCCGGCCGAGGACGGGGGTCCTAGGACCAAGGGCGGGCGCACCGAGGGTGTTCGGCGGGCGCGCGTTCGCCGTACCGTTCGCCCGCGCGGTCCCGGCGCAGGACAGTGGAGGTATGGGCACACAGCGGTACGGCTCCTCCCCGTCCGTCTCCGACGCCGAGGCCGACGCGGCGCGGGAGGCCCTGGTCCGGGTGATCGCGGCGCGGGGCGCGCTCACCGACCCCGCCTGGCGCACCGCCTTCGCCGAGGTCCCCCGCCACCTGTTCGTACCGTTCTTCTACGTGCACGGCGTCCGGGGTTACGAACGCCTCCGGGGCGAGGACCCCGACCCCGAGCGCCGCTCCCGCTGGCTGCGCGGGGTGTACACGGACGAGGCACTGGCCACCCGCCTCAAGGACGGCGAACTCGTCTCGTCCTCCAGCCAGCCGTCCCTGATGGCCCTGATGCTCGACGCCCTCGGCGTCGAGGACGGGCACACCGTCCTGGAGATCGGTACCGGCCCCGGCTACAACGCGGCCCTGCTCGCCCACCGGCTCGGCGATCCGGCGGTGACCACCGTCGATCTGGACCCGGAGATCACGGACGCCGCCCGCGGCCACCTCGCCGCGGCCGGCCGCCATCCGACGGTGGTCACCGGCGACGGAGCACGGGGCTGCCCGGCGCGCGCCCCGTACGACCGGATCATCGGGACCTGCACCCTGCCGTCCGTACCGCGCAGTTGGCCGGAGCAGTGCCGTCCGGGGGCACGGATCATCGCGCCCCTCGCCACGGGCCTGGTCTCGCTCCGGGTCCGCGGGACGGCGCACGGCCCGCGCGCGGAGGGGCACTTCCTGCACACCCCCGCGTACTTCGTGCCGCTGCGCGGGGCGCACCCGGTGGGCGACTCCCTTCCGTACCTCGGCGCGCTGCCGCGCCGGGTGGCCGGGGACGACCTCTTCCGGTTCCTGCTGACCCTGAGCGCGGGAGCCCTCGATCCGCACGAGGCCCTCTCCCTCTGGGAGCGCGAGGGGCGCCCGCAGCGGGAGAGGTACGGCGTCACGGTCGGCCGGGGCCGCCAGTGGGCCTGGCTCGACGACCCGCAGGGCCCGTACACCTGGCCGCTCGCCGCCGGCTGAGGCGGCACGGGCCCGGCCCCGGAGGGCCGGGCCGGCCGCTCAGTCCCGGTGGAGCGTGATCGTCGTCCACGCCCCGACGTGCACCTGGTCGCCGTCCTGGAGCGGAACGGGGACGTAGGGCTGGATCGGCTCCTCGGCGCCGTTCAGCGTGGTGCCGTTGGTGGAGTTCTGGTCGACGACCGCCCAGCCGCCGTCGGGCTGCTGCACCAGCACCGCGTGCTGGTGCGAGACGCCCGGGTCCTCCGGGGGCACCGACAGGTCGACGTCGGGGGACTCACCGGTGCTCTGCCGCCGCCGCCCGATGGTGACCTGGCCGCCGGTGAGCGGAAGGCGCTGCTCCGGGGAGTACGCGGGCAGGTTCAGCCCGCTGGCCTCGGGGCCGCTGCGCTGCATCATCGCCAGGAAGTACGCGCGGTCGGGAGCGATCACGGCCGTCCAGGAGACGGGCTGCTGCTGCCGCCCCTGGCCGGGCACCCCGGCGTGCTGCTGACCGCCCTGGTCGTACCCCTGGTCCGGGCCGCCCTGGCCGTGTCCCGCGTGTCCCTGGTCCGGGCCGCCGTGACCGTCGTACCCCTGGCCGTGCCCCGGCCCCTGGCCCTGGTGGGGGCCGGGCTGCTGGAACTGCTGGGGTGGCTGCGGGGCCTGCGCCCGGGAGGGCGGCGGCAGCACCCAGTCGTCCCCGCCGCCCGTGTGCCCCGACGAGTGCGGCGGCGCGGGCGGCGCCGACTGCTGCTGCGGTGCGAAGGGCGAGGACTGCCGGGGCTCGAACGACGAGGACGCCGAAGGGGCCGACTGCTGCGGCTCGAACGGCGAGGGTGCCGACGGGGCCGACTGCTGCTGCGGCCGGATTTCCCCGCTGCTGGAACGACGGCGGCGGGGGCCCCTGCCGGAACGACTGCGGCGGAGGCCCGCCCTGACCGCCGTGCCCCTGCGGGCCGTTCTGCTCGGGGGCGAGCGGCTCGGCGGGACGGTTCATCTGCGAGGGGCGCGAGCCCTGGTAGTCGAACGGGTCGTGCGCCCGGGGTTCGCCGGAGGGGCCGCCCTGACCGCCGGGGCCGTGCTGACCACCCTGACCGCCGGGAGCACCGGAGCCGTGCTGGCCGCCGGGGCCACCCTGACCGCCGGGACCGTACTGTGCGCCGGGACCGCCCTGGCCGCCGGGACCGGCGGGGCTCTGGGACTGGAAGCCGGGCGGCAGGCTGAGGCCGGGCGGCGGGCCGCCGGGCGTACCGTGCTGCGGTGCCAGCGGGGTGTAGGAGGTCGCCTTGTTGGTGAGGAAGTTCCAGCGGCACTCCTCGCAGAACGGCGCCATCGCCTCACGCGGCGTGCGGCACTGCGGGCAGAGCTCCGCCTGCATGGTGGGCGGGCCGCCATCGGCGCCGGAACCCGGCTGCGGGTAGCCGTAACCGGGCGCGGGCGGCGGCGGAGGCGGCGGGGGCACGGCGCCCGCGGGCGCACCGCCCGGGGCCATGCGGTGTCCGCAGACCTCGCACCAGTCCTCGGAACCCGACTGGTGTCCGTTCGGGCAGGTCGGCATGTCGGCGCTTCCCCCTCTCCTCTTCCGGCCGCGGAGGCCGTCATTGCTGTCGATCGCGGCGTCGTTGCTCAGCGAGTACGTCGGGCTGTTCTGTGCTCACGGCCTGTGGTCAACGGATGACCGGACCGTGCTACTTCTTGACGCGAACGGTCTTGGTCGAGCGCGTTTCGAGGGTCATCTCGTCCGCTTCCGCGACCTTCGCCTTCAGTCGCACAGTACCTGTCGCGGCGTCGACGACGTCGACCACCTTCGAGAGCAGCCGCGCGGTGTCCTGGTTCCCGGATGCCGACGCCAGCTGTACCGCACGCCCCAGCTTGGCCGTCGCGCCGTGGAAATCGCCCGACTTGCGCGCTTCCAGGCCCTGCTGGATGACCTGCGCCAGCTCGGCCTGGCCCGTGTAGTGCGCGACATGCGGATTGATCGAGGTGGACGCCGCCATGTCGTCCGTCCACACCGCCCGTACGAGCCCTTGCGACAGGGGCTGCGGCACGCCCGTGCCCGAGGGGTCGGGCAGGATCAGGGAGACCCGTGCCGCCAGCATCTCCTGGCCGATCCCGGCCTCCGGAACCCGTACGCACACGTGGTAGTCCCGTGACTCGTCGCCCCACGAACCGGTCGGGTAGTCCCCGGCGCGGGGGCCCGCCTCGGTGCGCCGCCCGGTCAGGTCCGCCACGGTCGGCGCGACCTGCTTCACGAACCGGATCTCCACCCCCACCGGAGTCCAGAGCCGCAGCGCCACGTCCGCGACCTCCTTGTCCATGGCGTTCTCCATCATCCGCGTGAAGTCCGCGGCCAGGCCCGAGGGGTCGGCGACGATGTCGGCCGTGCCGAGGAGGGCGGCGGCGATGCCGGTGACCTCCTTCACCTCCCAGTCGGTGCCCACCCCGCGGGCGTCGCAGGTGAACCGGCCCGCGCAGGCGTCCAGCGCCGCCCGCAGATCCTCGGGCGCCTCGTGCTCGTTGCGGCCGTCGGTCAGCAGGATGCCGTGCCGGATGGCCGCGTCGGCCGAGCCCAGCAGCCGGTCGGCCAGTCCCAGCCAGGTGCCGATCGCGGTGCCCCCGCCGGCGCTGAGCCTGCGCAGGGCCTCCTTGGCCTGTGCCTTCGTGTGCGCGTCGGCGACCGCGAGCCGCCCGTCGCCCGGATAGACGTCCCGGGCGACATGCGTCCCGGCGACCACCGCGAACAGGGTGCCGTCGCGCAGGGTGTCGACGGCCGCCGCCGTCGCGTCACGCGCGTTGCGCATCTTCGTCGGCGGGTAGTCCATCGAGCCCGAGCAGTCGACCATCAGCACGACGGCGGCGCTCGGCCCCCGCCCCGCCCCGTACGCGGCCCCCGAATCCGCCAGGGGTATCCCGCCGGTGGTGCCGCCGCCCGTCGAGGTGACGGTCACGATGGCGTTGACCTCGCGGCCTCCCTCGGGCAGGAACGCGTTCTGGTACACCTCGACGGAGAACTGCGGCACGTTCGACTTGGAGAAGTTGGCCATGGTCGGCTCCTTGAGGTTCACACGGTTTCGCGGGCCGATCCTGCCCCTTGCGGCCGTACGGCGAACGGCATCAGTGCCACCGTTACGTTGTCGTGGCCCCCGCCGTCGAGGGCGTGACCGACCAGCACCCGGGCGGCGTGCAGCGGACGCTCGCGGGCATCGGCCGGGACGGCGGCGGCCATCTCCTCGGCGGACTCCGCGTAGTTCCACAGGCCGTCCGTGCACACGACCACCAGGCCCGGCCGGTCCGGCTTGAACGCGGCGGTGTGCGGCTCCAGTTCGTACGCGTCGGCGCCGAGCCAGCCGGTGATGGCGTGGGCGCGGTCGTCCGCGTACGCCTCCGCCTCGTTCATCAGCCCGGCCGCCACCATCTGCGCGGCCCAGGAGTCGTCCTCGGTGAGCCGGGCGGTGGGCCGGGCCCGGTCCTCCGGCACCCAGTAGGCCCGGCTGTCGCCGACCCAGCCGATGATCAGCAGGTCGCCCGCCATGACCGCGCCGACCAGGGTGCAGGCCGGGGCGTTCTGATGGCGGTGCGTGTCGGGCTCCCTCGCTCCGGCCGGTTCCTGCGCCAGGGCGTTGACCGCCTCGGACGCGGCGACGATCGCCTCGTGCATCGCCTGCTGCGGGTGCGTACCACGGGGGAGGGAGGCCAGGAGCGCCTCGTTGGCGGCGTTCGCGGCGGCGGCCGACGCCTCGTCGGGGCGGCTCGCCGAGGAGACCCCGTCGCAGACGATCGCGACGACGGCGGACGAACCGTCCGGCAGCGCGGTCGAGGAGAGGGCGAAGGAGTCCTCGTTGCGGTGGTGGCGCAGCCCCCGGTCGCTGACGGCGGCCACCGCGTCGAGTTCGTGCTCCATGTGGTCGCGCTCACGGGGCTGTGCGTGCCCGCAGTTCTCGCAGTAGCCGTCCGGGTCCACCCGGCCGGAGCGGCACGCCACACAGACCTTCGTCCCGGAGGCGGGTGCGGCCGGGGAGGCGGGCGCGTGTTCCGCCGTACGGGGGTCGGGCGCGGCCAACGGGAAGTCGTCGGAATCCCCGGAGCTGCCGGGAACTGCCGCGCCCTCCGGGGATTCCGCGTCCTCCGGGGACGCGGTGCCGGCCGCGGCCGCCGCGCCGAGGGCGGACGGGGCGCCTTCCTCGGGCGCCGCCCCGTCCGGGGCCGCCCGGTGGTCGTGGCGTACACGGACGGCCTCGGCCTCGCGGGGCGAGCCCCCTGCGGCCGCCTCCGGTCCCGCCGCCGGTCCGGACAGCGGCCTGCCGTCCGAGTCCGTTCCCGGCACGTCCGCCGGGCTGTGCACCGGCGCCGGGACATCCGAGCTGTCGGTCTCCGCCGCGGCGGGCCACCGCACCGCCTCGGCCTCGCGGGGCGACGCCCCCGCAGCCGCGCCGGGCTCCGGTGCCGACGGACCGGCAGGGGGCACGGTGATCGCCATCGTGGGCCGGTCGCCGGGCCGCGCCGGTACGGCCGAGAGGTCGTAGCCGCACGCTCCGCAGAACAGATCGGCCGCGTCCAGCGGCTCCTCGCAGCCGGGGCACCGCGACACGGCGGGCTGCTGGTGGCTCTGAGACATCTTCACACCCACGTCCGGGGGCGGAAACGGTTGGCCCGCTCCACCAGTTCGATCCTCTCGTCGCCCTGCTGCGCGAGCCGGGCGAGCATGCGGTACGAGCGTTCGAGACCGAACCGCAGGCCCCGCTCGTCCAGTTCGGCGCCGAGCAGCTTCCGCGCGCCACCCGGCGTACCGGCGGCCGGTCCGTCCGGCCCCTGGACACCGGGACTACCGGAGAGTACCCAGTCCAGCGCCTTGCCCAGTACCTCGGCCGACAACCGTTCGCGCCGCACCGGGTCCAGGCCGACGGCGGCCAACGCCGCCACCTGGTCCCCGGCTGCCGTCAGATCGGCCCCCAGCGGTTCGTGGTGGGAGCGCTCGCGCAGCCGCGCCCGTACGGCCGCCACCCGCGCCGCCGTGCAGTGGACCGACGTCTCCGGAACCGACTCCAGGGTGGCCACCGCGGCCCCCCGCCGACCGGCCGCGATCTGCACCCGTGCCAGGCCGAACGCGGCGCTGACGAACCCCGGATCGGTCGCCCACACCAGGCGGTAGTACTCGGCGGCGTTGTCCAGCTGGCCCAGCACCTCCGCGCAGATCCCCAACGCCAGCTTGGGCGCCGTCTCGCCGGGGAACGCGTCGTAGACCGCGTCGAAGGAGAGCGCCGCCGACTCGTGGTCGCCGGTCACCAGCGAGCTGATCCCGCGATACCAGACCACCCGCCAGTCGTCGGGGTGTTCACCCTCCAGAGTGGACAGCGTGCTGGAGGCCGCGTCCAGCTCCCGCATCTCCAGCCGGGCCCGCAGCTCCCGCAGCCGGGTCTCCAGCGAGGGGACCGGGACCGTGTGCAGGGCGGCGATCAGCTCGGCCGGGGCGGAGGCCATGAGACCGGCCAGGAAACCGGCGTTCGGGTCCGTCGCGTCGACCCGCGGGACCGGCAGCGCCAACGAGGTGGCCCGCGCGTCGAACAGGGCGAGCCGGACGCCTCCGGAGGGACCGCACGGGCCGGCCGGCACGACGTACGGACCCGCCGCAGGCCCGGCCGTCCGGGGAGGGGGAACAGGAGCGTGCGCCGGGGCCGCGTACGGAGGAGGAGCCCCGCCGGCCGGTGCGGGGCCCCGGACATGGGTCGGCTCCACGGCCAGCGGAGCGGCCCCCGGACCGGACGGGTGGCCCCCCGCCGGACCGTGCGGCTGCGCGCCCACCGGCAGCGCCCCGGCCACCGCCGACGACACGGCCCCCGGCGCGACCGGCCGCGCCGGGGCGGGGAGGTGTCCCGTCGGGCCCTGCGCCGGAGTGCCGGGGACCGGCCGGCCACCGCGCCCGCGGCGGCCGGACCACCCGCGCCGCGCGCCGGTGTCCCGGCCGCCCAGCACCGAGACGTCGTCCGCCTGTGGGGCGAACAACTCCGTGTCCATCACCCGCAGTTCGGCGCCGAACAGCGTCGACAGCGCCGGGCGGGGCCGGCCGGTCCGCAACGCCACGACCTCCCGCAGCACCCCCGTCAACTGCTCGGCCATCTCCGCCGCCGAGGCGAAACGGCGGCCCGGATCCGGGTCGGTGGCCCGCACCAGCAGCCGGTAGAACGACTCGTAGGTGCGGAACACCTCGATCGTGTCCGGGTCGGGCAGCGCGTCCACGTACACGTTCGTGTAGCCCTGGAAGTCGAAGGTCAGGACCGCCAGCGTCCGGGCCACCGTGTACAGATCGGAGGCGACCGACGGGCCCAGCTCCGCGACCTCCGGGGCCTGGTAGCCCACCGTGCCGTAGATCGCCGACTCGTCGTCGTCCATCCGGCGCACCGCGCCCATGTCGATCAGCTTGAGCTGGTCCTCGCTCTGGATGGCGTTGTCGACCTTGAAGTCGCAGTAGAGCAGGTTGCGGCTGTGCAGATGGCCCAGCGCCTCCAGCGCCTCGATCCCGTACGCGCACGCCTGCTCCACCGGCAGCGGGTCGCGCTTCCCGGCCGGGGTGCGGCGCTCGTTGGCGATCTCCTTGAGGGACTTGCCTCCGACGTACTCCATCACGATGTAGCCGTCCAGCGAACCGGTCCGCTGGTCCAGGTGCTCGACGAAGTTGTAGATCCGCACGATGTTGGCGTGCTCGATCTCGGCGAGGAAGCGGCGCTCGGAGATCGCGGCGGCCATCGCGTCCTGGTCGCCGGTGTCCAGCAGGCCCTTGAGGACCACCCAGCGGTCCGAGACGGCCCGGTCCACCGCGAGATACACCCAGCCGAGCCCGCCGTGCGCCAGGCAGCCCACGACCTCGTACTGGCCGTGCACGATGTCGCCGCCGCTCAGCTTCGGCACGAAGGAATAGGGGTGCCCGCACTTGGTGCAGAACCCCTCGGTGCGGCCCGGCCGCTCACCGCGCGCCCGGCCCACCGGCGCGCCGCAGTCCGAACGGGAGCAGAACCGCTTCCGCTCCGGCACCTCCGGATGCTCCATCACCGCCGTGCGCGGATCGTGCCGGGGCACGTCCGGCACCTGGACCAGCCCGGCGCCGAGCCGCCCCCGCGCCGAGGCGGTCGAGGACGAGCCCGAGGAACGCACCGAGACCGAACGGGAGACGGACACCCCCGACAGCGAGCGCGACAGCCGGCCGGAGACCGAGCGGCGCGAGGTCGACGAACGGGACGAGGACCGGGCGGAGGCGCGGGAGCCGGACCGCTGCGAGGAACTGTCCCGGCCGGCCGCCCGCCCGCCCTGGGCGATCCCCGTGGGCGGCGAGGAGACCATGCCCGTCGGCGAGACGACCGGTGCCAGGCCGCAGGTGTCGCAGTACAGCTCACCGCCGCCCATGTCCTCGTAGGACCCCTCGCACGAAGGGCGCTGGCACCGTGTACTCATCGTGTCTCCCCCTGTCCGCCCGCGCCCCGGCGGTCCTCCGGCTCCTCGGACCGGCGAGGCGTCAGCGCGTCCGCGACCGCGTGCTGGTAGCGCAGGACGGCCTGCTCGGCGGCGCGCAGATCGCACGGCGCGCTCCACAGCATGCGGCGGGCCGCGTCGTACCGCTCGATCAGCACCGGGTCCTCCGCCAGGCCGTGCCGGGCCACCTTCGCCTTGTACGCGTCCAGCCGGCCGCGCAGCTCCGCACGGACCGCCAGCGGCGCGGTCACCGAGGTCAACGATGCGCGGGCGCGGAGCAGTTCGTCCTCGGCCTCCTGCTCCAGCGCCTCCAGCAGCGGGGAGAGCCGGTGCCACTGGGCGTGCCTGCGGTGGTCCGACGCCGTCGCCAGCCGCTCCTGGAGGGCGGTCGGCGGCCCGCTGACGGCGGGCACCTCGGAGGCGGCGATCTTGGCCAGCACCTCGCCCCGCGCCGCCCGCGCCTCCGTCAGGGTCCGGTCGGCCCGCGAGAGCACGTCCCGCAGCCGCACCAGGCGCGCCTCCGCGTCCTGCCGGACCGCGAGGACCGCCTCGATCTCCCGCCGCACGTCCTCCAGGGCCCGGGCCGCCCGGTCGTAGCGCGAGGTGTCGGGACGGCCGCCGCCCGGCGCGGCGCTGCCCGGCCCCGGCAGCCAGAACGCCAGCGGGTCGGAGATCACCTGCACCCGCAGCGTGGTCAGCTCCTCGGTGATCTCCGCCAGGTCGTCCCCGGCCGGATGCTCACCGGGCCGCACCCCCACCGAGTACGCCAGCGAACGCGTCCGGTGCAGCTCGGCCGCGAGCAGGTCGATCCGGGCGGGCAGCGCCGACCAGACCGCGTCGGAGGCGACGACCATGTCCAGCGACCTGGCGTACAGCTCGTTCATCCGGGCCACCAGCTCCTGGAGCGAGAACCGCTCGGAGAGCCGGGCCGGGCCCGCGACCGGGGGCGGCACCGCCGCCCCCGCGTTGGCGACGGTGACCGCCTCGCCGCGCAGCAGCTCCGTCAGCGCCAGAAGGTCGTCCCGGTTCGGGTGGCGGCGGCGCTCCCGGATCTCCCTGGCCTGCGCCAGGGCCCCGGCATACGCGTCGAAGTACCCCCACAGCAGGGTGATCGACTGCTCGGTCGTGGCCCAGCGCTCCCGTGTGACGCCGGTCAGCTCGGCGCCCTCCAGCAGCCGGCGGCCGGCGTGGTCCTGGAGCGCGAGGAGCGAGGTCTCGATCGCCTCGTGCTCCGCGCCGAGCCGGGCCAGCGCACGGTCCGCCTCCTCCCGGTCCATGACCGGGCCGGGGGGCCTTTCCGCGAAGCCGGGGAAGGATCCCGCGACGCCCATCGATCACCTCTCCGCTCTCCCCGCGGGGCCGGTGAGGCCCGGCGGGATCGGTCTGCTGCGTTCTGGCTCCGGTCCGCCCGCCCCGGCCCGCGTGGGGGCGAACCGGGTCAGCCGCCGCGGTACTCGGGGGCGGGCGGACCGGATATGCCGGGCAGTCCGGCCGCCAGCCACCGCCGGTAGGACGTCATCCAGGCGCTGTCGTCGCCGCCCGCCCGGTAGTCGACGAGGACCTTGTTCACCCGCGCCACCAGGTCGTCGGCGCCCTTCTTCGCCGCGACGCCGTAGTACTCGGTGGTGAACGGGGCCTTCCCCTTGAGCTCCACCGCCGGGTCCTGCGCCGCCTGACCGGCCGCCAGCGCGTTGTCCGTGACGACCGCGTCCACCTCGCCCAGCTGGAGCCGCACCAGGCAGTCCAGCTGGTTGGGCACGGTCAGCCGGTCCGGATCACGCCCGGTGCCGTCGTAGTCGTCCTTGTACAGCGCGCCGAACGACTGCTTCTCCAGCGCCTCGTACGCCGTGGAGCCCTCGGCCGAGCAGACCCGCCTGCCCTTCAGCGAGGAGTCGTACCCGGTGATCCCCGAATCCTTCGGGGCGAGCACCTGCTGCCCGGTCTGGAAGTAGGCGGTGGAGAAGGAGACCTGTTCGAGCCGCTTGCAGTTGATCGTCATCGTCCGCACGACGACATCGACCCGGTCGTGCTCCAGGGCGGCGATGCGCTGGTTGGTGGGGATCGCGCGGAAGACCACCGCGTCCGGGTCGCCCAGGACGTCCTCGGCGATGGCCCGCACCAGATCGATGTCGAACCCTTCGAGCCGGCGGCTCTCCGGATTGCGGTAGCCCCAGCGGAAGCTGTTCTGGTCGACGCCCGCGATCAGCTTGCCGCGCCGCTTGATCCGGTCGACGGCCGGGCCGCCACCGCCCGACGGGGGCAGACTCGCCTCCGGCTCGGTGCACGCCTCGGCGCGGGCCCGGTCGGCCGCCACCACCCCGCCGCCCGACAGGTCCACGCGGCCGTGCTGGGCCAGCGGCAGCAGGGTGACCGCGGCGGTGAAGGCGCAGGCCGCCGCCATCCCGGTGACGCCGCCCCAGCCGCGCAGGCGGCGCACGGGACGGCCCTTCGACCTGCTCATCGCTGCCCCTCTCACCGGTACTCCGAGAGCCTGCGGTTGACCCCGGCGATCACGGCCGCGGCCCCCAGGACCGCCAGTGCCGCGGCGCCCGTCGGCAGGCCGCGCAGAGCCCCGCGCCCGTCCTCCGCCGCCGAGGTGAACTCGTCCTGCTCATGCGCCAGCGCCTTCTCCAGCGCGCCGTCCACCTGCCGGAAGGACTGCCCGGTGGACTTCCCCGTTCCGATGATCTGCTCCAGAGCGCCCTCGTAGTCGCCCCGGTCGTCCGTGGCACGCGCCTCGCGGTGGCGGGTCCGCCACTGGGCCACGCCCTCGGAAGCCTCGGCCACCGGCGTTCTCCCGCTCGCGTCGTCCGCGAGCCGGCCGGCCTTCTCCAGCCGGTCCTTCAGCGCCTTCATCCCCGTGACGTAGTCCGCCTCGTACTGGTCGGCGGAGCCGTCGGGGGTCAGCACCGCACCCCGCGCCACCAGGGTGAGATTCTCGTTGGCCCGCGCCTTGAGGGAACTGATCCGGGCGTCGTTGAGCACATCCAGGGACGCCTGGCCGTGCGTCATCGCCGAACGCAGCTCCGTACGGGCCACGGTGTGCCCCACGGTCAGCCAGAGCAGCACCACCGACGCGGCGGCCGTCGCCGCCAGCAGCCCGTGGTTCAGCACCCGGTTGGTCCGGCGGTAGGTGCGCCGCTGCATCCACACCAGAGCGCCGAGCACCACGATCCCCGCGCCGACCGACAGGAGGGGCAGGCGCCGGGCGTCGGCGGAGTCCGACTCCAGCCGCCCCGTCTCCGCCGCGTACAGCCGCTCGGCGGCCGGCAGCATCTCACCGGCCATCTTCTGGTTCGCGTACCGGAGATAGGCGCCGCCCAGCGGGAGGCCCTGGCGGTTGTTGGCACGGGCGCGCTCGACCAGGCCCGTGTAGACCGGGAGCAGCCTGTTGAGGGTGGCTATCTCACGGCTGGAGGCGCTGTCGGACGCGGTGTTCCCCGAGGCCTTCACCAGCAGTCGGGCCGCCTCCTCGATGTCCTCGCGGTACCGCTCCTGCACGGCCTCGGGCTCCTGCGCTCCCGCGAGGAACCCACCGGCCGCCGTCGTGTCCGCGTCCGCCAGGAAGCGGTAGATGTCCGCCGCGTCGGCGCTGAGCGGCTGGCTGCGGCCGACCACGTCGTCGGCGGCGGCGGCGCGCTGCGAGACCTCCAGGGTGGTCACCGCGCCGAACGCCACGACCAGCAGCGCCAGGACGGCCCCGATGATCCGGAGCCGGCCGGGCTCGGTCGTCGCCGCCGCGCGCAGCCGTTCGGCCTGGACGGCACGGAGCGCGCGGGGCCGCTCGGGCACGGCGACGGGCGCGGACACCGGGTCCGGTGCGCGCAAGGTCTGCGAGCCGCCGCTCGGCGGGTGTGTCACTCGACCTCCCCCTCGGTCACCGACGGTGGGTCCCCGTCCCCGTCATCAGTCCCCGCATTCGACCAGGGCAGGCGCGGCCGATCAAGGCAAGCGGCGCAACGTGCCCGGATACATCCCCATAAGCGAACGGACTCCCCATCAGGTACACGTTCCGGAAGCCCGATCGGTTCCCCCGAGCCCCTCGTACGCCAGGCGTTCACCCGTACGGGGAACGAACAAGAAGCGTCCCCTCACGCACACCGCGTGAGGGGACGCCCCGCCGGGCACCGACCGGCCCCTGCCGCTCAGGCGTACTGCCCGCGCAGCCTCCGGTGGACCTCCGGCCCCGCCCCCGTACGGTCGAGCCCCAGCAACGCCGCGCCCAGCACCGGCGGCTCGGAGACCACGCGCACCTCGGCCTTCGGGGCGCGGGCCGCGAGCAGCGCGGTGATCCGGTCGTCGAGCTGCGGATGGCGGGCTGCCAGCACACTGCCGCCCAGCAGCACCGGAACCTCCTCCTCCAGCAGACCGAGCCGGGCCAGCGTGACCGAGGCCATCGCCACCACCTCGTCGGCCAGCCGCTCCACCAGCGCCAGGGCCACCGCGTCCCCGGCCGCGGCCGTGGCGAACAGGACCGGCGTCAGCTCGTGCCGCCGCGCCATCGGGATCGCGCCCCGGTGCAGCGCCTCGATCAGCGCGTACATCGAGCCCAGCCCGAAGTGGCCCGGCAGCGCGCGGGCCAGCTCGGACGCCTCGCCCCGCCCGTCCTCGGCGCGCGCGGCGAACCACAGCGCCTCCTCGGCGAGCCCCGCACCGCCGCCCCAGTCGCCGGATATCCGTCCGATGGCGGGGAAGCGGGCGGTCCGCCCGTCCGGGGTCATGCCCACGCAGTTGATCCCGGCCCCGCACACCACCGCGACGCCGCGGGGCTCGTCCACCCCGGCGCGCAGGATCGCGAAGGTGTCGTTGCGCACCTCCACCGAGGAGGCCCAGCCGCGGGCCTCCAGGGCCGCCGCCAACTCGGCCTCCTCGACGGGCAGGTCGGCGTTGGCCAGGCACGCGGAGAGGTGCACGGCCGAGCCGGGCGGGGCGAGCGAGGAGAGCGTGGCGCGCGGACCGCCGGTCTCCGGCAGTTCCGCGACCGCCCGCTCCAGCGCCTCGGCCAGGACGTCGATCGCGGCCTCCGCCCCGACCACGGGCGGCTGGAAACCGCCGCCGCGCGCCGTGGCCAGCACCGTGCCGTCCTCGCCGATCAGTGCCACGTCGGTCTTGCTGTTGCCCGCGTCGATGGCGAGGACCGACACCTTCACGCCCACGCCAGGTGCTCCCGGTTGTGCGCGATCAGCCGGTCGGTGAGCCCCTCGGCGTAGTCGAACTGGCCGACCAGCGGGTGGGCGAGCAGCGCCTTGAAGACCCGGTCCCGGCCGCCGCGCAGCGCCGCGTCCAGGGCGAGGTCCTCGTACGCCGTCACGTTGGCGATCAGACCGGCGTACAGCGGGTCCAGCGCCGGTACGGCCAGCGGCGTGGCGCCGTCGCGTCCGATCCGGGCCTGGACCTCGATCACCGCGTCGTCCGGGAGGAACGGCAGGGTCCCCCGGTTGTACGTGTTGACCACCTGGACCGGTGATCCGCCGTCGCCCAGCAGGGAGGCCGCCAGGTCCACCGCCGCCTCGGAGTAGAACGCGCCACCGCGCTTCGCCAGCAGCTCGGGCTTCTCGTCCAGCGACGGGTCGCCGTACATCGCGAGGAGTTCCTTCTCCATCGCCGCGACCTCGGCGGCCCGAGACGGCTTGGTGCCCAGCTCCTTCACCACCTCGTCGTGGGCGTAGAAGTAGCGCAGGTAGTACGAGGGGACGACGCCGAGCCGGTCCACGATCCGGCGGTCCATCCGGAGGTCGCCGGCGATGGCGTCGCCGTGCTCCGCGAGCAGCCGGGGCAGGACGTCCTCGCCGTCCGGGCCGCCGAGCCGCACCCCCAGCTCCCAGGTCAGGTGGTTGAGCCCGACGTGGTCGAGGTGGACCTCGGAGGGGTTCACGTCCAGCAGCCGGGCGAACTTCCGCTGGAAGCCGATCGCCACGTTGCACAGGCCGACGGCCTTGTGCCCGGCCTGGAGGAGTGCGCGGGTGACGATGCCGACGGGGTTGGTGAAGTCGATGATCCAGGCGTCCGGGTTGGCACGGCGGACCCGCTCGGCGATGTCCAGCACCACGGGCACGGTGCGCAGCGCCTTGGCCAGGCCGCCGGCGCCGGTGGTCTCCTGCCCGACGCAACCGCACTCCAGCGGCCAGGTCTCGTCCTGGTTGCGCGCGGCCTGTCCGCCGACCCGCAGCTGGAGCAGGACCGCGTCGGCGCCGGCCACGCCCGCGTCGACGTCGGTCGTGGTCGTGATCCTCCCCGCGTGGTCCTGCTTGGCGAAGATCCGCCGGGCGAGGCCGCCGACCAGCTCCAGGCGGTCGGCCGCCGGATCGACGAGCACCAGCTCCTCGATCGGCAGCGTGTCCCGCAGCCGGGCGAATCCGTCGATCAGTTCAGGGGTGTAGGTGGACCCGCCACCCACTACTGCGAGCTTCATGTCAGCCCTTTACTCCGGTCAGTGTGACGCCTTCGACGAATGCCTTCTGGGCGAAGAAGAAGACGGCGATCACGGGGGCCATGACCAGTACGGTCGCGGCCATGGTCAGGTTCCAGTCGGTGTGGTGCGCGCCTTTGAACGACTCCAGGCCGTAACTGAGCGTCCAGGCGGCCGGGTTCTCCGAGGCGTAGATCTGGGGCCCGAAGTAGTCGTTCCAGGCGGCGAAGAACTGGAAGAGGGCGATGGCCGCGATGCCGGGCTTGGCCATCGGCAGGACGACCTTGACCAGCGTCCGGAACTCGCCGCAGCCGTCGACCTTCGCCGCGTCCAGGTACTCGTTCGGAATGGTGAGCAGGAACTGCCGCAGCAGGAAGATCGAGAACGCGTCGCCGAAGGCCATCGGGATGATCAGCGGCCACAGGGTGCCGGAGAGGTCCAGCTGCTTCGCCCAGAACAGGTACATCGGGATGATGACGACCTGCGGCGGCAGCATCATCATCGAGATGACGAGCATCAGCGACAGCTTGCGGCCCCGGAAGCGGAACTTCGCCAGCGCGTACGCCACCGGGACGGACGAGACGACGGTGAGCACGGTGCCCACGCCCGCGTAGAGCAGGGTGTTGCGCCACCAGACCAGGAAGCCGTCGGTGTGGAAGACCCGAAGGTAGTTGCCCCACTCCCAGGTGTTCGGGGTGAGGTCGCGGGTCAGCGCCTGCTGGTCGCTCATCAGCGAGGTCAGCACCACGAAGACGAACGGCAGCACGAAGAAGAGCGCGGCGGCGACCCCGAGGGAGTGCACGGCGATCCAGTGCAGCAGCGCCTTGCGGCGTGCGGTGCGTGCGGCGGGGGTGGTGCGGGGAGCGGTCGCCGGGGAAGGGGCCGCGGTCTTGTCGATGAGGTGGGTCATGGCTCAGTCACCGGCCGAGATCAGGTTGTTGCGGCCCCGCATCAGCAGTGCGGTGAAGGCCATGGCCAGGGCGAACAGGACGAGAGCGACGGCACAGGCGGCGCCGTAGTCGAAGCGCTGGAAGCCCAGGTTGTAGACGAGCTGGGGAAGCGTCAGTGTCGACTTGTCGGGATAACCGGGTTCGAAGGACTGGCCGGAGCCGCCGATGACTCCGGAGGCGACCTTCCCGGCCACCAGGGGCTGCGTGTAGTACTGCATCGCCTGGATGACCCCCGTCACCACCGCGAACAGCACGATGGGCGAGATGTTGGGCAGGGTCACGAAGCGGAACTTCTGCCAGGCGGACGCACCGTCCAGCTCGGCCGCCTCGTACTGCTCCTTCGGCACGTCCAGCAGCGAGGCCATGAAGATGACCATCAGGTCCCCGATGCCCCAGACCGCGAGCATGGTGAGCGCCGGCTTGGACCAGGTGGCGTCGTTGAACCAGCCGGGCGTCGGCAGTCCCAGGTCGCCGAGGATCGCGTTGACGGGCCCGGTGCCGGGGTTGAGGAGAAAGACGAACGCGAGCGTCGCGGCGACCGGCGGAGCCAGGTAGGGCAGGTAGAACAGGGTCCGGAAGACCCCGGCCCCCGTCCTGATCCTCGTGATCAGCATCCCGACGCCGAGGCCGAAGACGACCCGGCAGGTGACCATGACGAGCACCAGCCACAGGGTGTTGCGCAGCGAGGGCCAGAACATCGGGTAGTCCTGGAAGACGTACGTCCAGTTCGCCAGGCCGTTGAAGACCGGCGTCCCGAACCCGTCGTACTCCATGAACGAGAAGTAGATCGTCGAGACCATCGGATACGCGAAGAAGACCGAGAACCCGATCAGCCACGGCGACATGAAGGCCGCCGTACGAAGCGCCGACCTGCGGCGCTTCGAGCGGAGTGTGTGCGTCGTCATCGAGGGCTACTTGGCCTTGGCGATGTCGGTGTCGATCTGCTTCGCGGTCTTCTCCAGCCCGGCCTGGAGGTCCTTCACCGCGCCCTTCTCGTACTGGTAGCCGAAGTCCTGGAGGGTCAGCTGGTACGCCGCACCGTTGACGGCGCCGTCGGGCGTGCTGGACTTCGGGTGCTGCGCGATGTCCAGGAAGGTCTTGAAGCGCGGGTCGAACTTCAGGTCCGGCGACTTCAGCGCCTCCAGGGTGGAGGGCACGTTGCGGATGCCGTTGGCGAATTCCACGACCGCCTTCGTGTCCGTGGTCATGTACTTCACCAGCTCCCACGCGGCGTTCTGCTTCTTGCTGGCCGGGGCGATGCCCACGATGGTGCCGGAGAGGAAGCCCTTGCCGTAGCTGTCGGCCTCGTCGTCGGCGACGGGCATCGGAGCGACACCGATCTCGAAGCCGGGCTTGGTGTCCTCGGCCATGCCGAGCCGCCACTCGCCGTCCAGCTGCATGGCGACCTGCCCGGTGTGGAACGGGTGCTTGGCGCCCCACTCGTCACCGAAGGTGCCCCGGTACTTCTCCAGCTTCCCGTAGCCGCCGAGGTCCTCGACGAGCTTCTTCTGGAACGTGAACATCTCCGCGAACGCCGGGTCCTTGGCGACGTTGGACTTGCCGTTCTCGTCGAAGTACTTGTGGTCCCACGAGGCCATGTAGTGGTCGGCGACGGTCTCGTAGCCGTGGAAGGTCGGCATGAACCCGAGCTGCTGGTAGCTGTCACCCTTCTCGACCGTGAGCTTCTTGGCGACGCTCGCCAGCTCGGACATCGTCTTCGGCGGGGCGGTGATCCCGGCCTTCTCGAAGGCGTCCTTGTTGTAGTAGAGGCCGTAGGCGTCGGTGAGCAGCGGCAGGGCGCAGCGCTTGCCCTCGAACTGGGTGTAGCCCAGGAGGACCTTCGGGAAGGTCTTCTCCAGGTCGAGCTTCGACTTCTCGATGAACGGCTTCAGGTCCGCGAACGCGCCCGAGGAGCAGAACTTGCCCACGTTGGAGGTGGTGAACGAGGAGACCACGTCGGGTCCGTTCGAACCGCCCGCGCGCAGCGCCTGGTTGAGCTTGTCATCGTTGATGTTGCTGGAGACCTTCACCGTGATGTTCGGGTGGGCCTTCTCGAACCGGGCGATGTTGTCCTTGACCGCCTTCACCTCGGCGGGAGCACTCCAGCCGTGCCAGAAGTTGATCGTGGTCTTCGCGTTCGGGTCGTCGGAGGCGCCGGCCTCGGACTGGCCGGTACACGCGGTGGCGAGCACCGATATCGCGGCGACGGCGACGGCGGTGGTGGTGAGACGGCTGGTGCGCATGACGGAACTCCCAGGTACGGGGAAGAGATGCGGACGGCAGGGCAGGGGAAAGGCGTGGTTCAGCGCGAGGTGTCGAACACTTCGTCGCGGGTGTCGGCGAGCGCCCGCTCCAGGGCGCCGCGCAGGACGGGGGTGCGGTCGATCTCGCCGACCACCAGGCGGGGCCGGGAGGCGGCGAGTTCGGCCAGTTCGGACTGGATCAGGGAGCGCAGGACCTCGCCGCCCGCCGCGACCGCCCCGCCGGCGAGGACGATCAGGCCGGGGTCCAGGACGGCGGTGACGGAGGCGAGCCCGGTGGCCAGCCGCTGGGCGTACTGGCGCAGCAACTCGGTGAGCGCCCCGTCCTCCTCGTACGCGCCGGCCGCCCGCGCCAGCAGGTCGGCGGCTACCTTCGCGTACGGCTGCTGCGGTGTGTCGATCCCCAGCGACTTGGCGAGCCGGGGCACCGACTGGGCGCCCGCCAGCTCCTGGAAGCCGCCGCTGTTGGCCTTGACGACCTGGCGTACGAGGGGGGTGCCCGGCACCGGCAGGAAGCCGACCTCGCCCGCCCCTCCGGTGAAGCCGCGGTGCAGCCGGCCGTTGATGACGAGGGCGGCCCCGAGACCCTCCTCGTTCCACAGCAGGACGAAGTCCTCGTGGCCGCGCGCCGCGCCGAGGCGCTGCTCGGCGACGGCGACCAGGTTGACGTCGTTCTCGTACTCGATCGGCATCGGCAGGAACGCGGCCAGCTCGTCCAGCAGGGTGGGGGAGTGCCAGCCGGGCAGGTGCGAGGCGTACCGCAGCCGCCCGGTGCCCGGGTCGAACGCGCCCGGCGTGCCGATGACGAGCCGGTGGACGTCGGCGCGGGTCAGCCCCGCGTCCTTCACCGCCCCGTCCAGCGCGTCGGCGACCTGGCGCACCACGCTGTCGGCGCGCCGTCCCGGTGTGGCCAGTTCGAACTCCCCGACGGTCCGCCCGGTCACGTCCGCGACGGCGGCGGCGATGCGCCGCCCGTTCACGTCGAGCCCGGCGACGTGGGCGGCCCGCGCGTTGACCGTGTAGAGCTGGGCGTTGGGTCCGGGGCGTCCCTCGCTGGTCCCGGTGGCGACGACGAGCCCGGCCGCCTCCAGCCGGGCCAGCAGCTGCGAGGCGGTGGGCTTGGAGAGCCCGGTGAGCTTCCCGATCCGGGTCCGGGAGAGCGGTCCGTGCTCCAGCAGCAGGTCGAGCGCGGCCCGGTCGTTCATGGCCCGCAGCACGCGAGGGGTGCCCGGGATGCCGGGTGGGCCGGGAGTGGGTCCCGCCATCGTGGATGCACCGCCCTCTGTCCGGAACTCGCGTTCACGACTCTGTTAGGAAAGTTTCCTGTTTGGTTGAGAGGACGGTAGGGCGCAGGTCACCGGGGCGTCAATGGGTGCCATCCCTCCGGCTACCAAAGTGTTACCTCGCCGGGGATGCGCAGCGGGCATGCTGGGCGGACATGTACGGGTCCGGAAGGGGGCGTCGGGCGTGGAGGGACAGGGACGAAGACGTGGTGCGCGAGGGGCCGCGGCCGTCGCGGTGACGGCGGCGGTGCTGGCCGTCCTCTCCGGATGCGTCGTGACCAATGGACCGGTGGAGACGTTTGCCGGCTTCCGCGTGGACGGTTCCGATCTGGTGGTGGCCATGCCGCTCTGCGCCGGTGACAGTCTGGAGAGCGCCGATGTCGTCGTCGACAGTGACGAAGGAGACGGGTTCGAGACGCTCTGGAGCGCCCGAGAGCCCCGTACAGCCGACGCTCGCGACGGTGTTTTCCACGTGAACAGTCCACACAGCTTCACCACGGTGATCAAGCAGTCGTCCGGTGCCCTGCCGGGCGAGTTCTTTGTGGAGACGAGGCAGGGCGGGGAGCGGGAGCCCGTGACCGAGTCGGGCTACGTCGACCTCGCTCAGCTGGAGTCCGTCGAACTCGGGAACGGCGAGTTCGTCACGTACCAGGGCAAGGTCATGACCCGCGCCGAGATCAACGCCCAACTCCCCTGCAACAAGAAGCACAAGAAGAACGAGCAGAAGTGACCGTCGCACCATGACGCGGAAGGGGCGCCCCACCGGGTCCGGTGGGGCGCCCCTTCCGCGTCGCCCGCTACTTGTTCAGGTTCGCCGGCGGCGGGATCGGGGAAGTCGCCAGGGACTGCGGGGAGGTCGCCGAGGCGTACGCGGAGGGGGCTGCCATCGCCGCCGTCGGGTCCGCGGTGGACTCGCTCTCCGTGGCGAGCGGGGCGGGGCCGATCATGCGGATGCCCGCCTCGTCCAGCGCCTGCTTGATCCGCCAGCGCAGTTCGCGCTCCACGCCGATCGACTTGCCCGGCATCGTCTTCGCGGTCACCCGGACCGTCATCGAGTCCAGCAGGACCGCGTCCAGGCCGAGCACCTCCACCGGGCCCCACAGCCGCTCCGACCAGGGCTCTTCCTTGGACATCGTCTCGGCGGCCGCGGTGATCGCCTTGCGGACCTGCTCCAGGTCCTCGGTCGGGCGCACCGTGACGTCGACCCCGGCCGTGGACCAGCCCTGGCTGAGGTTGCCGATCCGCTTCACCTCGCCGTTGCGGACGTACCAGATCTCGCCGTTGTCGCCGCGCAGCTTGGTGACGCGCAGCCCCACCTCGATGACCTCGCCGGAGGCCACCCCCGCGTCGACCGTGTCGCCGACGCCGTACTGGTCCTCCAGGATCATGAAGACGCCGGACAGGAAGTCCGTGACCAGGTTGCGGGCGCCGAAGCCGAGCGCCACACCGGCGACACCGGCCGAGGCGAGCAGCGGGGCCAGGTTGATCTTGAAGGCACCCAGGATCATCAGCGCGGCCGTGCCCATGATGAGGAACGACGCCACCGAGCGCAGCACCGATCCGATGGCCTCCGAGCGCTGGCGTCTGCGCTCCGCGTTCACCAGCAGCCCGCCCAGCGCCGTGCCTTCCACGGCCTGGGCGCTGCGGTTCATCCGGTCTATGAGGTTGGTGAGGGCACGCCGGATCAGATAACGCAGCGTGATCGCAACGGCGACGATCAGGAGGATGCGCAAACCGGTGCTCAGCCAGGTGGACCAGTTCTGCTCGACCCAGCCCGCGGCGTTCCCGGCCTGTTCGGCGGCTTCACCCAGCGAGCCGGCCGGCTCGGGAGACGGGCTTGCGGCCAAGAGGACGGACAAGGACACGACGGGGACCTCCAGGGGGACGACGGCTGGTCAGTAACAGTAACGAAGCCGGGGGAGTGGATCGTTGCCGTGAAGGGAGGAGAGACGGGTCTCACCGGGAACCCCTCCGCTGTGGCCGATCGCACAGCGCGGACAGCCACCCAGGTGAAACACCTGTTCGGGGTCTCCGGGCGGTGCGCGGGGCCCGGAGTGAGAAAAATCCTCCCGGCCCGTTACCCGTACGTGGTGGCGCTCCGACCAGGCATGAGGAGAGACTGAGATCGGATCGTCCCGGCGCGAGCCACGCGCCGCCGGCGTACAAGGAGGCATCCACCGTGCCGCACGTCCTGGTTCTCAACGCGTCGTACGAGCCGCTCGGCGTCGTACCGCTCCGCCGCGCACTCGTCCTCGTCCTGGAGAACAAGGCCATCTGCCTGGAGGAGTCCGGCGCCTTCCTGCACAGTGCCACCCGGGCCGTGCCCGCACCCAGTGTGGTCCGCCTCAAGCGCTTCGTCCGCATCCCCTACCGGGGGCCGGTGCCCCTGACGCGGCGGGCGCTGTTCGCGCGGGACGGCGGGCGCTGCATGTACTGCGGGGCCGCCGCCACCAGCGTCGACCACGTCATCCCGCGCAGCCGGGGCGGCCGGCACGCCTGGGACAACGTGGTGGCGGCCTGCCGCCGCTGCAACCACGTCAAGGCCGACCGCCACCTGCCCGAGCTGGGGTGGCGCCTGCGCCACCAGCCCGCCCCGCCGACGGGCCTGGCCTGGCGGATCATCGGGACCGGTCACCGCGACCCGCGCTGGCTGCCGTACCTGCAACCGTTCGGCGCGGACGACGTGATGGCCCGGATCGACGGCGTTTCCGCCTGAGACCGGGTTTCGCTCGTTCCGGGGCCTCACCCGTTTCCGGTGCCTCGCCTGTACCCGGCTCCCGCCTGTGCCCGGCCCTCAGCGGTTCTCCCATGCGGGCCGGGCGCGCGTCCGCCGTCTCAGTCGTCCGCCACCGCGTACGCCTCCACCGACCAGAGCGAGTAGCCGTACTGCGTCGCCCGGCGCTCGCCCTGCACCCGGACGAACCGGGTGGCCTTCGCGTCCATCCGGACCGACTCGCGCCCGCCCCGGCCCTCCGCCACGGTCGCGGCGGTGCGCCAGGTACGGCCGTCGGCGGAGACCTGGACGCGGTAGCGGGAGGCGTACGCGTCCTGCCAGCTCAGCACCACCTGGCCCAGGCGCACCGGCTTCGGCAGCTCCGCCTGCCACCACGCGCCGTTCTCCACCGGCGAGGACCACCGGGTCTCCGGGTCGCCGTCGGTGGCTGCCGACGCGGGGAAGTCCGGAGTCTCGTCACCGGACGAGGACGCCTTCGCCGTACGCGCCAGATCCGGCCCGCCCGTACGCGGGAAGGCCCGCACGGTCAGGGTGGACTCCTGGCCGCCGAAGGTCAGCGGCACCTCGTACTCGCCCGCCGGGGTGTCCGCCGGGACGGTGATGTCCACGGGCACCTCCGTACGGGAGCCGCGCGGCACGGTGGTCTGTTTCGGGACCCGCACCTCGATGCCCTTCGGGGCCTTCGCGGTGAGCTTGCCCTTGACCTCGGCCGGACGACGCCCGGCCAGCCGCGCCGCGACCCGCTGGGGGTCGCCGCCGATCTCCGCGTCCGTCTCGCCGTGCTTCAGGTCGAGCATGGCGGCGGGCTCGTCCCCGAACCACGGCACCAGGGCGCGCACCTGGGGGGCTCCCGTCACGACGGAGGGGGCCGAAGGCAGGCCGGGGCTCAGGTACGGGGGGCGGGCGGCCCGCGCGGCCTCCGGCACCGAGACCCGTACGGCGTCCGCGCGCAGCCCCTTCGCGGCGGTCTGGGTGAAGCCGCTCGGCGAGAGCTTCCCGAGGGCCCGCCACCCCTGGCCGGGCACATGGGCCTCCACGACCGCGTCGGCGAGGGCCGCTCCGGGCTCGGCGAGCGCCGTGACGGCCTCCACCGGACGCGGGGAGGCCAGCCGGACCGTATGGCTGCGGGCGTCCTTGACGACCCGGCCCGAGGCGCGGTCGGTACCGTTCCACCCGGCGGCCACCTTCGCCACCCGGTCCAGGAACGGGTCCAGCACGCCCTCGCCGACCGTCGCCCGGCTCGCCGCGATCTCCTCACGCAGCGGCTCCAGGGCCAGCTGGGCGCGCCAGGCGGCGGCCCCGTCGCCTGCGGCCTGGGCCTGGAGCAGGTCGACGGCCAGCTCACCCGCCCGGCCGTAGCGGGCCAGCTGCTCCGTCCAGGGGCGCACCTCGTCGGCGAGCCGGCCGCCGGCGGGGGCCTTCAGCCGGTCCGGGGCCTGCCGCATCACCGAGAACGCCGCCCGCAGCCCGGCCGCCGCACGGTCGCGGCGGGAGGCGTCGGCGCGGGAGCCCCAGAACGCGTCGAACAGCGGCCGGAGGTAGGCGGATTCCTTCGCGCCGAGCACCGAGCCCGCGCTGTTCCCGGCCAGGGCCAGCAGGGCGTCCCGCGCGGCGGCGTCCCCGCCCGCCAGATCGTCGACGGCCGCCCGCCAGGACGCGTCGGGGTCGTACCCCCTCGGGTTCCAGGCGAAGTCGGCGGCGGTGAACAGCGGAATGCGGGAGGCGGACGCCTGCTCCATCGCGTTGGCCAGCAGCGCCGCCGAACCGCTCGCCACCGCCGGTTCCCGGCCGGTGTACGGGCCGAGGAAGACGCGGTCCTGCGCGTAGTCGTTGACCGGGTAGTTGTCCATCGTGACCAGCGGATGGCGGAACGCGGCGCGGGCCCCGGCAAGCTCGGTCCCGGTGATCCTCTTCGGCACCACCCCGACCCCGGTCCAGGCCACCTGCACCCGGTCGTCCAACTCGGCCGCCAGCGCGGTGCGGTAGTCCGTGGCCCCGTCCTGGTAGAACTCCGTCGGCAGTACCGACAGCGGGGCCGCGCCCGGGTACCGGTCCTCCAGATGCCGGGCGAGGGCCCCCGCGACACGGGCCTGCGCGCGGGCCGCGGCCTTCGGCCCGTCGCCGAAGGTCTCCGCGTCCTCGTCGCAGTGCCACTCGCTGTAGCTGACGTCCTGGAACTGGAGCTGGAAGACCCGGACGCCCAGCGCCCACATCGCGTCGGCCTTCTCCGTCAGCGCCCGGACGTCCTGGTCCGAGGCCATGCACATCGCCTGACCGGGGGAGACCGCCCAGCCCAGCGTGACGTGCTCGGCGCGCGCCCGCTCGGCCAGCGCCCGGAAGCCGGCCCGCTCGGCGGCCGGGTAGGGCTCGCGCCAGCGCGCCAGCCGGTAGGGGTCGTCGCCCGCCGCGTAGAGATAGCGGTTCTGCTTCGTGCGGCCCATGAAGGAGATCTGCTCCAGCCGCTCCTCACGGGTCCACGGCTGTCCGTAGAACCCCTCGGCCATGCCGCGTACGGCGGTTCCCGGCCAGTCCCGGACCGTAACGCCCGCCACCGCGCCCCCGGCCGTCAGTTGACGCAGGGTCTGGACGGCGTGGAAGAGGCCGTCCGTGCCGGTGCCGTCCAGCGCGACGGTGGCGCGCCCCGTGGCCTTGCCGACCGCGATCCGGTAGCCGCCCGAGGGGAGATCACCCCGGTCGGGGGCGCGCAGCGCCCGCAGCGCCTCGCCGGCCCCCGTGCCGCCGAGACGGACGACGGGGCCGCGGCCCGGCAGGCTCTCGTGCAGGGTCCGCACGCCCGCCCCGCGCAACAGCGCGCGGGCCTGCTCCACGGCGTGCGGGTCCGCGTCCGGCGCGGCGACGAGGGTGGCCTCGGTACCCAGCTTCACGGCGGGCCCGGTGGTCCTCATGCTCTGCGGGCGGGGCCATACGGACGGCGGCAGGGCGTGGTCGGCGCGGTCGGACCGGTCGGCGACGGGCCTGCCGGGCTCCGCCGGGGCGGCGGGGGCCGCCGTCGCGGCCGGGGCGATGGAGACCGGACCGAGGAGTCCGCCGATCACGGCGGCGGCGACGGCCGCCGCCTGCCTTCTGCGCCCGAACCGCACGTCGCGCTCCCCTTCGTACGTATCCACTGCCGGTCGACGTTCGTAGGTTTCCCCGCCGGTCGGAGCCCGCGCGGGCTCCGAGCCCACCACCCGCGCGCGAGGGTGTCAATGCGCCCGGCCGTTCTGCGTTCTTTGCCGGGAATGGTGACAGCTCCGGTTCCACCGGGGCGGCTGTGACGGGAGAGACTGGCCGAAAATGGCCCATACCTGGCGTTCAGGGGAACGGAATGTGACCTGGAGCACGTTGGTCTCGTTGGTCGTAACGCCTACATCACGTCCACGTCTGCCACGGCGTGGCTTGGGTAGGGCTTGCTGTGTCCTGTTCTCCATGGCCAGGAGGCCACCATGCCCGCCGCCGCGCAGCTCCTGCTCTCCGACCTCTCCAAACAGGTAACCACCCCGGCCGATTCCGCGCCGCTGACCAGCGAACTCCCCCTCTCCGACGTCCGCCACCTGATCAGCGGGCCGCCGCTCGCCGACGTCTCCCTCCTGCTCGGCGAATCCTCCTTCGCCGATTCCGCGCCGCTGACCAGCGAGCCCCCGCTCGCCGATGCCACCCCCCTCACGAGCGAGCCGCCGCTCGCCGCCGTCGCCCCTCTGACCAGCGAGCCGACCGCACCCGGCACCGCAGGGGGCTTGGAGTTCCCAGGAGTCTGAATGGGCTTGTCCCGGCTCGCCGCACTGCACGGTGTCGCCACCTCCTACTCCCCGTCGCCGGATGTCACGGTGTCCGTCCCCGACGACACGGTCATCGCCGTGCTCGCCGCGCTGGGCGTCGACGCCGGCACTCCGGAGGACGTACGGAGGTCACTCGCCGCCGCGGAGTCCCGCTCGCGCCTGCTGCCGCCGACCGTGGTGGTCTGGGCCGGTGAGCCCCTGCCGGCCGCTCTGGCCGATCTGCCTCCCGGCTCGACCGTCACGGTCGAGCCGGAGGCGGTCCACCCCCCGGCCGACCCCGGGGGCCGCCCGCCCGCCCCGCTGAGCATGCGCTCCCGCGCTGCGGCCCCCGCGCCGGTACCGGCCCCCGATCCGTCCGCCGGACCCCCGGTGGGCGCGCCGGACGACGCCGCACCCACGGGAGCGGGCGAGGCCCTGGAAGGCTCCACGCCCGCCTGGTGGGTCGCCCCGCCGCACGGCGTCCACCGCGTCCACGTCCGTACGCCGGACCACCGCCGGGCCTCCGCCACCCTCATCGCCGCCCCGGCCCGCGTCCCGCAGCCGGCCGAGCGCGCCCACGGCTTCCTCGTCCAGCTCTACTCCCTGCTCTCCGCCCGATCCTGGGGCATGGGCGACCTCGGTGACCTGGCGGACCTCGCCGCCTGGGCGGGCCGCACCCTGGGCTCCGGGTTCGTCCAGGTCAACCCGCTGCACGCGGCCGTTCCCGGCCGCCCCACCGACCCGTCCCCGTACCGCCCCTCCTCCCGCCGCTTCCCCGACCCGGTGCACCTGCACGTCGAATCGGTCCCGGAGTACGGTCACGTCCGCGACCGGGCCACCCTGGACGACCTCCGGCAGGACGCCGCCGCGCTCAGCGAAGCCGTGCTGAACAAAGGCGCGCTCATCGACCGGGACGCCGTCTGGGAGCTGAAGCGCCAGGCCCTGGAGCTGGTCGTCCGGGTGCCCCTCACCCCCGGCCGCCGCGCCGACTACTGCGACTTCCTGGCCGAACAGGGGCAGGCGCTGGAGGACCACGCCCTGTGGTGCGCCCTCGCGGAGGTGCACGGCCCCGACTGGCTCACCTGGCCCGAGGCCCTGCGCGACCCCCGCTCCCCGGGCGCCGCCCGCGCCCGGACCGATCTGCTGGAGCGGGTCGACTTCCACTGCCGCCTCGCCTGGCTGACCGCCGGCCAGCTCGCCGACGCCCAACGGGCTGCCGAGGACGCCGGCATGGGCATCGGCCTCGTCCACGACCTGGCCGTCGGCGTGCACCCGTCCGGCGCCGACACCTGGTCCCAGCGGGACGCCTTCGCCCACGGCATGTCCGTCGGCGCGCCGCCGGACGCCTTCAACGCGCGCGGCCAGGACTGGGGCCTGCCGCCCTGGCGCCCCGACACCCTCGCCGCCACCGGTTACGCCGCCTACCGGGGCCTGCTGCGCGGACTGCTGGCGCACGCCGGGGCCCTGCGCATCGACCACGTCATGGGCCTCTTCCGGCTCTGGTGGGTGCCCGAGGGCCGCCCGCCCACGGACGGCACCTATGTCGCGTACGACGCCGAGGCGATGCTCGCCGTCCTCGTCCTGGAGGCCCACCGGGCCGGCGCCGCCGTCGTCGGCGAGGACCTGGGCACCGTCGAGCCCGGCGTCCGCGAGGCCCTCGCCCGGCGCGGGGTGCTCGGCACCTCGGTGCTCTGGTTCGAGCGCGACTGGGAGGGGGACGGACGGCCGATCGCCCCGGAGAAATGGCGGCGCGACTGCCTGGCCACCGCGACCACCCACGACCTGCCCTCCACCGCCGCCCGGCTGACCGGCGACCACGTGACGCTGCGTCACCGTCTCGGTCTGCTCACCCGCTCCCTGGAGGAGGAGCTGACCGAGGACGTCACCGACACCGCCGAGTGGCTGGCCCTCCTCGCCCGGCTGCGGATGCTCCCCGAGGGCGACGGCGACGAGGAGGCCGCGGTCCGGGCCGTCCACCGCTTCCTGCTGCGCACCCCCGCCCTGCTGACCGGCGTCTGGCTCCCCGACACCGTGGGCGACCGCCGCCCGCAGAACCTGCCCGGCACCTGGGACCAGTACCCGAACTGGCGGCTCCCGATCGCCGACGCGGAGGGGCACCCGGTCACCCTGGAGGAGATCACCGCCTCGCCCCGGCTGCACGCGCTGATGGAGGTCCTCAGGCCCCGAAAGCCTCATACGGCACCCCCGGGCGAGCGCCATCCTTAGGCGTTCGCTACGTTGGCACCGTGGACAAGAAGAACGCTATGCGCGCCGGCGTCGTTGCGGCCGGGACGACGCTGATGATGCTGCTCATGTCGAACCCGGCGCTCGCGCTGACGCCCGACGACGGTGACGACCCGGCTCCGCGCCTGAGCGTGATGGAGACCGTCGGTCTCTACGTGGTCGCGCCCATCGGGCTGTTCGTGGTGATCACGGCCCTGGTCATGGTCCTGGACAAGTCCAAGAAGCAGGTCTGACCCGCACGGGCACGCCGAGCTCCTCGGGTGCGCCGCCGGTGGTCTCCACCGGCGGCGCACCCGTGCGTGCGGCCCCTGTCGCGTACGGTGCGCCCGCCCCGGTCGCGTAGGCCCCGGCCCTCCGCGTCCCCGGCGTTCCTCCGGGCGCCGGTCCCGTACGAGCGCGCCTCCCCGCCTCGCGGGCCGGTAGGTTGCGCCCATGACCGAGTGGGACGTCAAGAAGCTCCGCATCCTGCGCACCCTGCGCGACCGGGGCACGGTCACGGCGACCGCCGAGGCCCTGCGGATGACCCCCTCCGCCGTCTCCCAGCAGCTCACCAACCTGGCCAGGCAGCTCGGCGTGGACCTCCTGGAGGCCCGGGGCCGCCGGGTCCGCCTCACCGACGCCGCCCACCTCGTCCTGCGCCACGCCGAAGCGGTCTTCGCCCAGCTGGAGCGGGCCGACGCCGAACTGACCGGCTATCTGCTCGGGGAGGCCGGCGAGGTCAGGATCGCCGCGTTCTCCACCGCCGTGCCCGCCCTCGTCGTCCCCGCCGTCCGGCTGCTGCGCGCCGAGGACCGCCCGGGGCCCGACGTCCGTGTCCGGGAGGCCGAGGCCGCCCTGGCGTACGACCTGCTCACGGCGGGCGAGGTGGACGTGGCGCTGTCGCTGGCCGCCCACGCGCCGACCGCCCGCGACCCCCGCTTCAGCCTCTTCCCGCTGCTCGCGGACCCCTTGGACGTGGCGCTCCCCGCCGACCACCCGCTGGCCGGCGCGCCCGCCCTGCGTCTGGCCGACCTTGCCGCCGACCGCTGGATCTTCGGCGGCTCCGGCCCCTGGTCCGAGATCACCACCGCCGCCTGCGAGGCGGCCGGCTTCGTCCCCGAGCAGGCCCACAGCGCCGCGGGCTGGACCGCCATCCTCGCCCTCGTCGAGGCAGGGATGGGCGTCGCGCTGGTGCCCCGGATGGCCGCCCGTGAACGCCGCGAGGACGTCGTGATGCGGGTGCTGGAGGCGGACCGGCCGCGCCGCCACGTGGTCGCGGCCGTCCGGCACGGGGCGGAGAGCGGACCCGTCGTGGCCCGTGTCCTCGCGGCACTCACCGAGACCGCCCGATCGTTCAGCTGAGCTGAACGGTATGTGCGAAAACTTTCGATGGACCTGATGGGTTGGACGGCGTCAGAGTGAGGGCATGACCTTCGACGCGAGCGAGCCCGTCTTCCAGGATCCCGACACCGACCCCCACGCCAACGACGCCGCACCGTACGGCGGCGGCGACCCCTACGCCGACTACCGCGAGGCCGGGGACCTCCCCTTCACCGAGCTGGTCGACCTCGCGGACCGCCGCCTCGGCGCGGGGGTGATCGCCGCCTCCGACGAGTTCTTCGCCGAGCGCGAGAACCTGCTGATCCGCGAACGCGCCGTCTTCGACCCCGAGCGCTTCGGCCACAAGGGGAAGATCATGGACGGCTGGGAGACCCGCCGCCGTCGCGGCACGGACGCCGACCACCCCTTCCCGGCCCCCGAGGACCACGACTGGGCCATCGTCCGACTCGGCGCCCCCGGCATCATCCGCGGCCTGATCGTGGACACCGCCCACTTCCGCGGCAACTACCCGCAGCGCGTCTCCGTACAGGCCACCTCCGTCGACGGCGCCCCGAGTCCCGAGCAGCTCCTCGCCGACGACGTGAAGTGGGAGGAGATCCTGCCGCCCACCCCCGTGCGCGGCCACGCCGCCAACGCCTTCGGGATCACCGGCGGCCGCCGCTCCACCCACCTGCGCCTCTGCCAGCACCCCGACGGCGGCATCGCCCGCCTCCGCGTGCACGGCGAGGTCGTCCCGGATCCGGCCTGGCTCGCCGCGCTCGGCACGGTGGACCTGATCTCGGTCCTCAACGGCGGCCGTTACGAGGACGCCTCCGACCGCTTCTACTCCTCGCCCACCCAGATCATCCTGCCGGGCACCTCCCGCAAGATGGACGACGGCTGGGAGAACCGCCGCCGCCGGGTCCGCGGCACCCACGACTGGGTCCGCTTCCGCCTTGCCGCCCAGGGCGCGGTCCGCGCGGTCGAGATCGACACCGCCCACCTCAAGGGCAACGCCGCCGGCTGGATCGCCCTCCAGGGACGCAACGGCGACACCGGCGAGTGGTTCGAGATCATCCCGCGCACCCGCCTCCAGCCCGACACCCTCCACCGGTTCGTGCTGCGCGCCCACGCCGTCGTCACCCACGTCCGCCTCGACGCCTTCCCCGACGGCGGCGTGGCCCGGATGCGGCTGCACGGCTCGCTCACCGAGTCCGGCGCGGCCGAGCTGACCCGCCGCTACGAGGAGTCCGGCGCGTAGACCCCGTACCGCCCTCGGGCCCGCGTCCCCGAGGGTCCCCGAGCAGAAGCCTTCAGAAGTCGGACGGCTTGATCTCTCCCGCGAAGACGATGACCTGGTCGATGAGGCCGCGCCGCAGGTGGACGACGTCCGTTCCCGCCAGCCGGGGGCCTCCGCCCGGGGTCGTGAAGGCCCACCGGTACCGGGCCCACTCGTCAGGCATGTCCACCGCCGAACAGCGCACCATCGTTCCGGCCCCCGCGGGGTGACGCCGGATGTCCAGCACGAACTGCTCGACCGCCGCGATCCCTTCGCTGCGGCCCAGCGGCCCCCAGAAGACCACGTCGGAGGTCAGGGCCCGGGAGAGCAGCTCGGTGACGTAGTGGTCGTCCAGGGCGTTGAACGCGGAGAGGAACGTGTCGATCGCCGACCGTGCGGTCTCTTCTTGCATACACCAGTAATACCAGCCGCTTCGCCGGGGCCGGTCGTTTCCCCGAGCACCTTCCGGGCCCGCCCCCGGCCTGTTCCGCGGTCGCGCCCGGCCCTTCCTCCGGACAGCTCCGCACCCGGAGGGCCAGGAGCAACGCGGAAGCGCCCCCTCCGCCACGGCGGAGGGGGCGCTCGGGGGTACGCGTTACGCGGTGGCGGCCGCCGCGTCCGCCGCCTGGGCCTTCAGGGCCCGCTCCACACCGGAGCGCGACTCCGACATCAGCCGGCGCAGGGCCGCGCTCGGCTCGGCCGAGGCCAGCCAGGCGTCGGTGGCGTCCAGCGTCTCCTGCGAGACCTGGAGGGCTGGGTAGAGGCCCACGATGATCTGCTGGGCCATCTCGTGGCTGCGCGTGTCCGAGACGCCCTTCACCGAGGCGAAGTACTTCTCCGTGTACGGGGCCAGCAGCTCCCGCTGGTCGGGCTGGACGAAGCCGCTGATGACCGCTTCCTGGAGCGAGTTGGGCAGCTCGCCGGAGTCCACGACCGCGGCCCACGCCTCCGCCTTGGCCGCCTCGGACGGCTGGGCCGCCCGCGCGGAGGCCGCGTGGCGCTCGCCCGCGGCGGTCCTGTCCCGCTCGTACTCGGCGGCGATCTCCTCCTCGTCCAGCAGCCCGGCCGCCGCCAGCCGCTGCACGAACGCCCACCGCAGCTCGGTGTCGACGGCCAGCCCCTCGATCGACTCGGTGCCGTCCAGCAGCGACTGGAGCAGGTCCAGCTGCTGCGGGTTGCGGGCCGTGGCCGCGAAGGCGCGGGCCCACGCCAGCTGGTGGTCGCTGCCCGGCTCCGAGGCGCGCAGGTGCGCCAGCGTCGCGTCGGTCCACTGGTTGAGCGCGCCCTCACGGGTCTCCGGGGCCGCGTACAGGTCGAGCGCCGTCTTCACCTGGCGGTGCAGCGACTGGACGACGCCGATGTCCGACTCCTTGCCGATGCCGGAGAGCACCAGCGCCAGGTAGTCGCGGGTCGCCAGCTCGCCGTCGCGCGTCATGTCCCAGGCCGAGGCCCAGCACAGCGCGCGCGGCAGCGACTCGGCGAAGTCGCCCAGGTGCTCGGTGACGACCCGCAGCGACTCCTCGTCGAGGCGGACCTTCGCGTACGACAGGTCGTCGTCGTTGAGCAGGACGACGGCCGGGCGGGCCTTGCCCACCAGGGCGGGCACGTCGGTGCGCTCGCCGTCGACGTCCAGCTCGATCCGGTCGGTGCGCACGAGCTTGCCGTCCGCGTCGAGGTCGTAGGCGCCGATGGCGATGCGGTGCGGGCGCAGCGTCGGCTCGCCCTTGGCGCCGGCGGGCAGCGCGGGGGCCTCCTGGACCACGGTGAAGGAGGTGACGTGACCGTTCGCGTCGGTCTCGATCTCCGGGCGCAGGATGTTGATCCCGGCCGTCTCCAGCCACGCCTTCGACCAGGTCTTCAGGTCGCGGCCGGAGGTCTTCTCCAGTGCGCCCAGCAGGTCGGACAGGCGGGTGTTGCCGAAGGCGTGCGCCTTGAAGTACGCCTGCACGCCCTGGAAGAACGCGTCCTTGCCGACGTACGCCACGAGCTGCTTGAGCACCGAGGCGCCCTTGGCGTACGTGATGCCGTCGAAGTTGACGAGGACGTCGTCCAGGTCGCTGATGTCCGCCATGATCGGGTGCGTGGACGGCAACTGGTCCTGCCGGTACGCCCAGGTCTTCATGGAGTTGGCGAACGTGGTCCACGAGTGCGGCCACTTCGAGCCCGCCGCGTCGGCCTGGCAGGCGATCGAGGTGTAGGTGGCGAACGACTCGTTCAGCCAGAGGTCGTTCCACCACTCCATCGTCACGAGGTCGCCGAACCACATGTGGGCCAGCTCGTGCAGGATGGTCTCGGCCCGCACCTCGTACGCCGCGTCCGTCACCTTGGAGCGGAAGACGTACTGGTCGCGGATGGTGACCGCGCCCGCGTTCTCCATCGCGCCCGCGTTGAACTCCGGGACGAAGAGCTGGTCGTACTTGGCGAACGGGTACGCGTAGTCGAACTTCTCCTGGAACCACTCGAAGCCCTGCCGGGTCACGGCGAAGATCTCGTCCGCGTCCAGGTACTCCGCGAGGGAGGGACGGCAGTAGATGCCGAGCGGGACGGTCTGGCCGTCCTTCTCGTACGTGCTGTGCACCGCGTGGTACGGGCCGGCGATGAGGGCCGTGATGTACGTGGAGATGCGCGGCGTCGGCTCGAACGACCAGACGTCGTCCTTCGGCTCGGGCGTCGGCGAGTTCGAGATGACCGTCCAGCCGGAAGGGGCCTTCACGGTGAACCGGAAGGTCGCCTTCAGGTCCGGCTGCTCGAACGAGGCGAACACCCGGCGGGCGTCCGGGACCTCGAACTGGGTGTACAGGTAGGCCTGCTCGTCGACCGGGTCGACGAAGCGGTGCAGCCCCTCACCGGTGTTGGTGTACGCGCAGTCCGCGACGACCTTCAGCTCGTTGGCGCCCTCGCGCAGGCCGGGCAGGGCGATCCGGGAGTCGTGGAAGACGGCGGCCGCGTCGAGGGCCTCGCCGTTCAGCACGACCTCGTGGACGGCCGGGGCGACCAGGTCGATGAAGGACTCCGCCCCCGCCTCCGCGCTGTCGAAGCGCACGGTGGTCGTGGACCGGTAGGTCCCGCCCTCCTGCGCTCCGGAGAGGTCGAGATCGATCTCGTACGCGTCCACGGTCAGCAGGCGCGCCCGCTCCTGTGCCTCTTCGCGGGTCAGATTCGTGCCAGGCACGCGGTCATCTCCTAGGTGTGCGACTTGATATGCGGCGTTTCCGGCCATCCTTCCACGTACCGCGCCCCCAGCGCGATGTCCGTTTTCCGCCGGACGCGGACAGTCTCGGGGGACAGGCTCGCACCATGACCGGACACCAGCCCCGCCCCATCGGCCCCGCCACCCTCGCCGAGCTCCGAGCCGCCGACGACGCGGGCCGCCCCTGCCGCCCGTACACGGCGGCCGAAGGCGGCCACCCCCTGCGCTGCTGCCTGCGCGACTGCGAGCCGGGGGAGCGCATCGTCCTCGTCTCCTACGCCCCGCTGCGCCGCTGGGCCGCCGCGACGGGGGCGGGGCCGGGGGCGTACGACGAGCAGGGCCCCGTCTTCATCCACGCCGAACCGTGCGCGGGCCCGGACCCGGAGCGCGGCGGATACCCCTTCGCCCGCGTGGGTGCGCTGCGCACGGTCCGCCGGTACGACGCGCGGGGCCACATCGTGGGCGGCCGGCTCCTGGAGATCCCGGCCGACCCGGAGAAGGGGTTCGACGCGGCCCTGGACGAGGCGTTCGCGGACCCGGAGGTGGTCCTGGCGCACGTGCGGGCCGTGGAGTACGGGTGCTTCCACTTCGAGGTGCGGCGGCGCTGAGCGACCGACGTGCTGCGGGTGGCGCCGGTTCGAGCCGGTACGGGCGATGGCCCGGGAGCGGTGCGTGCGGCAGACCGGCGACGCGCCCCGTCCGCGTGTGGCGGGGACCGACGTGGTCCTCGGAGGCCACCCGGTGCTCCGAGGGCACGGCCGGCACACGAAGGGGCGGCCACCGGTGCACTACGGTGGCCGCCCCTTCGCGGTGTACGCGTACGGCTGCGATCAGCCCTTCAGCTCGGCCGCCACCAGCTCCGCGATCTGCACGGCGTTCAGCGCCGCGCCCTTGCGGAGGTTGTCGTTGGAGACGAACAGCGCGAGGCCGTGGTCCACCGTCTCGTCGACCCGGATACGGCCGACGTAACTGGCGTCCTTGCCGGCCGCCTGGAGCGGCGTCGGGATCTCGGACAGCTCGACGCCCTCGGCGTCCTTCAGCAGCTCGTAGGCGCGCTCGACGCCGATCGGGCGGGCGAAGCGGGCGTTGATCTGGAGCGAGTGGCCGGAGAAGACCGGGACCCGGACGCAGGTGCCCGAGACCTTCAGCTCCGGGATCTCCAGGATCTTGCGGGACTCGTTGCGGAGCTTCTGCTCCTCGTCCGTCTCGAACGATCCGTCGTCCACGATCGAACCCGCCAGCGGCAGCACGTTGAAAGCGATCGGGCGCTTGTAGACCTCCGGCTCGGGGAAGTCCACCGCCTCGCCGTCGTGGACCAGCTTCTCCGCGTCGGCGACGACCTTGGCCGCCTGGCCGTGCAGCTCGGAGACGCCGGCGAGCCCGGAGCCGGAGACGGCCTGGTAGGTGGCGACGGTCAGCGCTTCGAGACCGGCCTCCTCGTGCAGCGGGCGCAGCACGGGCATCGCGGCCATCGTCGTGCAGTTCGGGTTGGCGATGATCCCCTTGGGGCGGACCTTCGCGGCGTGCGGGTTGACCTCGGAGACGACGAGGGGGACCTCGGGGTCCTTGCGCCAGGCGGAGGAGTTGTCGATCACCACGGCGCCCCGGGAGGCGACCTTCTCGGCCAGGGCCTTCGAGGTCGCGCCGCCGGCGGAGAACAGCACGATGTCCAGGCCGGTGTAGTCGGCCGTGGAAGCGTCCTCGACGGTGACGGGGGAGCCCTGGAAGTCGATCGTGGAACCCGCGGACCGGGCGGAGGCGAACAGCCGCAGCTCGTCGACCGGGAAGTCCCGGTCGGCCAGGATCCTGAGCATGACTGTGCCGACCTGACCGGTGGCGCCGACGATTCCGACCTTCACGAGGACTCCTCTGTTCTGCACGGATGTTCTGCACGGAGGGCGGCCGCCCGGCCCGTGCGTCGGTGCGGCCCGGCCGCGGGCGGCTGCCCGGCCGTGCTTCTGTACGGCCCGTTCGCCGCACCATGATGCGTATGTCCTGCCCCGCCTTGTCCAATCCATTGTCCGGCCTGCGGACTCTTCGCGCGAGGACCGCGGAATCTGCGCCGGCCGCGCGTGCGCGGGGAACATCTGCGGCGGCCTCCCCGTCCTGTGACGAGGAACACGCACGGCGGGGCGGGTGCTCGTGATGAGCGCCCGCCCCGCCGTCGTACCGGAGTGATCCGTTACGAGTGATCCGTTACGGCGTGACCTTCTCGATCACGACGCTGCCGGTGCCCGCGGCGGTGCCGCGCGCGTTGACCAGCCGGACCTCACCGAAGAACTGACGGCCCTCGGGGGCCGCCCCGGCGACCACGACCTCGGCGCCGACCCGGGCGGACGCGCCGTTGGCCAGGTTCACCGCCTGGGAGGCGTCGACCTTGATCGTGCCGAGCGACGCCGCGTAGTACACGTCGCGGTAGTCGTACGTGGTCGACCCGGCCGGGACCGAGTAGCCGTCCACGACGACGGTGTACGTGCCCGCGGCGGGCTTCACCAGGCTGACCGCCTCCTCGGAGCCGGCGGTGGTGCCGCTGCCGACCTGGGTGGCGCCCCGGAAGACGTACAGGTCGAGGTCGGCGTTGGCGTCCGACGTGCCGCCGATGGCGAAGTCGAGCTTCTCGACGCCCGCGCCGATGGTCACCGTGGTCTCACGGGTCTGACCCGTGGAGATCGACGGCTTGTCCACCTTGGCCGAGCCCAGCGAACCGCCCTGGAGCTTGCCCTGGAGGGCGGCGGCCTGGTTGGTGACCTTCCAGTCGACCGCGGTCGGCGCGCCGATCTTCGCCTCGGCGAGGGTGCGCACCGCCGGGTCGAACTCCACGCCGAGCAGCGAGACGTCCAGCTTGTACGGGTTGTCCAGCAGCGGCGACGTGCGGCGCGACTCGACCTCGATCTCCCAGACGCCGGGCTGCGGGTCCTTGTAGGAGCGCGCGTCCGGGCGGCAGGTGTTGGCCGGGTTCTCGTAGTTCGGGTAGCAGAAGGTCGTCGTGGTCGGGTCGACCGGCGTCCCGTACGGGTGCAGGGAGACGAACCGCGTCTGGCTGCCCGAGCGCAGCGCGCTGAGGGCGACCTCAAGGGTCTTCGCGCCCTCCGGCACGTTGACGAAGTACGACGTCGTGCCGTTGCGCTGGACCGAACCGGACGCCTTGTAGGCGTAACCGGGCTGCTGCAGCTCGTGGGCGATGACGACCGTGGTCATGATCTGGTGGTCGACGCCGGAGGTCTTCTTGTCGTCGACCTGGAGGATGGCGCTGTGCACCCCGGCGGTCTTCGCCTTGGCCCTGACCTTCAGCTTGACCGGCGTGTCGAGCGGCAGCGAGACGTACTGCGGGCTGCTCAGCTCGAAGGTGCCGTCGTTGTTCTTCCACGTCAGCTTGTGCTGGACGTCGCGGTCCGGGCCCGTGGTCCGGGTGACGACGACGTCGTAGACCTTGCTCTGGCCGACCTTGAGGCCGCCCTCGCGGTCGTAGAGGCCGGTGCCGAAGCCCGGGTCCTTGAGCGCGAAGTCGATCGCGGTGTCGACCGGGGCCTTCACCGAGAACTCGTGCGCGGGCTTGCCCTGCTTGGCGATCTGCTTCCACGCCTTGACGATGTCGATCAGACCGGAGCCCTGGACGTGCGCGGGCACGTCCGCGATGTGGCCGGCGGTGCTGGTCAGCGCCACCCGCAGGTCGGCCGGGGGGAGCTCGATGCCCTGCTGCTTCGCCTTCGACAGCAGCAGCGCCGCGGCGCCCGCGGCCTGCGGGGAGGCCATCGAGGTGCCCTGGAGCATGGAGTAGCCGGCCGGCAGCTCGTAGCCCGCCTCCTTGACCGGACCACCCGGCGCCCACGTCTGGGTGGTGTTGATGGCCGCACCCGGCGCCGAGAGGATCGGCGTGAAGCCGCCGTCCTCACGCGGACCGCGCGAGGAGAAGGGCATCATGTCGTACTTCTTGGTGACGTGGGAGCCGTAGTTGGCCGCCCACGTCTCCTTGGAGATCGACGCGCCGACCGAGATCACGTGGTCGGCGAGCGACGGGTCGCCGATGGTGTTGAGGCCGGGGCCGCTGTTGCCGGCCGAGATGACCAGCTGCACGCCGTAGATGTCCACGAGGCGCTTGTACAGCTCGGCGCGGGCGTTGTTGCCGTCGTTCAGCGGCGGCAGGCCGCCGATCGACATGTTGACGATGTCGACGCCGCGGTTGACGACGAGGTCGATCATGCCCTCGGTCAGCGCGATGTTGGTGCAGCCGCCGGTCCAGGTGCAGGCGCGCGAGGAGACGATCTTGGCGCCGGGGGCGGCGCCGTTCATCTCGCCGCCGAACAGCCCGTTGGCCGCGGTGATGCCCGCGACGTGCGTGCCGTGCGAGCCCTCGATGACGCCGATGTTGACGAAGTCGGCCTTCGCGCCGGCCGCGTTGTGGACCACGTTCTTACGGGTCTCGACGACGAACGGAATGCGCTCGACGACCTGCGTGCGCGGGTCGTCCTCACCGAAGTAGGAGACCTGGAACTTCTCCTTGTACGGCTTGAGGACCGTGTCGTCGGAGAAGTCGGCGTTGCCGTTCAGGTCCACCCGCGTGGTGCCGGTGACCGCGTCGTACAGCACGCCCCAGGTGTCGGTGGTGTCCCCGTCGCGGTTGAGGTCGCCCGCCATGTCGCCGCCGGTCGTGGCCGCCTCGGCGAAGGTGGCGAACCGGTAGCTGCCCGCCGGAGCCGAGTAGGTCTTCCCGCCGGACGTGAACGTCGGGCCGGTGACGGTGTCGGACATCCGGAGCCAGGTGCCGTCGCCGTCGCTGACCGGGTCGGTCGCGGTCACCCAGTCGACGATCTTGCGCTCGCCGGTGGTGGTCTTCCTGAGGGCCGGGTGACCGAGGTCGACGCCGGAGTCCAGGACGCCGATGGTGATCCCGCGGCCGTCCGCCTCCGGGTGCTTCTCGACGAAGTCGACCGCGCCCGTCTCGAAGGAGGGGTTGTACGGGTTCTTCGCCGGGGTGTTCCTGCCCGGCGCCGCGTAGCTGCCGGTGGCCTTCGGCTGCTTCGCCCCGGCCGCGCGGTCGCCCTTGGGCGTCGGGTCGTCCAGCTTGATCTCCTGCTTGAGATCGATGCCGAGGACGGAGGAGAGCTTCGAGGCCGCCTTGATGGTGGACTCGGCGCTCTTCGTCGGGACCGTCGCCCGGACGTAGCCGAGCTTGTCGTAGGTCCGGCCGAGCACGGACCCCTCGACGGCGTCCAGCTGCTTGCTGACCTGCTCGGTCGCCCCGGGGGTGGTGGCGACCATCATGGTGACGTTCTTCTCGCCCTTGGCCTCGGCCTTCGCCAGGACATCGGCGTCGGCCTTGCCGAGCTTGTCACCGCGGTCGCTGGTGGCGGCCGGTTTGACGGGTGCCGGAGCCGGGTCGTCGACGGCGAAGGCCGGTGCGGCACCGGAGGCGGCCAGCGCGGCCACCAGACCGGCCGAGGCCGCCATACGGGCCGCTCGTCTCGCCCCGGGTATGGAGCTGGGGGATTCCTTGGTCATCAGCATCCCTGTAATTGAAAGAGAGAGTCCGGAATTCGGTACCGGATGACCGCTCAGCCTGTCGTAAATGACAGGGGTTTGTGGAGAGTTGACGGAGACGAGTCAGGGACATGGCAGAGATCCGCCAGGGTGCGTGCTGCGCCATGAGGGAGGAACAGGGTCAAACGGTACGCCGGTGACGTCCGGGACGAGGGTGGCATCGCTTCCGTGGTCCGGACCAGCCGCACCGGCGGCCCGGAAACGCCGCGCTCCCTCCGGGCCGGCCCGCGCCCCCTCCGCCCGGGCGGCTCTCCGGGAGGACCTCCCCGTGCCGCCGCCCTGCTCAGCGCGGCAGCACCATCACGTACGCGGCCGGCTCCCGGTCCGCCGCCGCCATCAGCGCCGTCCGCACCACCGTCGCCTGCTGGTCCGCAGCCTCGCGCAGCTTCCTCGGTGTCAGGTGGACGACCGTGACCCCGAGCCGTTCCAGTTGCTCCCGCTTCGCGGTATACGCGGCCCACTGCGGGTCCTCCTCGGCCCAGCCCCTCCGCGGCGGCACGCCGTACCGGGGCGCCCGCACGTCCAGCTCCACCGCGACGGCGTGATCCGGCCAATAGGCGTCGACCGCGCCGAGCCGGGGTCCGCCGGGCAGTCGCAGCTCCACGTTCCACACCGGGTCCGGCAGCCCGTGCTCCCGCACCATCGCGTACAGCCGTGCCTCCGCCGCCGCACGGCCCTCGGCCAGCAGCGCGTCGACCGCACCCACCACGGCGGGTCGCCCCAGCAGCTCCGCCTCGCTCAACTCCCGTACCACGGAGGCCGGCTCGCAGTGGCCCGCGCGCACCGCCTCGGTCAGCAGCCGCCGCACCTCGGCCGCCTCCGCCGTGCTCGCCACCGCGTCCGCGAGGGCCCGCTCCACCGGGGCGACGGGCACCTCGCCCACCCGCACCGCGCGCGGCATCGCGGCGGTCCGCAGCACCTCCACGAACCGGGTGGACCGCAGCCGCCGGGTGCGCGGCACCAGGACGTCGATCCGGTGCAGCGCACCCAGGGGCCCCACCGAGGCGAAGCCGTGCAGCGCGAGGGCGGCGGCCCCGGTGACCATCGCCTCGCCGTACCCGTCCCCGCACCCCGGCTGGGGGAGGCCCGCCGGAGCGCGCCGCGCGGAGACGGGGGGACGCCCCGCGTACAGCAGCGCCCCGTGCAGCCGCTCCTGACCGGTGGGCGGCCCCGAGTGGAGCAGGTAGACCCCCGGCAGGATCTGCTGCCAGGGGCCTCCCGGCAGGCACTGTGCGGACGTCTGGGCCGCGGACACCCCGCGCGCCCGTAGTTGGGCGGCGGACTGGACACGGAGCGTCACGGCCTCGGGGTGAAGGGGAAGGCGGGAGGAGAGCGGGGTGTTCTGGGTCATGTCCCGTGATTTCCCGCGCCCGGAGGGGGTCCTAACCCCTGTTACACGCCCGTCGACAATCCCGGACAACACCGTCCTCATGCACGGACGTTCGGCAATCGAAATGGGCCGTCGCGCCGGGAATCGAGGGAGGGGCGCTACGAGCAGATGTGCGAGCGCCGCTTTCGCGCCGCGCGCACGCCCTGCCCGAGCGCCCCTCCCTCACCCCTGTTCACGCCCTCACCGAGAAGGTGCCGCGCCGGTGCTCCGCGGTCACGCCTCGCAGTCGCGCGCGACCCGTCCGGCCCCGTACGGCGACGTCACCCGGTGACACCCCGAGCGGGACCCGGCTCTGCCCGGTCGGGTTACGCCGTACGGTCGCACTCCTGAGCGCGGAGCGCCCGCGCGAGGTCGTCGCGGGCCTCCAGCACCAGCCGGCGCAGCGCCGGGGCCGCGTCCTCGTGCTCGCTCAGCCAGGCGTCGGTCGCCGCGAGGGTCTCGGGGCTGTCCTGGAGTCCGGGGAACATCCCCTTCACCACGTGCATGCCGATCTGGATGGACCGCTCCGCCCAGATCCGCTCGATCACCGCGAAGTAGCGCGGCGCGTACGGGGCGAGCAACTCCCGCTGCGAGGGCTGCTCGAAGCCGTTGATCGTCGCCTCGACCAGCGCGTTGGACAGCTTGTCCGACTCCACCACGGCCGCCCACGCCTGCGCCTTGACCGCCTCCGAGGGACGCGAGGCCAGGCACCGTACGTGGTGGCGCTTGCCGGACGCCGTGTCGTCGCGGGCCAGTTCGGCGTCGAGCGCCGCCTCGTTCGCCACTCCGTGCGAGGCGAGCGGCGAGAGGAAGGCCCAGCGCAGCTCCTGGTCGACGTCGAGACCGTCGATCTTCGCCGTGCCCTCCAGCAGTCCGCCCAGCAGCTGGAAGTCCGCCTCCGACGAGGCGACCGCCGCGAAGAAGCGGGCCCAGGTCAGCTGGTGCTGGCTGCCCGGCTCGGCGGCCCGCAGCTCGCGCAGCGCGCCCTCGGCCGCCGCCCGGCCGCCCTCCTCGCGCCAGTCCGGCGCCGCGTAGTGGACCAGCGCGGACTGCGTCCAGGCGTGCAGCATCTGCAGGACGCCGATGTCGCTCTCCCGGCCGGCGAACGCCAGCACCAGCGCGACGAAGTCGCGGGCCGGCAGAGCCGCGTCCCGCGTCAGGTTCCACAGGGCCGACCAGCACAGGGCGCGGGCCAGCGGGTCGGTGATGTCGCCCAGGTGGTCCCGGAGCGTGGCCAGCGACCCCTCGTCGAAGCGGACCTTGCAGTACGTCAGGTCGTCGTCGTTGACCAGGATCAGATCGGGCCGCTCGGAGCCGGCCAGCTCCTCCACCACGGTCCGCTCACCGGCCACGTCCACCTCGGCGCGCGCGTAACGCGTCAGCTCGCCCTCCGGCGTCCGCCGGTACAGGCCGACCGCGACGCGGTGCGGGCGCAGCTCCGGGTGGGAGGCGGCCGCCTCCTGGACGACGGCCAGCTCGGTGAGCACGCCGTCCGCGTCGTACGTCGGCACGGGGGTGAGCACGTTGACACCCGCCGTCTGGAGCCAGGAGCGCGACCAGGCGGTCATGTCCCGGCCCGACGTCTCGGCGAGCACCGACAGCAGATCGCCCAGGCGCGTGTTGCCGTACGCGTGCTGCTTGAAGTAGCGCCGGGCGCCCTCCAGGAACGCGTCGCGCCCCACGTACGCCACCAGCTGCTTCAGCACGGACGCGCCCTTGGCGTACGTGATCCCGTCGAAGTTCAGCTTGGCGTCCTCCAGGTCACGGATGTCGGCCGTGATCGGGTGCGTGGAGGGCAGCTGGTCGGCACGGTAGGCCCACGCCTTGCGGTTGTTGGCGAAGGTGATCCACCCGTTGGTGAAGCGGGTCGCCTCGACCATCGAGAAGGAGCCCATGAAGTCCGCGAAGGACTCCTTCAGCCACAGGTCGTCCCACCACTCCATGGTGACCAGGTCGCCGAACCACATGTGCGCCATCTCGTGCAGGATGACGTTGGCCCGCCGCTCGTAGGCCGCCGAGGTGACCTTCCCACGGTAGATGTACTCCTCCCGGAAGGTGACCATGCCCGGGTTCTCCATGGCGCCGAGGTTGTACTCGGGCACGAACGCCTGGTCGTACTTGCCGAAGGGGTACGGGTAGTCGAAGTGGTCGTGGAAGAAGTCCAGCCCCTGCTTGGTGACCAGGAAGACGTCGTCCGCGTCGAAGTGCTTGGCGAGCCCCTTGCGGCACATCGCGCCGAGCGGGATCTCCAGCGTGGTGCCGTCGTCGAACGTACGGCTGTAGTAGTCCCGCACGTAGTGGTACGGACCGGCGACGACGGCCGTGATGTACGTGGAGATCGGCTTCGTCTCGGCGAACCGCCAGACCTCGCCCTCGCGCGACTCCTCGGCCCCGTTGGACCAGACGCGCCAGCTCCGGGGAGCGATGACCTTGAACCGGAAGGGCGCCTTGAGGTCGGGCTGCTCGAAATTGGCGAAGACGCGGCGGGCGTCGGCCGGCTCGTACTGCGTGTAGAGGTAGACCTCGCCGTCCTCCGGATCGACGAAGCGGTGCATGCCCTCACCGGTCCGGCTGTACGCGCAGCGGGCGTCGACCACGAGCACGTTCTCGCCCTCGACGAGCCCGTCCAGCGCCACCCGCGTCCCGTCGAACACGACGGCCGGGTCGAGTGCGGTCCCGTTCAGCGTCACCGCGTCCACGGCCGGGGCCACCAGGTCGGCGAAGGTGGAGGCTCCCGCACGGGCCGAGCGGAACCGGATCGTGGTCAGCGAACGGAAGGTCCGCGGTCCGGCCTCCCCCTCGCCCCCGCCGGTTCCCTCGGGCTCACCGACGGCGGAACGCAGGTCGAGCTCGACCTCGTATCCGTCGACGGTCAGCAGCTCGGCCCTCTCCTGGGCCTCGTCGCGGGACAGGTTTTCACCGGGCACGGGCACTCCTTCGTGGCGCGTGTCATGTGTCGTGTTCGAACCCATTGATCCTTGCATGCGTCCCGCGACGGCGGCGTGCGGGGAATGGGTCGTCCCCCGGAGGCGTTCTCGCCCGCAGGTGTACCGCGTTCTTCTGAGGAGAGACATGTCCGAGAGCACCCCGGTGAACGGCACGACCCCGGTCGACTTCTGGTTCGACCCCCTCTGCCCCTGGGCGTGGATGACCTCGCGCTGGATGCTGGAGGTGGAGAAGGTCCGCGACGTCGAGGTCCGCTGGCACGTCATGAGCCTGGCCGTCCTGAACGAGGACAAGCTGGACGAGCTGCCGGAGGAGTACCGGGACATGCTGGAGAACCAGGCATGGGGCCCGGTCAGGGTCGTCATCGCCGCCCAGCAGCTCCACGGGGACGCCGTCGTCGGCCCCCTCTACACCGCGCTCGGCACCCGCTTCCACAACAACGGCGAAGGCCCCACCCGTGAGGCCGTGGCCGCCGCGCTGAAGGACGTCGACCTCCCCGCCGAGCTGGCGGAGTACGCCGACTCCGACCGGTACGACGCCGAACTGCGCGCCTCCCACCAGGAGGGCATCGACAAGGTCGGCCAGGACGTCGGCACCCCGGTCATCGCCGTCCCCGGCGCGGACGGCGAGCAGATCGCCTTCTTCGGCCCGGTCGTCACCCCCGCCCCCAAGGGCGAGGACGCGGCGAAGCTCTGGGACGGCACGCTGCTGGTCGCCTCCGTTCCGGGCTTCTACGAGATCAAGCGGACCCGGACGCAGGGCCCGGTCTTCGACTGACGCCGGCGAGAGACCGCGTACGCGTCACCCCCCCCGCACGAGCGGCCCACGGCCCCCGGCCTCCGGACACTGTCCGGGGGCCGTTGTCGGTGGCGGGTCGTACGGTGAGGGGCATGCGAATCTCACCGGAGATGATCACGATCGACTGCGCCGACCCCCAGACCCTGGCCGCCTGGTGGGCGGAGGCGCTGGGTGTCGAGGAGGTGCGGGACTACGACGCGTTCGTCGTCCTCGCGGCCACCCCGCTGGTGCTCGGCTTCCAGCGTGTGCCCGAGCCCAAGCCCGGCAAGAACCGGGTGCACCTCGACTTCTCCTCGCCGGACCGCTCGGCGGACGTGGAGCGCCTGGCGAAGCTGGGGGCGACCGTCGTCGGCGAGCAGTCCCTGCAGGGGATGTCCTGGACCGTGCTCAGGGACCCGGAGGGCAACGAGTTCTGCCTCGCCGACGAGGGCAGTCACTGACGCGGACGGCCGTCGGCCCCGAGGCGGCATCCCCCGGGGCCGACGGCCGCTCGGAACGGCCTACTTGAGGCCGAGGAGCTGCTCCAGCGGGTCGATGAGGAAGTAGACGAGGAAGAGCGCGGCGGTGCCCCACAGCAGCCAGTGGACCTCACGCGCCTTGCCGAGGCACGCCTTGATGATCACGTAGGCGACGAAACCGGCGCCGATGCCGTTGGTGATGGAGTAGGTGAACGGCATGACGACGATGGTGAGGAAGGCCGGGATGGCGACCTCGTAGCGGTCCCAGTCGATGTGCTTGACCTGGGTCATCATCAGGAAGCCGACCGCGACGAGGGCGGGCGCCGCCGCCTGCATCGGCACGATCGTCAGGACGGGCGTGAGGAAGAGCGCGAGCGCGAACAGTCCACCGGTGATCATGTTGGCGAAGCCGGTACGGGCCCCCTCGCCGACACCGGCGGCGGACTCGATGTAGGTGGTGGCCGACGACGCGGACGTGGCGCCACCGGCGACGGCGGCCGCGCCGTCGATGAGCAGGACGCGGCCGAGACCGGGCACCTGGCCCCGCTCGTCGAGGAGGCCGGCCTCGGCGGTGACGCCCACGACGGTGCCCATCGTGTCGAAGAAGTCGGACAGGATCAGGGTGAAGATGAGCAGGACGACCGTCAGCACGCTGACCTGACCGAACGAACCGAACAGGTCGAACCGGCCCAGCAGCCCGAAGTCGGGCGCGGCGACGGGGTTGCCGGGCAGCGAGGGCGAGGTCAGGCCCCAGGCCTTGATGTCGGCGAGCTCGTTGATGACGACCGCGACGACGGTCATCAGGACGATGCTGATGAGGATCGCGCCCTTCACCTTCCGGGCGAGCAGGACGATCGTCAGGAGGACGCCGAGGCAGAAGACGAGCATCGGCCAGCCGGTGAGCGTGCCGGTGCCGAGCTGGACGGGCACGGTGGAGTTCGCGGCATCGGGGATGCGGGTGACGAACCCGGCGTCCACGAAGCCGATGAACGCGATGAACAGACCGATCCCGACGCTGATCGCCTGCTTGAGGGGTTGCGGGATGGCGTGCATGATCGCCTCGCGCAGCCCGGTCACCACCAGGACGCAGATCAGCAGACCTTCGAGCACGATGAGGCCCATCGCGTCTTCCCAGCTCATCAGCGGAGCGATCTGGAAGGCGACGACGGCGTTGATCCCCAGACCCGCCGCCAGGGCCAGCGGCAGGTTGCCGCCCACACCCATGATCAGCGTCATCACCGCGGCGACCAGGGCGGTGGCGGTGACCAGTTGCACGCTGTCCAGCTGCTCGCCGAACTTGTCCTCGGCGCCGCCGAGGATGATCGGGTTGAGCACGAGGATGTATGCCATCGTGAAGAACGTGGCGAATCCGCCGCGTATCTCCCGTATGTAGGTCGAACCGCGCTCGCTGATGCGGAAGAACCGGTCGACGGCGCCCCCTGATCCGCCGGGCTCGGCGGCGGGCGGCGGGCTGGTCGTGCTGGAGTGCATGGCTGATCTCCTGGACCTGCGAATGATGAAGGGAAAGGAGGGCGCCGGTGCTGCCCGACGGGCGGGGCAGGCGCTGTGCGAACGCACACGCGGCACCTTGCGAGCGGATCATACGCGGCACCGGCAGGAGCGCAACTACCCGCGTAGAGCGCGTAGTTGATGCCTTTTCGGCCCTGTGGCTTCCTACGGAATCGGCGGCGACCTTTGCCGTCAAACCGGCAGGCAGCCGACAGGGGGCATGGAAGTCCGGGTGACGGTCCCCCTACGCTCCGTATGTGCACCCACCACTCCCCTTCAATGCGCGTGCAGCGCGTGCCCTGCGCGAGAAGCTCGGGATGGAACCCGGGCATGTGGCGTACGGCATGCGCGCCTCCTTCGGTACGACCCATGTCAGCCCCGAGCACGTGATCGCGTGGGAACGCGGGACCCACGTGCCGGACACGACCGAACTCACCGCTCTGGCAGCGGCCTTGTGGTGCCGTCCCAGCGAACTCATGGGCCGGCCCCACACCTTGCTCGAACACCGCATCGCGCGCGGCGTCCCTCCCGAGGAGGTCGCCCGCGCCACCGGCCTGCCCCTCGACGCCTACCTGGCCATGGAGGAAGCCGACCTGTGGACCGGCGACAGGCGGCAGTCCGTCCGCCTCGGCGAGGTCCTCGCCCTGCCCGCACGCGACTTCATCGCCATCACCGGGCTGGAGGAGGAGCTGGCCCACCTCCTCACCGAGGCGGTCTCCACCCGATGGCAGGCCCATGTCCGGGCCATCGCCAAGCTGGTCTCGATGGACCGCCGCGACCTGAAGGCCCCGTTGAGCGCCATGCAACAGGAGTACCAGGCCCTGATGACGGCGACGCTGAGCCGAGCGGGCGGCACCACGGCATCGGGCGAGGACGGCCGCCGCTACGTCGAGAACATCGTGGACCACTTCTGGTCCCGGCTGCCGGGCGGTTCGTGAGCGACGCGGGGTGAAGCGTCGTCCTCCCGCGCGACCTCGCGCACACCTCCCCTGGCCATGCGCAGCGGCGAAGTTGCTCCGCTTCCGCTGCCCGGCGGGGACGAGGAAGAGAGGGCAGGGGTGGGTTCTCCCAGGGAACATGACTCAATGTGACGGGGTTCTGGCTCCATTGCTCCTGTGAATCCCCGTCGGGGATCTGTCAGAATCGCCCTTTGAGCGTTTGCTGTACGGGGGAGGGCGCTGTGGCGCACGGGGAAGACGGGGCTGTTCCGGACACGGGGAAGTCGTTCGACAGCCTGTACGCGGTGAATCCGCAGCAGGCTCTGGCGATCGAGGCCCAGAAGATGAAGGCCTTCAAGAAGAGGGTCGACGATCTGCTCATCGCGCTGGGCGACTCCGAGGCCTCACCGGACCGCATGGGCGACGGCCGGGTGGCCCGCGCCCAGTTGGGCGCCGCGGAGTTCGGTGAGGCGCAGTACCTGTACGAGTCGTACACGGTGGTCCACGACGAGCTGGAGAAGCTGTCGAAGGCGCTGGGCGCGCAGATCGAGGGCATGGGACTGGCGGTTCATTCCTCCCAGGTGGGCTACGCGAACCTTGATCTGGACATCCGCGAGCGGATGAGGGCCATCAACGCGGAAGCCGAGTCGTACTACGACCGGGAACGCGACCCGTTCATCAAGGGCGCGTCGAAGGAGAATAAGGCGGACAAGGAGGCGGGCTTCTGATGGCGGACGGGACCGGCGGCAGAAAGCCGCAGCCGCGGAGTACGGACTTCGAGTCCATGACGCACCAACAGTTGGTCGCCCTGATCGCGTCGGCGAACCCGGCCGGTGCGTCGAACCTGGCGTCGAAGCTGTCCCAGGCGTCCACCACGATCACGAACATCGGCGAGGACCTCAAGACGTATGTGTCGGGTCTTCCCTGGCACGGAGAGGGTGGAGACGCCTTCCGTGCCTGGGGTGGGCAGATGGCGAGCGCGACGCTGCGCTTGGGGGACTACAGCAAGGGCGCTTCGCGGTGGATGGAGGAGGTGGCCCGCGCCATCGCTGAAGCGAAGGCCGCGATGCCGCCGGTGTCCGAGACCACACAGGCGCGGAACGAGCTGACGAAGGCGAACGGGGCGTACGACACCGCTACCGATCCGGCCAACCGCAACGACCCAGATGCGCGAGGTTTGGCGAGGACCGCACAGTCGGATGCCGCTGCGGCGGAGGCTCGGATCGACGCGCTGCGGGGCGAGGCGGCGCTGCGATTGCGGAAGTTGGCCCAGACGTATGAGTTTACCGCCCATCAGGTGAACGCGGAGACGCCGCCGACGTTCCCGCCGCCGTCGGCATTCATGTCAGGGTGGGTGAGCAACGATTCGTACAGGGAGACTCAGGGCGGGGGCGGGGCAGCGACCCCAAGCCCGGTGTCGGGCGAGGGGCCGGTTGCATCCGCGAGGCCGGTGACTGGCGGGGAACCCGTGGCCGGAGTGACCGCCCCGCTGCGTCACGGCTCGGTGGCTGACCTGCCGCAATCCGATATCGATGGACCATCCGGACGGGCCCCGCGCGTGGAGCCTCCGACGCGGATGGAGATCGACGGCCTCGCAACGCTGCCGACTGCCACACCGCCGTCACCCGCCGCGCCTCCGGTGGGTCCGCTGCCCGTCGGTACCCCTGACTCCTTGGGAATGCAGGCCACGCCGACGCCTCCCGTGTCAGGCACGGGCAGTACGAAGGTGCCCTGGCAGCCCGCGCCACCGGTCACGGGCCGCCCCGGTCAGATCGGTGGACGGCCACCGACCCTGCCGGTCCAAGGGCCGATGGGTCCAGGGACCTCCGCGCGCCTGCCGCACGACAGCGGAATCGTCGGCGGCCGTCCGATGCCCCCGAACGCGACGGGCGCGGGGCGAGGGGTACCGCGCGGGCTGGTCGTCGGCGGTGAGGGAACTCCGGGTGCCCGGGGACCGATGGGGCACACCCCTGGAATGGGGGCAGGAGGCGGCGGCGCGCGCCCCGGGGCGTCCGGTGGTGGTCGCCGCTATGCCTCCGAGGCGGGGGGCATCGTCGCCGGTAAGCCCCGGCAGACGAACCGACCGGGAGTACACCCGGTCGCCGGAGGAGGAGCGGTGGCGAGGCCGACCTCGAACACGCCTGCCGCCCGCCGTGACGAGCGGGGCACTGATCGCCCGGACTACCTCATCGAGGACGAGGACACCTGGAAACAGAACGGACGCCGTATCGTCCCCCCGGTCGTCGAGTGACGTCCGCGCCCCGAATCCGTAAGAGGTAGACACGAGATGCGTATCAGGAGGCAGCGCGCCGGAGTGCGCCTAGCCTTGACGGCCGGCATGAGCCTGGTGATGGCGGGGGTCGGGACCGGCCCCGCACACGCCGAGACCGCTCGGGAAAAGCAGTGGCATCTCGACGCGATGCAGGCCGAGGAGATGTGGAAGACGAGCACCGGCAAAGGCATCACGGTCGCGGTGCTCGACTCCGGCGTTGACAATAATGCGATTGATCTGCGCGGTCAGGTTCTGGATGGCATCGACTACTCCGCCCAGAGAGGCGATGAACACACGGACCTGGTGGATCACGGCACTCAGATGGCCGCTCTGATCGCTGCAACTGGAGCTGGGGGCAGAAACGCCGGAACTTATGGGCTGGCGCCTGATGCCAAGATCCTTCCCATCAGAATGCCGTACGAAGGGGAAGGGGCCACGAGCGATGGGATGGGGTTCACCGAAAAAATGGCCTTGGCCATTCGGTTTGCCGCTGACTCCGACGCGAAGATCATCAACATCTCCATGAGTGGCCCTATGGGCAACCCCAAGCTGACCGCAGCTGTGAAGTATGCGTTGGAGAAAGGAAAGTTGATTTTTGCGGGGGTCGGAAACGGCGGTCACCTTCGGAACGAACTGAGATATCCGGCTGCGACTCCGGGTGTCATCGGTGTGGCGGGAGTGGACCGGAACGCCAAGCCGTACAAGGACTCTCAATGGGGGCCGCAGGTCGACCTGGCGGCCCCAGCCGTGGACGTTGTCAGCGCCTGCCCGAACAGCAGTCAGGTCTGCGGGGGAAGCGGCACGAGTATGGCCACCGCCCTCGCCTCCGCCTCCGCCGCGCTCCTCTGGGCGCAGCACCCTGACTGGACCAACTACCAGGTGCTCCGGGTCCTGCTCCGGACTGCCAGTGGCAACGACAAGGGACTGAGCCGCGACGACGTCATCGGCTACGGCGTCGTCCGGCCCCGGATCGCGCTCACGGAACCGGGCGATCCGGGCCCGGCCGACGAGTATCCGTTGCCCGACCTCGCCGGGAAGGCCCCCGCATCCCCGTCCGCGCAGCCCTCCGAGCCCGCCAAGAGCTCTGCCGAGCCGGCCGCCGGCCCGGCCGCGTCCGACGGCGGCGACGGCAACAACCTGTCCACCGTGGGAATCGCCATCGGTGTCGGTGCCGTCGTCCTGCTCGGCGCGGCCGTCGCGGTGTGGGCGGTCCGCAGGCGTCGCAGCCGGACGCCATGAGGGCGCTCCGGGGCTGACCGGGCCGGGAGCGGCGGGCTCAGGCCTGTCGCTCCACCTCCGGTGCTGCCGCCCCCGGTGCCGCCGCCTCCAGTTCCGCCACCGTGCCCGACATGACCGTACGGATATGGCGCGTCAGGTGCTCCGCCGGCCAGTCCCACCAGGCCACCGCCAGGAGGCGCGCGATCTCCGCCTCCTCGTACCGGGTGCGGATCAGGCGGGCCGGGTTGCCGCCGACGATGCCGAAATCCGGGACGTCCGAGACCACCACGGACCGGGAGCTGATGATCGCTCCGTGCCCGATACGGACACCCGGCATGATCACCGCTTCGTACCCGATCCAGACGTCGTTGCCGATCACGGTGTCACCCCGGTTCGGGAGGCCCGTCAGCAGGTCGAAGTGGTCGGCCCACGAGCCGCCGAGGGTCGGGAACGGGAATGTGGAAGGCCCGTCCATCCGGTGGTTGGCGCCGTTCATGATGAACCGCACCCCGGTGCCGAGCGCGCAGAACTTGCCGATGACCAGGCGTTCCGGACCGTAGTGGTAGAGCACGTTGCGGGTCTCGAACTCCGTGGCGTGCTCGGGGTCGTCGTAGTACGAGTAGTCCCCGACCTCCACCAACTCCGAGGTGACCAGGGGCTTCAGTTGCACCACGCGCGGCTGGCCGGGCATCGGGTGCAGGACGGTGGGGTCCGCCGGGAAGGGCGCGGAGGGGGAGGTCATGGCAGCACTTCCGGAGTGGGAGTCATGGGGCGTGAGGTGGTCATCGTGGCAGCTGGGGACAGTGAGGCGGAGGTAATTTCCGTGCAGTCGCCGAGGTGCGACGATGCGGCGGTGACACTGGACGCGATCGAAGCAGTCGACTGGAGCCGTATACCGGGGCCCGCCGATGACCCCGGCCTCTACGACCCCGGCCGCGCCGCCACGGGCCTGCGCGCCCTCGCCACGGCGACGGGACTCGTCCGGGCCGCCGACGCCGGCTCGCTCCTGGCGGGCGGCGGGCTCCTGCACGACCACAGCGGGGCCGCGTTCCCCGCCGCCGTCACCGCCGCGCCGATCCTCCTCGGCATCGTGCGGCACGGCCATCCGCACGCCGCGGCGACCGCCCTCGGGCTGCTCGACGACGCCCTCGCGTTCGCCTCCCGCGACGGGCGTACCCGCGTGGCGACCCCGTACGCCGAGGCCGTCACGATCTGCTGCGCCCTCGCGGACCACCTCCGGTGCGAGCGCGACCTGCTCGCCGCGTCCGGGCCCGAGGGCGGACGGCTCCTCGCCGATGCCGCCCGCCACTGGCGGTTCGACGTGCACGAGGTGGCCGCCGACGCGGGTGGTGCGACGGTGTTCGGGGAGCTCGCGGGGCGCTTCCCGGACGGTACGCGGACGGCGGAGGCGCACCGCCTCGGCCGCGCCGCCCCCCTCCCCGCGCAGGTCGCCCTGCTCTACCCCCTCGTCGCGGACAGCCCCGATGCCTGCCTGCGCATCGACGGCGCGCATCCGGACGAACTCGCCCCGCCCACCGTCCTGTTCCCCGCCCGGTGCGCTGCCGACCCGGCCGAGCCCGCCGCCTCGTAGCATCCCGTACGCCGCCTGCTACGCCGCCACCCCGGCCTCGCACCCCAGCCGGAACGGCTCGCCCTGTGACCAGTCCGCCGGCACGCCCCGCATCACCAGTGCGCTGTCCAGCACCGCGCTGCCCGGCGGAAAGCGGTCCAGGTCCTCGAAGAACGTGGAGCGTACGGACCGGGTTCGGCCCGCCGTCACCTTCCAGGCCTCCGTGGACAGTTCGAGGACGTCCAGGTGTGTGCCCCCGGCGCGGGGGGAGAGGCCCCGGTGGCCCAGGCGGAAGAACTCCGACGCCTCCGCCAGGTCCGTGAACAGCTCGCTGCCGCGCAGTTCGTCGGCGGGCTCCACCGTGGCGTCCACCTCCACCTCGCCGTCCCGCGTCGCGAAGGCCACCCGTACGGCGTCGGCGTCCTCCCGCACCGTGAAGTCCGCGCGGCCGTGCTCGCCCGGATAGAGCCGCCCGCCCACGAAGGCGTTGAGGCGGGAGGCGGTGTCACGACGCGGGATGTACACGCCGCGCTCGACGCCGTCCGGTCCGTCCCACTCCACCGAGATCCGGTGCGCCGCGTTCTCGCTGGTCATACCGGTCGCCGCCGGGGCCCAGCCGGGACGGACGCCGCCGATCCGGAGCAGGCATATCCCGGCCACCGCCCGGCCGCGCACCAGGTGGGGCCGCAGCGGTGCGGGCAGCAGGGCCGCCGCGATGTACGGGTCCACGCGGTAGTTCACCAGCAGGCGGCGTTCGATGACGCTGGAGAGCCGGGGTCCGATCACGAGGATTCGCCTTCCGGGGCAGGGCGCCACTTCGTGTGGCGGAGCACGATCTGTTCGGGGCACACGGCGCTCAGGAAGCGCCCCACGCACATGGCGAGCCGCTCCTCGGCGAGGGAGTAGAGGATGCGGTTGGCGTCCCGGCGCTCGGTGACGAGTCCGGCCCCCTTGAGGACGCCCAGGTGGCGCGAGATGGACGGTGCGCTGATCGAGAACCGGCTCGCGATCTCCCCGGCTGCCAGCTCGCCGCCCCGCAGATCCTCCAGGATCTGGCGGCGGGTGGGATCGGCGAGCGCGCGGAAGGCGCTCGCCTCGTCGTCGGCGGGTGATTCCATGATGCATGTTTAGCACATGAGCTAAATAGCTAAACAGTCGCCATGGGAAAGCCCCCGCGAGTCACGTCCTCGCGGGGGCTCTCCGTTGATCCGCCTGCCCGGGTGAAGGTGGAGAAGACGATCACGAGGCAGGGCGTCGGGGGTGGCGGCGTCGCCTCAGGGGGCGAGCAGGACGTTCCGGCGCTCCTTGGCGGCGGCGTAACGCTTCGCCACGTCCTGCCAGTTGACGACCTGCCACATCGCCTCGATGAAGTCCACCTTCTGGTTCTTGTACTGCAGGTAGAAGGCGTGCTCCCAGGCGTCGAAGACCAGGATCGGGACCGATCCCTGGCCGACGTTGCCCTGGTGGTCGTAGACCTGCTCGACGATCAGCCTGCCGCTCAGGGGCTCGTACGCGAGTACGCCCCAGCCGGAGCCCTGGGTGGTGGCCGCGGCCTTCGTCAGCTGGGACTTGAAGCCCGCGTAGGAGCCGAAGGATTCGGTGATCGCGTCGGCGAGGTCGCCCACGCCGTCCGCGGCCAGGGGCTCACCGCCGCCGTCGCCGGACATGTTGTGCCAGTAGATCGAGTGCAGGATGTGGCCGGAGAGGTGGAACGCGAGGCTCTTCTGGAGGCCGTTGATCGCGCCCCACGCCTCCTTGTCGCGCGCCTCTTCCAGCTGCTCCAGGGTGTCGTTCGCCCCCTTGACGTACGCGGCGTGGTGCTTGTCGTGGTGCAGCTCGATGATCTGCGGGTTGATGACCGGTTCGAGCGCCGCGTAGTCGTACGGAAGTTCCGGGAGCGTGTACGTGGCCATGGTGCGAGCCCTCCGACTGCTGGGAATGCCGTCAAGTTGTTATTGCAACCTATATGCAGAAGCAGATTAACAGCAGGAGTGTTCCGAGGTGATCAGCCCTTCGGCCTAGGACCTGCGACGCTGCCCTTCCTCTCCTGCGTTTTGTCGCGCAAAGGTGATTTGCTCCTTCTCTCGCGCTGCGTACGCCGTCGCACGTTTGGTCCTGTCGTTCCGGGGGACCCGGCCCAACAGCCGGGCGGCCGGTGCCGGGACCGTGTGCGCGCCGCCCGCAGCCGCACACCCCGCTGACCAGGAGGACTCGATGGCACCCCCCGAAACGCCGAACGGCCCCGACGACACCTCGGGCGGCCCTGGAGGGAACGGCTCGGGCGCACGCGGCCGCGATCCGCGACTGGCCCCGCCCCGTGCGGAAGCGGCGGGCTGGGGGGAGCTCGACGTCCGTGCCGTGGACACCGTGCGGGTGCTGGCCGCCGACGCCGTGCAGAAGGCGGGCCACGGTCATCCGGGTACCGCGATGAGCCTGGCCCCGCTGGCGTACCTGCTGTTCCAGCAGGTGATGCGGCACGACCCGGCCGACGACCGGTGGATCGGCCGCGACCGCTTCGTCCTCTCCTGCGGCCACTCCAGCCTCACGCTCTACATCCAGCTCTACCTCAGCGGATACGGCATGGAGCTGTCGGACCTGGAGGCGCTGCGCACGTGGGGGTCGGCCACCCCCGGCCACCCCGAGTACCGCCACACCCGAGGCGTCGAGATCACCACCGGGCCGCTGGGTCAGGGGCTCGCCTCCGCCGTGGGCATGGCCATGGCCGGACGGCGCGAGCGCGGCCTCCTCGACCCGGACGCGCCCACCGGCACGAGCCCCTTCGACCACCACGTGTACGTCGTCGCCTCCGACGGCGACCTGATGGAAGGCGTGACGGCCGAGGCCAGTTCGCTGGCCGGGCACCAGGAGCTCGGAAACCTGATCGTCTTCTACGACTCCAACCAGATCTCCATCGAGGACGACACCGACATCTCCTTCAGCGAGGACGTCACCGCCCGCTACGCCTCGTACGGCTGGCACGTCCAGACGGTCGACTTCACCCGGACCGGCGACTACGTCGAGGACGTCGACGCCCTGCTCGCCGCCGTCGATGCCGCCAGGAGCGAGACCGGCCGGCCCTCCCTGATCCTGCTGCGCACGATCATCGGCTGGCCCGCGCCCACCAAGCAGAACACCGGCAAGGCCCACGGCTCCGCGCTCGGCGACGAGGAGGTAGCCGCCACCAAGAAGCTGCTCGGCTTCGACCCGGACGCCGACTTCGCCGTCGAGGACGACGTGCTGGAGCACGCCCGCGCGGTCCGCGAGCGCGGTGCCGAGGCCCACCGCGCCTGGGAGCCCGGCTATCAGGAGTGGCGCTCCGCCCACCCGGAGCGGGCCCGGCTCCTCGACCGGCTGCGGGAACAGCGGCTTCCGGAGGGCTGGACCGACAGCCTGCCCGTCTTCGCCCCGGACCCCAAGGGCATCGCCACCCGCAAGGCGTCCGGCGACGTGCTCACCGCGCTGGCCCCCGTGCTGCCCGAACTGTGGGGCGGATCGGCCGACCTCGCGGGGAGCAACAACACCACCATGGACGGCGAGCCGTCCTTCGTGCCGGAGTCCCGGCAGACCGGGGAGTTCCCCGGCAACCCGTACGGCCGCACGCTCCACTTCGGCATCCGCGAGCACGCCATGGGCGCGATCCTCAACGGCATCGCCCTCCAGAGCCTCACCCGCCCCTACGGCGGTACGTTCCTGATCTTCAGCGACTACATGCGCCCGGCCGTCCGGCTCGCCGCCCTGATGAAGCTGCCGGTCACCTACGTCTGGACCCACGACTCGATCGGCCTGGGAGAGGACGGGCCCACCCACCAGCCGGTCGAGCAACTGGCCGCCCTCCGCGCGATCCCCGGCCTCGACGTCGTACGGCCCGCCGACGCGAACGAGACCGCCGTCTGCTGGCGCACCGTCCTGGAGCACCACGACCGGCCCGCCGGGCTCGCCCTCACCCGGCAGCCGCTGCCCGTCCTGGAGCGCGGCGAGCGCGCGTACGCCTCCGCCGAGGGGGCGGCGCGCGGCGGGTACGTCCTCGCCGACAGCCGGGGGGAGACGCCCGACGTCATCCTCGTCGCCACCGGCTCGGAGGTCCACATCGCCCTGGAGGCGCGGGAGTTGCTGGCCGCCGAGGGGCACGACGCACGGGTGGTCTCGCTGCCCTGCCGCGAGTGGTTCGCGGAGCAGCCGTACGCGTACCAGGACGAGGTGCTCCCGCCCGAGGTCCGGGCGCGGGTCAGTGTCGAAGCCGCCGTCGCGCAGGGCTGGCGGGACGTGGTGGGGGACGCGGGCCGCATGGTCAGCCTGGAGCACTTCGGCGCGTCCGCCCCTTACGAGCGGCTGTACGAGGAGTTCGGCATCACGCCCGCCGCGGTCGCCGAAGCCGCACGGGAGAGCATGCGCGCGGCGTCCGGCCCCGTCCGGCCCGGCGGGGAGCGCCCCGGCGCGACCCCGACCGAGGGCGGCACCGGAGACGTCGGCTGAGCGACCCCCGGCCTCCGGCCTCCGGCCCCCGGCCCCCGGCCTCCGGCCACTGACCCCCGGCCCCCGGCCTCGACCCCCGGCCCTGACCATCCGACCTCCGACCTCGGTCGGCCGGGACGCTCGGAAGGCCCACCGGCACCGAAGACCCACCGGCATCACGGAAGCCACCACCAGGACCGTCCTTCACCGCACTCCAGAGGAGCCCCATGTCCCCCGCACGCACCCCCCGTTACACCGTCCCCGGCCTCGGCGTCGACGAGGGGCGGCAGATCATCGACCTGCTGTCCCTGCGTCTGCACGCGCTCAACGACCTCGCGCTCACCCTCAAGCACATCCACTGGAACGTGGTCGGCCCGCACTTCATCGCCGTCCACGAGATGCTCGACCCGCAGACCGCCGCCGTACGGGACATGGCGGACGCCACCGCCGAGCGCATCTCCGCCCTCGGAGGCGAGCCGGACGGCACTCCGGGAGCCCTGGTCAGGGAGCGCACCTGGGACGACTACAGCGTCGGGCGCGCCGACGCCATCGCCCACCTCGGGGCCCTGGACCTCGTCTACACCGGGATCATCGAGGACCACCGCAGGGCGGTCGAGGAGGCCGGCGAGATCGACCCGGTCACCGAGGACCTGCTCATCGAGCACCTGCGCGGCCTGGAGCAGTTCCAGTGGTTCGTCCGCGCCCACCTGGAGTCCGGCTCCGGCGCGCTGTCGACCGCCGGAGCCCGCACCGAGGAGGCGGCGGCCGAGGCGGCGTCCCCGAAGCGGGCCGCCGCCCGGCGGACCCCCGCCAAGAAGACGGCGCTGCCCGCCCCGGCGAAGAAGACCGCGAAGAAGGCGGTCAAGAAGACCACGGCGAGCCGCCGCACCACCCGCTGAGCCGCACTGTCCCGGCAGGAGCGCCCAGCGGGCCCCGGGCGCGGCTGGGAGGCCGGCCGGGCGGTGCCCCCGGCCCGGTCCCGCTCGGGACCGGGCCCTACCCCCGCAGATCGTCCCTGGCCTGCGCCGCGATGTCCGGGAAGTCCGTCACCACCGCGTCCACGCCCTGCCCGTAGTGGAAGGCGTACTCCGCGAACGCGTCGCCGAAGGCGTGGGGGTCGGTGCCCCGGCGGTACGCGGCCGGGAGGTACTGGTTCTCCGCCCGGAAGGTGTACGCGCCGACCTTCAGGCCCGCCGCGTGGGCGTCCGCCAGCAAGGTGCTCGGCGGGACCAGCGAGGACTTGTCCGGCCCGATCCACTCCGCGTACGAGGCGATCTCGCCCAGCCCGGCCGGCGTCATCATCTCCCGGTAGGTGATCCCGTGCCCGTACGGGCCGCCGCTCGTGCCCAGCGCCTGCCACAGGGGGAGGCCGAGCCGGGCGGCGGCCACCCGGCGCAGGCTCGCGGGCTCGAAGGACTGGACGACGCAGTCGCGGGCGGTCAGCCGGTTCCGGCGGATCACCCGGATCAGCTCCTCCTCCAGCGGCAGCCCGATCGAGCGGAAATACGTCGGGTGCTTCGTCTCGGGGAACACCGCGATCCGCCGCCCGGACTCCCGTGAGAGCCGCCGGGCCAGGTCCACGACCTCCTGGAACGTCATCACCCGGCCCCGCCCGTCGAAGACGGTGTTGCGGTCGCGGACCAGCGGAAGCCGCTCCACCGTGCGCAGGGTCCGCAGCTCGCGCAGCGTGAAGTCCTCGGTGAACCAGCCCGTCACCGCCTTGCCGTCGACCGTCTTCGTGGTGCGGCGGTCCGCGAACTCGGGGCGGTCGGCGACGTCCGTCGTCCCGCCGATCTCGTTCTCGTGGCGGACGACCAGGACGTGGTCCTTCGTCGGGACGAGGTCCGGCTCGATCCAGTCGGCCCCGGCCCGTACGGCGTAGGCGTACGCGTCGGCGGTGTGCTCGGGCCGCCAGCCCGCGGCCCCGCGGTGGCCGATGACCAGAGGGCCGGACGGGCGGTGGGGCCGGTGGCCCGGGGTCGGGGCGGCGACGGCCGGGGCGGTGGCGGCCGCGGTCACGGCGGCGGTGGCCAGGAGGATCGAACGGCGCCTGGGGGCAACGGACATGAAGGCTCCTCGGGTGGGGTGAGCCATCACGGAAGCGAGTACGGGTGACGGCCCGGAATACGGCGCCCGGCCCTGCGGTGTCCTGTCGGCCACGGATGCGCCCGGCGCCCGGTGGCGGCCACCGGAGCCCCGAACGCCGAAACGCCGGGCCCCGCCCCGATCGTACGAGGAGGAGCCCGGCGTCCGTGGAGGCCGTGCGGGAACTACGTCCGCGGAGCCGGGGCCCCGTCCCCGGCGACGGGGCCCGTGCCGGAACCGGCACCCGAGTCATCGCCCGTGCCGGTACCCGTGCCGTCGCCGGCCTCCGGGCCGGCGTCGCCCCGCCGCCGCTGGCGCAGGAGGCCGACGGCGATCAGGCCCACGGTCAGCGCCCCCGTGGCGAGCAGCTGGTCACGGGTGTCCGGCTGGCGCAGCATCAGCAGGAAGATGCCCGCCATGGCCGCCAGGGCGGCGATCGTGCCGACGGGGAAGAACCACATCCGCACGACCAGCGTCTCGGGCGCCTCCCGCTCGGTGCGGCGGCGCAGGATCAGCTGGGAGACCGCGATGAAGATCCACACGACGAGGATCACCGCGCCGATCATGTTCAGCAGCCACGGGAAGACGTCGTCGGGCCGCCAGTAGCTGAGCAGCACGCACAGGAAGCCGAAGACCGAGGAGAACAGCACCGCGTTGCGCGGCACCCCGGAGGAGATCCTGCCGAGCACGGACGGGCCCTGGCCGCGGGCGACCAGCGACCGGGCCATGCGGGACGCGCCGTAGATGTTGGCGTTCATCGCGGAGAGCAGGGCGATGAGGATGACCACGTTCATGATCTGGGCGGCGCTCCCGACGCCCAGGTGGTCGAGCATCGCGTAGAAGGGGCCGACCTCGGCGACCTTCGGGTCGTCCCAGGGGACCAGCGTGACGATGACCGCCATCGAGCCGATGTAGAAGACGGCGATGCGCCACATCGCCGTACGGACCGCCTTGGCGACGCCCTGCACCGGGTTCTCGGACTCGGCCGCCGCGATGGTGACCGTCTCCAGACCGCCGTACGCGAAGACGGAGGCGAGGAGTCCGATGATGAAGCCGTCCATGCCCTTGGGCAGGAAGCCGCCGTCCCCGGTGAGGTTGGACAGGCCGGGCGCGTCCGTGTCGGGCAGTACGCCGAAGATCGCCAGCAGGCCGAGGACCAGGAACAGCGTGATCGCGATGACCTTGAGCGCGGCGAACCAGAACTCGAACTCGCCGAAGTTCTTCACTGCGGCCAGGTTCGTCCCCAGGAAGATCACCATGAAGAGGGCGACCCAGGCCCACTCCGGGGTCCCCGGCAGCCAGCCGCCGACGATCTGCGCGGCCCCGATGCCCTCCAGGCCCACGGCGACGCAGAGCAGGAACCAGAAGGACCAGCCCGCGGTGAACCCGGCCCATGGGCCGATCGCCCGCTCGGCGTGCACGGAGAAGGAGCCGGACGCCGGGTTGGCGGCCGACATCTCGCCGAGCATGCGCATCACCATCATGACGAGCAGCCCGGAGATGGCGTACGCGATGATGATCGAGGGCCCCGCCGCGGCGATCCCGGCGCCCGAGCCGACGAAGAGCCCGGCGCCGATCACCCCGCCGAGGGCGATCATCGACAGGTGCCGCTGCTTGAGGCCGTGGGTGAGCGCGGAGTCCGCCGAGGGGCCGGCGGGGGCCGCGGCGTCAGCGGTGGGGGGAGACGCGGAAGTCCGAGGCATGGACGAGCTCTGTTCGGTAGTCGAGACGGGGGAAGAACCCACAGTCTGGGCATCCGCACCGCTCACACGGGAAGAGTGTCCGCTATACGGTCACCAGGCTCACACAAGGTGCACACCCGCCTACCGGGGGATGCGCCCGGCCGGGGCGCCACCCCGGCAGCGGACTCACCCCGTGGTCCGCAGCACGTCCCGTACCTGACCGCTCAGCTCCTCCGGGAGCCGCCCGTAGCCCAGGCCGCCGGCCGACCGCCGGCCGTCCTTGCTCACGGCGTGGGTGAAGAAGCCGCGCGCGGTCGCCGCCTTGCCCGCCGCGTCGTCCGTGCCGCACAGGACGGCGTATCCGAACCGGACGATCGGGTACGCGCCCTTGGCGCGCATGGCGTGATCGATGTCCATCGCCAGGTCGGTGCCGCCGGTGGTCACGCGCTGCGCCGTGGCGGCTCCCGCGGTCACCGATTCCGGCGTCGGGCCGACCGGTTCGCTGCCACCCGTGTCCAGGAACGCGGGCTTCAGCTCCATCGACGTCATGTACTGCATCGCCACGTAGGAGATCGAGCCCTCGGTCTTCGCCACCAGTTCCGCGACCTCCTGCGGGCCCGGCGCGCCTCGGCCGACCCGCTCGGGCATGCCTCCCGAGGGCCGGTACCTCCAGACGTCGGGCGCCGCCTCGGCCAGGTAGGTGGTGAAGATGAGCGTCGTGGTGGCGGTGCCCAGCTGGTGAATGGGGGCGATCTTCCGGTCGGGCAGGGTCGTGCCCCGGTTGAGCGCCGCGAGCGCGGGGTCGTTCCAGCGGGTGATGGAGCCCTGGAAGATCATCGCCAGGGTGCGTGCGTCGACGGTCACCGAGTCGACGCCCCGGAGGTTGACGACGACCGCGATCGGCAGCGTGGTCACGGGGATCTGGAGGGCGCCTCCCGGACCGCAGCGCCGCTGGGCCCACTTCGCCTGGTCCGGGGTCATCGCGTCGTCGAGAAGCGCGAAGTCGCTCTTCTCGGTCTGGAAGTCGAGCAAGCCGACTCCGTTGCCGTTGCCCTCGTAGGCGACCTGGGCGCCCGGGCAGTCGCGGGCGTAGCCGGCGGCCCAACTGCTCATGGCCCGCTGCTGCATGCTGGACCCGGCTCCGCGCAGCAGACTTCCGGCGGCGCCGCACGAGGGGTCCACGGAAGGCCGGGCACGGGTGGCGGAAGCCGAAGGGCTCGTGCTCGGGTTCGGGCCGGCCTTGTCGTCGTCACCGTCCGGGAGCCCGCTGATGACGAGCGGAACGGCTGTCGCCACCACCACGGCGGCAGCGGCCACGGCGAGCCACACCGGCTTCACACGACGGCCCGCGCGGGCGGGCGCCGGCCGGACCCCGTCCGGGGCGCTGACCGGCGGGCCGTACGGAAGGGCGGGTGCGGGTGCGGTTACGGGGGCCGGTTCCGGGTCGGGCCGCGTGAACGCGAGTGTGGGGGCCGGCTGTCCTCCGGCCTCGCGGGCCGCCTGCGTGAGCGCGTCGAGCAGTTGCCCGACGGTCGGCCGCAGCGCGGGATCCTTCGCCAGGCACGGAACCACCAGGCGGCACAACTCCTCGGAGAGGCCCGTCAGGTCCGCCTGTTCGTAGACGACGCGGAACCCGATCGCATGGGAGGAGTCCCCGTCGAAGGGCCCGTGCCCGGTGGCCGCGTACACCAGCACCGAGCCGAGGGAGAAGACGTCCGCCGCCGGGCCGACGTCCGCGCTCCGGAACTGCTCGGGCGCCATGAACGGCGGCGTGCCCACCACCGTCCCGGCGTGCGTGAGCTGGGTGGCGTCGGCGGCGCGGGAGATGCCGAAGTCGATGACGCGGGGCCCGTCGCGGGCCAGCAGCACATTGCCGGGCTTCAGGTCCCGGTGCACCAGACCGGCACGGTGGATGTCCCGCAGCGCTTCGGCGAGCCCGGCCGCCAGCTGCCGCACCTCGGCCACGGTGAGCGGCCCCCGGGCGAGGACCCGCTCGGCCAGCGACGGGCCGGGCACGTACAAGGTCGCCAGCCACGGGGTGTCGCTCTCGGGATCGGCGTCCACCACGGGAGCCGTGAACGCCCCGCTGACCCGGCGCGCGGCCTCGACCTCCCGGCGGAAGCGGTCCCGGAACCCGGGATCCTGTGCCAGCTCGGGCCTGATCACCTTCACGGCGACCTTCCGGCCCGACAGCGTCCGCGCGAGGTACACCACGCCCATCCCGCCGGCCCCGAGCCTGCCCTCCAGCGTGTAGGAGCCCATCGAGCGCGGATCCTCACCCAGCAACGTCATGTCTGTCGTCCCCCTGTGCTCCACCCGTACCCCGCACCGGCCACGGCGGCCCCGTCGGCGCGCGTACGCGCCCTGTCCCGGCCGGCCGGCCCGGAACAGGGTATCGGTGGCCGCCGCCGGACCCCGCCGTGCGGGACGGCCCGCTCCCGACCCGTGTACGGAGCCGCCGGGGAGCCGACCGCTCGTCCCCGCGGGAAGCGGATCGTCCAGGGGGAAGCGCATCGTTCACGGGGGAGCTGATCGTTTATGGGGAAGCTACAGTCCCGCCGCCCAGCGCCCTCCCCGCCGGAACGCGCCGACAACGCCCTCACCTCCGTGACGCGTGTCACGCGGGAACATGATTGCGCGGCGGGCTTTGTGTGAATCCCACCAAGCCGCCAACCGCCGCTTTGTGGGCGGCTGATGGTGATCGGGCGCCGACCCGTGGGCTAACGTCGGCGGGAGCCCGACCCCACCCTGCCCGGCGGGGGCCGCCCAGGCCCGACCGCCCTCACCCGCGGAGTCCCGATGAGCACTGCTGCCGCCCCCGTCCGCTCCGGAGCGGTCCTCGCCGACCTGCTGCCCGCAGCCCGGCACCGCTACGCCGTGGACGCGGCCCTCGTCCTCGGCGGCGCCGCCCTGACCGGCATCGCGGCCCAGATCGCCGTCCCCGTCCCCGGCTCCCCGGTCCCGGTCACCGGCCAGACCTTCGCCGCGCTCCTCATCGGCACCGCGCTCGGCGCCCGCCGGGGCTTCCTCTCGCTCGCCCTGTACGCGCTCGTCGGCATGGCCGGCATGCCGTGGTTCGCCGAGGCGTCCTCCGGCTGGAGCATGCCGTCCCTCGGCTACGTCTTCGGCATGCTCCTGGCCGCCACCGCCGTCGGCGCGCTCGCCCGGCGCGGCGGCGACCGTTCGGTGCTGCGCACCGCGGGCACCATGATCCTCGGTTCCGCCATCATCTACGCCGTGGGCGTGCCCTACCTCGCGCTGTCCACCGGGATGTCGCTGAGCGCCGCCGTCGCGGCGGGCCTCACCCCGTTCCTGATCGGCGACGCCCTCAAGGCGGCCCTGGCCATGGGCGTGCTGCCGACCACGTGGAAGCTCCTCGGCCGCCGCGGCTGAGTCACCGCTCAGCCCTCGTAGGGGCCCCCGAAGAGGCCCGCCGGATCGTACTGGGAGACCAGGCCGGCGAGCCTCTTCGCCGTTTCCGGCCCGTGGAGACCGGTGGTACGGTCGCCGCCGCCGAAGGAGAAGTTCAGGGACCGTCCCAGCACCCGCGACCCCAGCACCCCGGCCACCTCCTCGTACAGCGAGCGCACCGACGCCACGTCCGTACCGTCCAGCGGCGACAGCACCCGCAGCAGGTACCGCGCGTCCCGGTGGGGCACCGCGCGTTCGCCGGCTCGGGCGGCTCGGCCAGGGCCCCGCCGAGGTGGTTGAGCTGCACCACGGTCATCATCGGCGCGCCGGGCCCCGTCAGCTCCAGGACCCGCGCCGCCCGCTCCGCGTCCAGCTCCCGCACCATCAGCCCGTCCCCGTAATACGCGTGCGGGAACGGCGGGTCGTTGTGGATCGTGGAGCTCTCCGTGTACGGCATCTCCCGCAGCGAGTCCGACAGCGCGGGCCCGATCGCCCGCAGCGGGGCCACCAGCCGCTCACCCTCGGCCGCGTCCCCCGTGAACGCGACCCGCACCGAGACGGCGTACCGTCCCCGCAACTCCTCGGGAAGCCGCGGCATGTCCGGGTGGACCAGCGCGGCCAGCGACGACGTCAGGGTCTCGGGCACGGTCCGGGTCCACTCCAGATAGGCGGCCACCACCTCCGCGGCCCGTTCCCCGCCGAACGCGATCGTCCCCCCGTACAGCCGCTCCACCGCCACCAGGCCGATCTCCAGTGCGGTGACCACTCCCAGCCGGTGTCCGCCGCCGCGCAGCCCCCAGAACAGCTCCGGCTCGCGCTCCGGCGTGACCCGGCGCCGCACCCCGTCCGCGGTCACCGCCTCCAGCGCCCGGACGTGGTCGGCGGCGTACCCGAACTGCCGGGCCAGGATGCCCAGTCCGCCGCCCAGCGTGTACGAGACGGCGCCCACCGAGGGCGACGAGCCGTTGAGCGGGGCGAGGCCGTGCGGGGCCGCGGCGGCGGCCACCGCGCCCCAGGTCGCGCCCGCGCCGACCGTGGCGGTGCGGGCGACCGGATCGACGGTGACCGAGTCCAGGGCGCGGGTGAGCACGAGGACGCCGCCCTCGACCGCACCGGGCAGCCCGTGCCCGGTGGCGTGCGCGGTCACCCGGAGCCCGCGCTCGGCGGCGTACGCCACGGCCTCCCGTACGTCGTCGGGGGTGCGGGCCTCGACCAGCCGGTCGGGGCGGATCGGGAAGCCGGTCTGGAAGCCGGCGGGAGCGGGCCCCTCGGGCCGCGACCGGTGCTGGGGGGACGACATGGAAAAGCTCTCCTTCGCTCGCGTTCCTGCGGTGCGAAGGAGAGCTTCCCCGTCCTACCTGACAGCCTCCGTCAGGTATGGATCACGGTGCGCGGCGGACGGGCGGCGATCACCGGGCGGCGGCCTTGCGGCCACGCCGCTCGCGTACCAGCGAGATGCCCACCACCAGGGCCGCGACCAGCAGCGACAGCACGACCTGCTCGCGGGCCGTGTCATCGGTCAGCATGTAGACCAGGACGAACGAGATCATCGCGATCGTCGCCCAGGTGAGGTACGGGAAGAGCCACATGCGCACGACCAGCTTGCCCGGTGTCTCGCGCAGGATGATCCCGCGCATCCGCAGCTGGGTGAAGCAGATGACCAGCCACACGAAGAGCGCGACCGCGCCGGAGGAGTTCAGCAGGAACTGGAAGACCGTGTCGGGCCACTGGTAGTTGAAGAACACCGCCACGAAGCCGAAGACCACCGACGACAGGATCGCCGTCTGCGGCACGCCCCGCCGGTTGACCCTGGCGAAGGACTTCGGCGCGTCGCCCCGCTCGCCGAGCGAGAACGCCATGCGGGAGGCGGTGTAGAGGCCGGAGTTGAGGCAGGACAGCACGGCGGTCAGCACGATGAAGTCCATGACCTGGCCCGCGTGCGGGATGCCGATCGAGTCCAGGGCGGCGACGTAGCTGCCCTTCTCCACGATCGACGGGTCGTTCCACGGCAGCAGCGTCAGCACCACGAAGATCGAGCCGAGGTAGAAGACGGCGATCCGCCAGATCACGCTGTTGGTGGCCTTCGAGACGGCCCGCTGCGGGTCCGTCGACTCACCGGCGGCCAGCGTCACGATCTCACTGCCCATGAACGAGAAGACGACCATCAGCACACCGGTGAGGATCGCGCCCGGCCCCTCGGGGAAGAACCCGCCGGAGTCCGTCAGATGCGCGAGCCCGGACGCGGGGTTGTCCGAACCGGGCAGGAACCCGAAGACCGCGAGGAAGCCGACGACCACGAACGCGGCGATCGCCACGACCTTGATCCCGGCGAACCAGAACTCGAACTCACCGTAACTGCCCACCGAGACCAGGTTGGTGGCGGTCAGGACGACCATCACGATCAGCGCCCAGGCCCACTGCGGCACACCGGGGATCCAGCCCTCCAGGATCTTCGCGCCCGCCGTGGCCTCCACCGCGAGCACCACGACCCAGAAGAACCAGTAGAGCCAGCCGATGGAGAACCCTGCCCACCGGCCGAGCGCCTGGTCGGCGTAGGCGGAGAAGGAACCCGAGCTGGGCCGGGCGGCGGCCATCTCGCCGAGCATCCGCATCACGAGGACGACCATGAGGCCGACCATCGCGTACGAGACGAGGATCGCCGGGCCCGCCGCCGCGATGCCCGCGCTGGAACCCACGAAGAGCCCGGCGCCGATCACACCGCCGATCGCGATCATCGAGAGGTGGCGGTTCTTCAGGCCTGCCTGAAGCCCGTCCGACGAGTCCGTCCGGTCCGGCTCGCCGGGTTCCTGGCCCGGCTTCGCCAGCGTCGTCTGCGACGTCATGGGGGGAGTCCTTACGTTTTCGAACCTGAGGATGCGCCCTGCTCCGCCGTGGGGTGGTGCGAAGACAAGGCCACGCATTGAAGCCCGGAAAGGGACGGAAACGGAACCCCCTCTTCCAGATCATTTGCCCGATCGTTGCCCGCGTGGCGTTGACCACATCGCGCGCGAAGGGCGGGAAGCCCGGACCCCGCTGACGATTACCCCCCGAAGTTCGTGCCACACTTCGCACCATGCGCGTGTACCTCGGATCCGACCATGCCGGCTACGAACTCAAGAACCACCTCGTCGAGTGGCTCGGCGCCCACGGCCACGAAGCCGTCGACTGCGGCCCCCACATCTACGACGCCCAGGACGACTACCCGCCGTTCTGCCTGCGCGCCGCCGAGAAGACGGCCGCCGACCCGGGCAGCCTCGGCATCGTGATCGGCGGCTCCGGCAACGGCGAGCAGATCGCCGCCAACAAGGTCAAGGGCGTCCGCGCGGCACTGGCCTGGAGCGAGCAGACCGCCGCCCTCGGACGCGAGCACAACGACGCCAACGTCATCGCGATCGGCGGCCGGATGCACACGGTCGAGGAGTCCACGAAGTTCGTCGAGATCTTCCTCGCCACCCCGTACTCGAACGAGGAGCGCCACACGCGCCGCATCGAGATGCTCTCGGCGTACGAGACCACCGGCGAGCTTCCCCCGATCCCGGCCCACCACCCGCAGCAGGGCTGACCGGCCCCGCCGCACCCCCGCCTCCCCGTGCCGCCGGGTCCCGGACCCGGCGGCACGGTCATGCCGTCGACCGCCACCGCCACAGGGAGCAGACCCGCCGTGCCCGAGGGACACACCATCCGCCGCCTCGCCGACGACCACACCGAACGGTTCGCCGGCGCACCGGTCCGGGTGAGCAGTCCGCAGGGCAGGTTCTCCGCCAGCGCGGCCCTCCTCGACGGGCGTACCCTCACCGCCACCGACGCCCACGGCAAGCACCTCTTCCTCGGCTTCGGCGACGCCGGCTGGGTCCACATCCACCTCGGCCTCTTCGGCAAGCTCGGCTTCGGCGCCGCCCCGCCCCCGCCGCCCACCGACACCGTCCGGCTGCGGCTCGTCAACACCGGACACCACGCGGACCTGCGCGGCCCCACCACCTGCGCCCTGATCACCGAGCCCGAGAAGCGCGCGATACACGAGCGCCTGGGGCCGGACCCGCTCCGCGGCGACGAGGACGGGGAGCGCGCCTGGCAGCGGATCTCCCGCAGCCGCACCACCGTCGCCGCCCTGCTGATGGACCAGAAGGTCGTCGCGGGCGTCGGCAACGTCTACCGGGCCGAGGTCCTCTTCCGCCACGGCATCGACCCGTACCGCACGGGCCGCGACCTCACCCGCGCGGAGTGGGACGCCCTCTGGGCGGACCTGGCGGAGCTGATGCGCGAGGGCGTGGCGAACAACCGGATCGACACCGTCCGTCCCGAGCACCTCCCCGAGGCCATGGGCCGCCCGCCCCGCAAGGACGACCACGGCGGCGAGGTCTACGTCTACCGGCGGGCGAACCTCCCCTGCCACATCTGCGGTACGGAGATCCGCACCGCGGACCTCGTCGCGCGCAACCTGTTCTGGTGCCCCCGGTGCCAGTCCTCAGGCCCCTCCGGGGGAGGAAAAGGCTGAAAACCGCCCGAAGAAGGCCGACGGAAACGGACGGGCGACCCCTTTCGCGCACCTGGTCACCGGGGTCCCCCTGCGCCGGAGGCGTCCGGGTGGATAGGGTCCCGGCAGTGGCCCGTAGCGGAGGAGCAGACGACTTCTGGGCCCGGTGGCGGAAGAACGCGCACCGGGTCCGCATCGGGCTGCGCAGGTCCGGGGTCGACTACTTCCGCGGCGACGGCTCCGACTGGATCGCCCTGGCCGGTCTGCTGCTGACGATCCCGGCCATCACCCTGGCCACCGTCGTCAGCCCCGTCTGGTTCGACCCCGCCGCCCTCGCCCTGCCCATCGTGGCGGGCGGCCTCCTGCTGCGCCCCGCCAGCCTGCTCGGCCTGTACGCGACGGCCGCCGGGGCGCTGATAGTCGAGGCGCTCACCCTGGGCCCCTACCTGGACGGCCCCGCGCGGGTCACGCCGGGCACGGTGCTGGTGGTCGCCTCCTGCGGGCTGTTCGGGCTGGTCCTCGCCCAGTTCCGGGCGCGGGTCGGCGTGCCCTGGCGGCGCGGCGGCACGATGCTCTTCGACCTGCGCGAGCGCATCCGGGTGCAGAGTTCCCTGCCCCGGCTGCCCCGCGGGTGGCACCGTGAGATGGCCCTGCGCCCGGCCGGCGGCCAGTCGTTCTCCGGGGACTTCGTCGTCGCGGCCCGCACCCACGGGGGCCGCACCCTGGAGGCCGTGCTCACCGACGTGTCCGGCAAGGGCATGGACGCGGGCTCCCGCGCCCTGCTGCTGTCCGGCGCCTTCGGCGGACTCCTCGGATCGCTGCCCCCGCACGCCTTCCTGCCGGCCGCCAACGGCTATCTGCTGCGCCAGGACTGGGACGAGGGCTTCGCCACCTCGATCCACCTGGTGCTGGACCTGGAGTCCGGCGACTACGAGATCTACTCGGCGGGCCATCCGCCCGCCCTCCAACTGCACGCGGGCAGCGGCCGGTGGGAGGAGAAGTCGGGGGAGGGGCCGCTGCTCGGCGTCTACGACGGGGCGGAGTTCGACGCGGTGAAGGGATCGCTGGCGCCGGGCGATGTGCTGATGCTGTTCACCGACGGTCTCGTGGAGGCGTCCGACCGGGACATCGCCGAGGGCATCGACCGGCTGACCGGCGAGGCCGACCGCTACGTCTCCACCGGCTTCGAGGGTGCGGCCTGGCATCTGATCGAGGCGTGCGCCAAGGACGTGAACGACGACCGGGCCCTGCTGCTGCTCTCCCGCCGGGCCTGAACGACGCCGTACGGTCCGGGGCCGCGGGCCGGACGGGCGGGGCCGGACCGTACGAGAGGCGCCCCGTCACCCGGAAGCCGGGTATCGGGGCGCCTCTCCGGCGTCCGGTGCCGCTCAGACCGACACGGGGACCTGTTCCTGGTGGTCGTCCTTCTCGCGGCCGCCCGGCAGGATGCGGGCCAGCCAGTGCGAGCGTCCCGCGGCCAGCGGCGCGAGGACGGCGAGCAGGAGGACGTAACCGGCGATGAACGGCGAGAGCCGCTCGTCCAGACCGGCGGCTGCCGCCATCGTGGCCAGGATGAGCGCGAACTCACCGCGGGCCACCAGCGTGGTGGCGATGTTGGCCGTGGCCTGCGCGCCGAAGGAGTAGACCTTCGCCGCCGCGAAACCGGCCGCGATGTTCATGGCGAGCGTCAGCACGACGGCCGCCAGCACCGGCCACAGCACGCTCGGAAGGTCGCCCGGATCGATGGAGAGGCCGAAGGCGAAGAAGAAGATGGCGCCGAAGGCGTCCCGCAGCGGGTGCACCAGCTTGAGGATGCGGTCGGCGGACGAGGTGGAGCCGAGCATCAGGCCGACCATGAAGGCGCCGATGGCGTCGGCCACGCCGAACATCTCGGAGACGCCGGCGACGAAGACCGCCACACCGAGGAACGAGATGACGAGCAGCTCGTCGTCCTTGGTGTTCATGAGCTTGCCGATGAGCTTCGTGCCGAACCGGGCCGCCAGCGCGAGGAGCAGCAGGAAGCCGAAGGCCTTGCCGCCGTCGATCAGCGCGGCCGAGAGGCTGTCCGCACCGGACAGGATCGGCTGGAGCGCGGCCAGGTAGAGGGCGAGGAAGATGTCCTCGACGACGATGATGCCGAGGATCGGCCGGGTCTCCGGATTCCCGATGCGCCCCAGGTCCACCAGGATCTTGGTGACGATCGCGGACGAGGAGATACCGAGGACACCGGCGAGGACCAGCGCCTCGGACGTGCCCCAGCCCAGCGCGAAACCGAAGACGAGGCCGGCGCCGACGTTCAGGGCGAGATACGTCCCGCCCGCGACGGCCATCTTCCGGCCGCCCGTCCTGAGATCGTCCATGTGGAACTCGAGCCCCAGGTAGAAGAGCAGGAGGACGAGTCCCAGCGCGGAGAGCATCTCCAGGTCGTGCGGGTTCGAGAGGAGGGTGTAACCGGGGGTGTGCGGGCCGAGGAGGATCCCGGCCAGGATGAACAGGGGGATCGTCGGCAGCCCGATGCGGCCGCCGAGACGGGCGAGGACGGCAGCGGCCAGGAAGGCGCCGCCCATGGCGAGGAGGGTGTCTGCGTGTCCGATGAGCCTGATCCTTCGGGGTCGGGTCACGTGCGGGTCAAGGGGGCATCAAGAATCCATCAGTAATTAGTTTACCGAACGATTGACCCTGCAACTATGGGCGCGGCACGTTGTCAGCATTTGTCCGCTTGTTCCGTCGGGGATCTCGGCGTCAACGGGCGCGCACCCGGCGCGGGTTCGGACGCGGAGCCGGATCCGGCCCCCACTGTGGCCGTAGGGTCGGCCCATGACCGGACCCCAGTTGAGCGTCTCCGCAGTGGAGGCCATCGCCCGCGAGGCCCACGCGCACCGGACCGACAAGGCCGGCCGCCCGTACGAGGAACACCTGGCGGCGGTGGCCGAAGGCGTACGGGTGCGGGGCGGCGACGACGGGCAGATCGCGGCGGCCTGGCTGCACGACGCGATCGAGGACGGCGCGCTCTCCGCCGCGTGGCTGACGGGCGCCCCCCTGCCCCAGCGGGTGAAGGACATGGTCCTGGCGGTGACCAAGCGGCCCGGTGAGGCGCTGACCTCGTACGCCGCGCGGATCCTGGCCACTCCGGGGGCGCTGCTCGTCAAGGAGGCGGACCTCGCCCACAACGCGGATCCCGCCCGCCTCGCGGTCCTGGACGCGGCGACCCGTACCCGGTTGGCGGCGAAGTATGCGCAGGTGCGGGGCCTGCTGGGGCTGCCCGGCGGTGAACTGCCCCTGGACCGAAAGAATTCGGCCAACCCGGAAACGCGCTGATCCATCCGTGGCCGCCCACGGGCGGGTCGGCCACGGATGGATCGGGTGAGCACGGCCGGGGCGCGGGACCCGGAGGCCGGGGCGGGGCAGAAGCCGGGGGCCCGAGGGCTCAGCGCTTCGCGGGGGCCTTCCGGAACGCCCAGGCCATGTCCGGCTCGGTGGCCCACTTCAGCGCTCGGCCCACCGGCGGGGTGCACAGGAGCGTCACCGCCGCCGCGGCCGTGAGGGAGACGACGACGAGGCCGACCGGGTCGGCGAGCCAGGTGTGGCGGTCGAACAGGCCCGCGTACTCGGCCCCCTTGACCAGGAAGCCGTGCAGCAGGTAGCCGCAGATCGTTCCGGCGCCGAGCACCGTGAACCACCGGGCCCTGCCGGGCACCCAGGCCAGGAAGCCGATCGTCAGCACCAGCGCGCAGCCGAACATCGCGAGCGTCATCACCGCGCCCGACCACCACGGGGCGCCCATCTCCTGCGCGCTGTTGGCGCGGTAGAACCAGCCGAGCTGCATGCGCGGGGCGACCCAGTACGCGAAGAGCAGCGCGCCCGCGAACAGGGGCACGGACAGCAGGCGCACCTCGCGCCGCCTGATCAGCTGGAAGTGCTCCGGTTTCATCAACAGGCCGAGCACGAAGAACGGCAGGAACTGCAGCACCCGCTGGAGATCGAGGTCGTCGCCGATCTCGGGGGAGATCGAGGCGAGCGCGGCGATGCCGAGCGCCACCGGCAGGGGATGGCGCAGCGACAGCCAGATCGGCGTGGTCACCCGCCAGATGAACAGGGCGATGAGGAACCAGGTCAAGTAGAACGGGTCGATCAGGCTGATCGCCATGTCCGGCGCGTCGTCCGCGTACCGCTTGAAGAGCGAATAGGCCGTCTCGAACAGCACGTACGGCACCACGACCCCGGTGATCAGCCGCTTCACCTTGGGGGCCGTCATGTCGAAGGTCCGGGAGAAGTAGCCGGAGATGAGGATGAAGGCCGGCATGTGGAACGCGTACACGATCATGTACAGCGCCCAGGTGGCGCGACTGCCGTCCATCACGGGTTCCCAGGCGTGCGCCACGGCGACGAGAACGATGGCCAGATACTTCACATTGTCGAAGTAGGGATCACGTTTTCTCGCCGCTGCGGGTGCCGGAGCGGCGGCGCCGGGGGCGGCGGTCCCGTGCGCGGGCCGGGGGGCGGTGGCGGTGGGTGTCTGCGCGCGTCTGGGCTCCGACCCCTGGGTCGCCGGGGGGAGCGGGGCCCTCTGAAATACGCTCGGAGCTGGGAACATCTCAGGCACCTTAGACCGGTCGATTGCCTTGCGTAAAACCGCGGGGAGATATCGCGCGTTCCCCTCTATTCGAATGTGAAACCGTCGAACACGGTCCGATATGACCTACTTGATCCCGATGAAATGGCGCATATCGCCCGCGAGTTGGCGAGGGTGAATTACGTCGCACCCTTCCCCCAATTGACTGTGGATGAAGTGTGGGGATACGGAAACGATCGCTGGAGCGGATATTCGGCCGCCGCGATTTCACAGCCGACGCACAGGGTGGCGGCGGACGGCCCGCCCTCCGCCCGTGGCCCGCCCGCATCCCGTGCGCCGGGCGGCTCCGGGGCGCCGCGCGCCCTCGCCCCGTGCTCCTCGCCGTGACGGCGGCGGCCGTGAAGGATGGCGGGATCCGGTCACCCCGTTCCGTCACCCGGCAGCACCCACGGGGGAGTTGGTGGCACGATGGGGTGCGACGGGGCGCGCGGCTGTGCACGCTTCCGGGCCGGCAAGGCGGACCGACCGAGGGTGTGATCAGACGTGGCTATTTCACTGTCGATGGTGCTGCTGTTCGCGGTCATCCTGGTGGTGATGATCCGTAGCGGGTCCATCAAGCCCGGCCCCGCGCTCGTCGCCGTGCTCTTCGGCTTCTTCCTGGCGTCGACCGGCATGGCGCCGTCGATCAACAGGTTCATGAACTCGATAGCCGACACCATCAACCAGATCAGCTTCTGAGCGGGACGCCCCGCGCGCCGTCCGGCCGCTGGGGCGTCGTGCCGCGCGGACGTACAACGCGCGAGGGCCGGGCCGGAGGATCATCCTCCGGCCCGGCCCTCGGCCACGTGGAGCGGGCGACGGGAATCGAACCCGCGTAGCTAGTTTGGAAGACTAGGGCTCTACCATTGAGCTACGCCCGCATGCACCGCACCGTAGGTCCGTGGACCGCGGCACGAACAGCATCGTAGCGGGTCGGCGGCGGTGTCCGCACACCTGTTGTGCCGGCCGCCGGACCGAACCGCGTCGAACCGCTCCGTGAAGCGGCGTATCCGCGGTCGCCGTGCATGTACCCTACGTGTCGCACCGACGGGGTGTGGCGCAGCTTGGTAGCGCGTCCGCTTTGGGAGCGGAAGGTCGTCGGTTCGAATCCGGCCACCCCGACCACCGGCAAGATCGCGTTGTGGGAGTCATCCTCCTTGCCGTTACTATGCAAAATGCGTGCCCGTGTGTCTGATGTACCGGGCTCGGTCCGCGAAGCCGCCACTCGGCGGCCCAGCAGAACCCCAAGAAGTCAGCCACCAAGGAGACCGAACCGTGAAGAGCGCCGTGGAGACCCTGAACCCGACCCGGGTTCGGCTCAGCATCGAGGTGCCCTTCGAGGAGCTCAAGGACAGCCTCGACGCGGCGTACAAGAAGATCAACCAGCAGGTCACGGTGAAGGGCTTCCGCAAGGGCAAGATCCCCGCCCGCGTCATCGACCAGCGGTTCGGCCGCGGTGCGGTGCTGGAGGAGGCCGTCAACGACGCCCTCCCGAAGTTCTACACCGAGGCGGTCAACGAGGGTGAGCTGAACGTCCTCGGCCAGCCCGAGGTCGACATCACCGAACTGAAGGACGGCGAGCTGCTGGCCTTCACCGCCGAGGTTGACGTACGCCCCGAGATCGAGATCCCGGACTACTCCGGCATCGAGGTCACCGTCGACGCCCTCGAGGTCACCGACGAAGAGGTCGAGAAGGCCGTGGAGCAGCTCCGCGAGCGCTTCGCCTCCACCAACCCGGTCGAGCGCGCCGCCGCCGACGGCGACGTCGTCACGATCGACCTGGAGGCCAAGGTCGACGGAGAGGTCCTGGAGGACGGCGTGGCCGCCGGTGTCTCGTACACCATCGGTTCCGGCGAGCTCCTCGACGGCATCGACGAGGCCGTGACCGGCCTGGAGGCCGGTGGCGAGGCCACCTTCACCTCGCAGCTGAAGGGCGGCTCCGCCGAGGGCAAGGACGCGGAGGTCACCGTCAAGGTCACCGCCGTCGCCGCCCGCGAGCTCCCCGAGCTGGACGACGACTTCGCCCAGATGGCCAGCGAGTTCGACACGCTGGAGGAGCTGAAGGCCGACAGCCGCAAGCGCCTGGAGACCACCAAGCAGTACGACCAGGCCACCCAGGCCCAGGAGCGCGTCCTGGAGGAGCTGCTGAAGCTCGCCGAGGTCCCGATCCCGGAGAAGCTGCTCGCGGACGAGGTCCAGACCCGCAAGCACAACCTGGAGCACCACCAGCTCGGTCAGATGGGCCTCGACCTCGAGAAGTACCTCGAGATCCAGGGCAAGACCCTGGAGGAGTTCGAGAACGAGACCTCCGAGCAGGCCGTCAAGGGCATCAAGACCCAGTTCCTCCTCGACGAGATCGTCAACAAGGAGAAGCTGAACGTCAACCAGGAGGAGCTCACCGAGCACCTCATGCGCCGTGCCGCCTCCTCCGGCATGAGCCCCGACCAGTTCGCCCAGGCGGTCGTCGAGGGCGGCCAGGTGCCGATGCTCGTCGGCGAGGTCGCCCGCGGCAAGGCGCTCGCCGTCGTCGTCGAGGCCGCCAAGGTCGTCGACACCAACGGTGAGGTCGTCGACCTGGAGGACGACGAGGACGAGGCCGCCGAGGCCACGGAGACGGCCGAGGCCGCCACCGAGGAGAAGGCGGACGAGAAGTCCGAGGAGAAGAACGAGGCCTGAGCCTCGCCCTCCTCGGCGGCAGCCTCGCGCTGATCGTCACGACGGGCCCCGGACGCACCGCGCGTCCGGGGCCCGTCGCCGTACCGCGTCGTATCGCCGTGCGGGCCCGGAACCCGTGTGCGCCCTGCGGAGCTTGCGCTCCCAGCGAACAGTTGGGGAAGCGGGATGGCGTTGTCCCACCTGCGCGTTAGGGTCCATGAAGAGGAAGGGTGGGGCAGTGACTTCACCCGCCCGGTACGAAGACGCTGAGACGGCCGGAGCCGTCAGAGACGAGCAGGTGGATACGTGACGAATCTGATGCCCTACGCCGCCGGAGAGCCGTCCCTCGGTGGAGGCCTCGGTGACCAGGTCTACAGCCGACTGCTCGGCGAGCGCATCATCTTCCTCGGTCAGCAGGTCGACGATGACATCGCCAACAAGATCACCGCACAGCTCCTCCTCCTTGCCGCTGAACCCGACAAGGACATCTACCTCTACATCAACAGCCCCGGCGGTTCGGTGACGGCCGGCATGGCGGTCTACGACACCATGCAGTACATCCCGAACGACGTCGTCACCATCGGCATGGGCATGGCCGCCTCCATGGGCCAGTTCCTGCTCACCGGCGGCGCCGCGGGCAAGCGCTTCGCGCTCCCGAACACCGACATCCTGATGCACCAGGGCTCGGCCGGTATCGGCGGTACGGCCTCGGACATCAAGATCCAGGCGCAGTACCTGCTCCGCACCAAGACGCGCATGGCCGAGATCACCGCTCACCACTCCGGCCAGACCGTCGAGACGATCATCCGCGACGGCGACCGCGACCGCTGGTACACGGCGGAGGAGGCCAAGGACTACGGCCTCATCGACGAGATCATCACGGTCGCGTCGGGCATCCCGGGCGGCGGCGGCACCGGTGCCTGATCCGGTTCCCACCGGACCTGCGGCACCACTCCCGCACCCCCCTCTCGTACGCCGAGACCTCCAGCCCCAGAACGCCACCAGGATGGTGAACACCCACATGAACAACTTCCCCGGCGCCTCCGCGAGCGGCCTCTACACCGGCCCGCAGGTGGACAACCGCTACGTCGTCCCGCGCTTCGTGGAGCGCACGTCGCAGGGCGTGCGCGAGTACGACCCGTACGCGAAGCTCTTCGAGGAGCGCGTGATCTTCCTGGGCGTCCAGATCGACGACGCCTCGGCCAACGACGTCATGGCGCAGCTGCTGTGCCTGGAGTCGATGGACCCCGACCGGGACATCTCGATCTACATCAACAGCCCCGGCGGATCGTTCACCGCGCTCACCGCGATCTACGACACGATGCAGTTCGTGAAGCCGGACATCCAGACGGTCTGCATGGGCCAGGCGGCCTCGGCCGCCGCCGTCCTGCTCGCCGCGGGCACTCCGGGCAAGCGCATGGCGCTCCCGCACGCGCGGGTGCTCATCCACCAGCCGTCCTCGCAGACCGGCCGCGAGCAGCTCTCCGACCTGGAGATCGCGGCCAACGAGATCCTCCGCATGCGCTCGCAGCTGGAGGAGATGCTGGCCCGCCACTCGACGACCCCGCTGGAGAAGATCCGCGAGGACATCGAGCGCGACAAGATCCTCACGGCCGAGGACGCCCTGGCGTACGGTCTGGTGGACCAGATCGTTTCCACCCGCAAGACCACCGCGGGCGCATCGCTCTGACGTCGGTCTTTCCCCTTGGCACATGCCGTTCGCACGACCACGGCCGTGTGAACCGTGCCAAGGGGGGGCCCGAACGGGGGGCCAGGCAAGGTACCGTCGGATAGAGGCACCAGGAGCCGCTGAACCAGGCGTCTCCCAGGCGAAGGGGAAGCACCTCGTGGCACGCATCGGTGATGGCGGCGACCTGCTCAAGTGCTCGTTCTGCGGAAAGAGCCAGAAGCAGGTGAAGAAGCTCATCGCGGGACCCGGTGTCTACATCTGCGACGAGTGCATCGATCTCTGCAACGAGATCATCGAGGAGGAACTCGCGGAGACGAGCGAGGTGCGCTGGGAGGAGCTTCCCAAGCCCCGCGAGATCTACGAGTTCCTGGAGGGGTACGTCGTCGGGCAGGAGCCCGCGAAGAAGGCCCTCTCCGTCGCGGTGTACAACCACTACAAGCGGGTCCAGGCCGGGGAGAACGGCGGCGGTTCGGGTCGTGAGGACGCGATCGAGCTCGCCAAGTCGAACATCCTCCTGCTGGGCCCCACGGGCTCCGGCAAGACGCTGCTCGCGCAGACGCTGGCCCGCATGCTCAACGTCCCGTTCGCCATCGCGGACGCCACCGCGCTGACGGAGGCCGGCTACGTCGGCGAGGACGTCGAGAACATCCTGCTCAAGCTGATCCAGGCGGCGGACTACGACGTCAAGAAGGCCGAGACCGGGATCATCTACATCGACGAGATCGACAAGGTCGCCCGCAAGAGCGAGAACCCGTCGATCACCCGCGATGTCTCCGGCGAGGGCGTGCAGCAGGCGCTGCTGAAGATCCTGGAGGGCACCACCGCCTCCGTCCCGCCGCAGGGCGGACGCAAGCACCCGCACCAGGAGTTCATCCAGATCGACACGACGAACGTGCTGTTCATCGTGGGCGGCGCGTTCTCCGGCCTGGAGAAGATCATCGAGTCACGGGCCGGCGCCAAGGGCATCGGCTTCGGCGCCACGATCCGCTCCAAGCGGGAGATCCAGGCGAGCGACCAGTTCCAGGAGGTCATGCCGGAGGACCTGGTGAAGTTCGGGATGATCCCCGAGTTCATCGGCCGCCTCCCCGTGCTGACCTCGGTCCACAACCTGGACCGCGAGGCCCTGCTCCAGATTCTCAGCGAGCCGCGCAACGCCCTGGTCAAGCAGTACCAGCGCCTCTTCGAACTCGACGGTGTGGAGCTGGACTTCGAGCGCGAGGCGCTGGAAGCCATCGCCGACCAGGCGATCCTGCGCCAGACCGGCGCCCGCGGTCTGCGAGCGATCATGGAGGAAGTCCTCCAGTCCGTGATGTACGAGGTCCCGTCCCGCAAGGATGTCGCCCGCGTCGTCATCACCCCGGACGTCGTCCGGAACAACGTCAACCCGACGCTGGTCCCGCGCGAGCCGCGCACGATCGGCAAGAACGACGGCGGCCGGCACGAGAAGTCCGCGTAGCCGCACCCGGGACGCGAACGCCGAGAGGGGCGCCCACCGGTTCGACCGGCGGGCGCCCCTCTCGCGTCGGGCGGTCAGATCTTGGTGCGGGCGGTGTTGTAGAGCTTGGCGGTGAGCGCGGCGGCGTCCTCCTTGGGCACGCCCTTACCGGCCAGCGCCAGGAGCTTGTCCGCGGACGTCGTGACACCGGCCGTGCTGTAGTCGGCCCAGACGCAGATGGCGAGCACGAAGGACTGGGGCCCCTTCGCGGCGGTGCCGGTGGCCTTCTTGTTGGTCATCTTGAGGTCCTGGCACTTCATCACCGCGCCCTCGAACCCTTCCGGCTCGAAGACCTCGGCCGAACCGACGAGTTCGATCTCCACGTCCTCGCCGCCCGACTTCGCGTCCTTCTCGGCGTCCACGAAGGCGTTGTTGACCACCTTGGCCGGGTCGTCGATCTCACCCCAGAAACCCTGGAAGTTGATCACCTTGGTTGCGGCGCTCCCGGTGCCCACCGAGTAGTCGGCCTTCGCCGTGCTGGGGTTCTTGATGCCCAGCGCCTCGACCTCCGCCTTCTCGCTGCCGGTCAGAGGGGCGCTGAGAACGGGCTTCGAGACGTCACGCTTGTAGGCGTCGACCGCGTCCGGAGGCGTGATCTTGTAGCCCCTGGTCGCCTCGGACACGTCCGAGTTGCTGACCTTCTCGCCCGAGGTGAGGAAGTACACCCCGCCCGCGATGACCGCCAGCGCCACCACGGCGACCCCGACGATCAGCCCGGTCTTCTTCTTCGGCTGCTGCGGCTGCCCGCCGTACGGAGGCTGCCCGCCGTACGGAGGCTGCCCCCCGTACTGCGGACCGGGCGGCTGCTGACCGTACGGGCCCGGCTGCTGCGCCTGCGGGTAGCCGTAGCCCTGCTGCGGCGGCTGGGGCTGCGCGTACGGGTTCGGCTGCTGCGGGGGGACGCCCTGCGGGGCCTGCTGCGGGTAGCCGTAACCGGGCCCGCCCTGCGGCGGCGGGGCTCCGTACGGGCCCGGCTGCTGTCCGTACGGTCCGGGCTGGCCCTGCGGCGGCTGCCCACCGTACGGGCCCGGCTGGTTGTAACTCATCGGGGTGTCCCCTCCAGTTTTCCTCGGGCCGGCCGACACGTGGAGGGCAGCCCTTATGCGTTGCCAACATCCTGACGGAAACTGCCCCGCCACGGGTGACCGGGCCGGACACCGTTACCGAACCCATCCGTTTCAGTGCAGTCCTGTGACGGCCCTAAACTGTCCCCGTGACCGAGAACTCATCGCAGCAGCCAGCCAGCAACCCCGAACTGCCGACCACGTATGCGCCGGCCGACGTAGAGGGGAAGCTGTACGAGCGCTGGGTAGAGCGTGGTTACTTCGAAGCCGACGCCAAGAGCGAGAAGCCCCCGTACACCATCGTCATCCCGCCGCCCAACGTCACCGGCGCCCTCCACCTGGGCCACGCCTTCCAGGTCACGCTGATGGACGCCCTGACCCGCCGCAAGCGGATGCAGGGCTTCGAGACGCTGTGGCTGCCCGGCATGGACCACGCCGGCATCGCCACCCAGAACAAGGTGGAGCAGCAGCTCGGCGAGGAGGGCAAGTCCCGCCACGACATCGGGCGGGAAGCGTTCACCGAGCGCGTCTGGCAGTGGAAGGACGAGTACGGCGGCCGCATCCTCGGCCAGCTGCGCCGTCTCGGCGCCGGTCTCGACTGGTCGCGCGAGCGGTTCACCATGGACGAGGGCCTCTCCCGCGCCGTCCAGAAGATCTTCAAGGACCTCTACGACGACGGTCTGATCTACCGCGCCGAGCGCATCATCAACTGGTGCCCGCGGTGCCTCACCGCCATCTCGGACATCGAGGTGGACTACCAGGAGGACGACGGCGAGCTGGTCTCCCTCCGGTACGGCGAGGGCGACGAGACCCTGGTCGTCGCCACCACCCGCGTCGAGACGATGCTCGGCGACACCGCCGTCGCCGTGCACCCCGACGACGAGCGGTACGCCCATCTCATCGGCAAGCGCATCAAGCTGCCGCTCACCGACCGCACGATCCCGGTCGTCGCCGACACCCACGTCGACCCGGAGTTCGGCACCGGCGCCGTCAAGGTGACCCCGGCGCACGACCCGAACGACTTCGCGATCGGCCAGCGCCACGACCTGGAGTCCCTGACGGTCATGGACGAGCGCGGTGTCATCACCGTGCCCGGCCCCTTCCAGGGACTCGACCGCTTCGAGGCGCGCTCCGCCATCGTCGCGGCGCTGCGCGAACAGGGCCGCGTCGTCGCGGAGAAGCGCCCGTACGTCCACTCGGTCGGGCACTGCTCCCGCTGCAAGACCACCATCGAGCCGCGCCTCTCCCTCCAGTGGTGGGTCAAGGTCGACACCCTCGCCAAGGCCGCCGGCGACGCGGTCCGCGACGGGCGGGTCGCCCTCCACCCCAAGGAGATGGAGAAGCGGTACTTCGACTGGGTCGACAACCTCAACGACTGGTGCATCTCCCGCCAGCTCTGGTGGGGCCACCGCATCCCCGTCTGGTACGGCCCCGACGGCGAGGTCGTCTGCGTCGGCCCCGACGAGGAGCCGCCCACCGGCGAGGGCTGGACCCGGGACGAGGACGTCCTCGACACCTGGTTCTCCTCGGGCCTGTGGCCGTTCTCCACGCTCGGCTGGCCCGAACAGACCCCGGACCTGGAGAAGTTCTACTCCACGGACGTCCTGCTCACCGGCCACGACATCATCTTCTTCTGGGTCGTCCGGATGATGATGTTCGGCCTGTACGCGATGGACGGCGAGGTGCCCTTCAAGACGGTCGCCCTCACCGGCCTGGTCCGCGACGAGTTCGGCAAGAAGATGTCGAAGTCCAACCCGAACGCGGTCGACCCGATCGACTGGATGGACGCCTACGGCTCGGACGCCGTCCGCTTCACCCTGGCCAACGGCGCCAACCCGGGCGCCGACGTCCCGATCGGTGAGGACTGGGTCAAGGCGTCCCGGAACTTCGCCAACAAGATCTGGAACGCCACCCGTTTCGCCCTGATGAACGGCGCGACGATCGAGGGCCCGCTGCCGGACCCGTCGCAGATGACGGCCACCGACCGCTGGATCCTCTCCCGGCTCAACGAGACCGTCGCGGACGTCGACCGCTACTACGACGACTTCCAGTTCGCGAAGATCTCCGACGCGCTCTACCACTTCGCGTGGGACGAGGTCTTCGACTGGTACGTCGAGCTGTCGAAGACGACGTTCTTCGCGGGTGGCGAGCAGGCCAAGGTCTCCGGCCGGGTCCTCGGCGAGGTCCTCGACGTCACCCTGCGCCTGCTCCACCCGATCGTCCCGTTCGTCACGGAGACCCTGTGGACCACGCTGACCGGCGGCGAGTCCGTCGTCGTCGCCGCGTGGCCCGCCGACTCCGGCTTCCGTGACGAGGCGGCCGAGAAGGAGATCGAGCTGGTCCAGCAGGTCGTCACCGAGGTCCGCCGCTTCAAGGGCGACCAGGGTCTCAAGCCCGGCCAGCGGGTCCCGGCGGAGCTGACCCTGACCGGCACGGCGCTCGCCCCGCACGAGCCCGCGATCCGTCAGCTGCTGCGCCTGGAAGCGGCCGGGGACGGCTTCAGCGCCACCGCCTCCCTCCCGGTCGCCGGAGCCACGGTCGCGCTGGACCTGTCCGGCACCATCGACGTGGCGGCCGAGCGCAAGCGCCTCACGAAGGACCTGGAGGCGGCGAAGAAGGAGAAGGCCCAGGCGGAGGGCAAGCTCGGCAACGAGGCCTTCCTCGCCAAGGCCCCGGACCAGGTGGTCGACAAGATCCGCGGCCGGCTCGCCAAGGCCGAGGCCGACATCGAGCGGATCGGCGCCCAGCTGGCGGGTCTCCCGCAGAGCTGATGAGCTGAGGGCGAAGCCCCCGCGCACCCGACCGACCGGGCGCGCGGGGGCTTCGCCGTACCTCCGACCGAGTGTGCGGGGCCGCGCCCGGCCGGCACCTCCCGCCGGGCGTGCGGGGCCGCGCCCGCACCGGCGCGGGCGGAGTCAGCCGGGCGCTGCGTGCGATGTCCGAGCCCATCCGTAGACTGGGCGCGTGAGTGAGCCCCGCCCTTCAGACCGGCACGACGAGCCCGATCCCGACGACACCTTCGAGGGGATCGTCGACGAGGCGACCCAGCGCGACCCCGACCTGGCGGTGATCGAGGCCGGGAGCCGCACGCTGCGCGCCCACTCGGGACAGCCGCAGGGCGAAGCGGTCCCGGCCCGCCCGGCCGACCCCGAGACCGACAAGGCGCTGCGGGCGGTGGAGCAGGAGCTCGCCGGGCGCTGGGGCGAGACCAAGCTGGAGCCGTCCGTCACGCGCATCGCCGCGCTGATGGACGTCCTCGGCGAGCCGCAGCGCGCCTACCCCTCCATCCACATCACCGGCACCAACGGCAAGACCAGCACGGCCCGCATGATCGAGGCCCTGCTCAACGCCTTCGAGCTGCGCACCGGCCGCTACACCTCCCCGCACGTCCAGTCGGTCACCGAGCGGATCAGCCTGGACGGCGCCCCGATCGCGCCCGAGCGGTTCATCGAGACCTACGAGGACGTCAAGCCGTACGTCGAGATGGTCGACGCCCAGCAGCCCTACCGGCTCTCCTTCTTCGAGGTCCTCACCGGTATGGCGTACGCGGCCTTCGCCGACGCGCCCGTCGACGTCGCGGTCGTCGAGGTCGGCATGGGCGGCACCTGGGACGCCACCAACGTCATCGACTCCACGGTCGCCGTCGTCACCCCGATCTCGCTGGACCACACCGACCGGCTCGGCACCACGCCCGCCGAGATCGCCGGGGAGAAGTCCGGGATCATCAAGCAGGGCGCCACGGTCATCCTGGCGCAGCAGCCGGTGGACGCGGCGCAGGTCATGCTGAAGAAGGCCGTCGAGGTGGACGCCACCGTGGCCCGCGAGGGCATGGAGTTCGGCGTCACCTCCCGCGAGATCGCGGTCGGCGGCCAGCTGCTGACCCTGCGCGGACTCGGTGGCGAGGCCACCGAGTACACAGAGATCTTCCTCCCGCTGTACGGGGCCCACCAGGCGCACAACGCGGCCGTCGCGCTCGCCGCCGTCGAGGCGTTCTTCGGTATCGGCGCGGAGCAGGCCCGCTCCCTCGACATCGACGCCATCCGCAAGGCGTTCGCCTCGGTGCGCTCGCCGGGCCGCCTGGAGGTCGTGCGCTCCAGCCCGACGGTCGTCCTGGACGCGGCGCACAACCCGGCCGGGGCCAAGGCGGCGGCGGACGGCGTCTCCGAGGCGTTCAGCTTCTCCCGGCTGATCGGTGTGGTCGGCACGAGCGGCGACAAGGACGTCCGGGGGCTCCTGGAAGCGTTCGAGCCGATCTTCGCCGAGATCGTCGTCACGCAGAACTCCACCCCGCGCGCGATGGACGCGGACGAACTGGCCGCGATCGCCGTCGAGGTCTTCGGCGACGACCGGGTCCAGGTCGAGCCGCGCCTCGACGACGCGCTGGAGGCGGCGATCACGCTGGCCGAGGAGGAGGACGAGTACGCGGGCGCCGGGGTGCTGGTGACCGGGTCCGTGATCACGGTCGGCGAAGCCCGGCTGCTGCTGGGAAGGGGCTGAGAAGAAGCATGCGGACCCTCTGCGCCTCGACGCTGATCGGTGAGTTCTTCGTGATCGGCTTCGCCGGTCTCGTCGCCATGAAGATGGACGACGCCTCCATGGGCGTGGTCTGGACGGTGTGCGGCATCGGCATGGCCCTGTCCGTGCTGCTGTGCGGCATGATCACCCGGCCCGGCGGCATCCAGCTCGGCTGGGCGCTCCAGGCCGCGCTGGTCCTCAGCGGCTTCGTGGTGCCGGTGATGTTCGTCCTGGGCCTGGCGTTCGGCGCGCTGTGGTGGGCCTCGATCCACTACGGCCGCAAGATCGACGAGGCCAAGACGCGCTGGGCCGCGCAGGAGGCCGGCGAGGCCGCCGCCTGACCTCCGGAGCCCGCCGGAGGCCCGTGTCGCAGCGCCCGCCGGAGGCCCGCGGCCGCCGACGACCGGCGCGCCCGGACCCGGCTTCGGGCCCCGGCCGGTCCGGGGCCCGAAGGTGACCGAGGGTGAACCCGGGCGCGGGCCCGTCTCCGTGCCCCTGTAATCTCGCCCTCACCGCACCCGTATCGCGTATCGCCCGGCCTTGCAAGGAGCCCGTACATGACCCAGCGCACCCTCGTCCTGCTCAAGCCCGACGCGGTCCGCCGCGGCCTGATCGGCGAGATCGTCGGCCGTATCGAGCGCAAGGCGGACTGGCGGATCACCGCGCTGGAGCTGCGCACCCTGGACCACGGGACGCTGGAGCAGCACTACGGCGAGCACAAGGGCCGCCCGTTCTACGAGCCGCTCATGGAGTTCATGGCCTCCGGCCCCGTCGTCGCCCTGGTGGCCGAAGGCGAGCGGGTCATCGAGGGCATCCGCGCCCTGGCCGGCCCCACCGACCCGATCGCCGCCGCGCCCGGCTCGATCCGTGGCGACTTCGGCACGATCACCCGTGAGAACCTCATCCACGCCTCGGACTCGGAGGAGTCCGCGGAGCGAGAACTGAAGCTCTTCTTTCCGGGACTTTCCTGACCCGATCGGCCAAACAGCGCTGTACGCCCGGGGCGACCGAAGTAATTCGGTCGCCCCTCGGCATAGGGTTCGGTGTCGCGGGAACGCATCCCTCCGACGTAACGTCACCATGGGTGGAACGGGCACCCGTTCCGCTCGCCATGGCGGAGGACCCTCGCGCTGTGTCCGTGCATACGGCACTACGATGGAAGCTTCCACGCCCGCAGCGCCAACCTCGCCTACCAGAACAAGCCATCTTCGCTTCTTGGGAAGGCCCGACGCATCCTCATGGGGAACAAGGGGAACTCAATGTCGTTCATCGGCCGTGACATGGCTATCGACCTCGGGACTGCCAACACGCTGGTGTACGTCAGGGGGCGCGGCATCGTCCTGAACGAGCCGTCCGTCGTGGCCATCAACACCAACACCGGCGGAATCCTGGCGGTCGGCTCCGAGGCCAAGAAGATGATCGGGCGCACGCCGGGCAACATCGTCGCCGTGCGACCGCTGAAGGACGGCGTGATCGCCGACTTCGAGATCACCGAGCGGATGCTCCGCTACTTCATCCTCAAGATCCACAAGCGTCGCTACCTGGCGCGCCCCCGTGTCGTCGTCTGCGTGCCCTCCGGTATCACCGGGGTCGAGCGCCGCGCCGTCATCGAGGCGTCCACCCAGGCCGGCGCGCGCCAGGTGCACATCATCGAGGAGCCCATGGCCGCGGCCATCGGTTCCGGTCTGCCGGTCCACGAGGCCACCGGCAACATGGTGGTGGACATCGGCGGCGGCACCACCGAGGTCGCCGTCATCTCGCTCGGCGGCATCGTCACCGCACAGTCGATCCGCACCGCCGGCGACGAGCTGGACAACGCGATCATCCAGCACATCAAGAAGGAGTACTCGCTCCTCCTCGGTGAGCGGACCGCCGAACAGATCAAGATCACCATCGGTTCGGCGTACGACCTGGAGAAGGACGAGCACACCGAGATCCGCGGCCGCGACCTGGTCTCCGGACTGCCCAAGACGGTCGTCATCTCGGCCGCCGAGGTCCGCAAGGCCATCGAGGAACCGGTCAACGCGATCGTCGACGCCGTGAAGACGACGCTCGACAAGTGCCCGCCCGAGCTGTCCGGCGACGTCATGGACCGCGGCATCGTCCTCACCGGCGGCGGCGCGCTGCTGCGCGGACTGGACGAGCGGCTGCGCAACGAGACGGGCATGCCGATCCACATCGCCGAGGACCCGCTGGACTCGGTGGCGCTCGGCTCCGGCAAGTGCGTCGAGGAGTTCGAGGCGCTCCAGCAGGTGCTGGACGCCCAGCCCCGCCGCTAGACGTCCTCGGGGACACACCCGATCCGGCGGGCGGACGCTGACGCTCCGTTCGCCGGATCGTTGATATAGATCGTTGCTGTACGCGTACCGGAGCGGGAACACACCGACCCGGTGCCCGTACGGAGACGTACACACAGGCACGAACATTCCGACGAGGAAGGCACGGCCGCCGCACGTGAGGGACACACGAGAGAGCCGGCTGCTTCTGGTGCTCTTGATCGCCATCGCATTCGCCCTGATCACGGTGGATATCCGAGGCGGCGAGGAGTCACCGGTCGATGGCGCGCGGCAGGCCGCGGCCACCGTCTTCGGGCCGATCGAGAACGGCGTATCTGCGGCGGTCGACCCGGTGGGCAACGCCATAGGGGCGGTCCGCGACTCCGGCAACCGGCACGACCGGATCTCCGTCCTGGAGAAGGAGAACGCCGCGCTGAAGGCCAGGCTCGGCAGCGACGACCGCACCAACAGCCGGGTCCGCCAGCTCGACGCCATGCTGAAGAAGGCGGGCGCCGGTCAGTACGGCATCAAGGGCGCCGAGGTCATCGCCATAGGAGCGGCCCAGGGCTTCTCCTGGACGATCACCATCGACGCCGGGGCGAACGACGGCATCCGTCGCGACATGACCGTCCTCAACGGGGATGGCCTGGTCGGCCGGGTCACCACCGTCGGCCCCGGCACCGCCACGGTCCTGCTCGCCAACGATCCCGACTTCACCGTCGGCACCCGGATGGAGAAGACCGACGAACTCGGCTTCGCCACCGGGCAGGGCTCGCGCCCGCTGTCGGTGCAGTTCCTCAACGGCAAGGCCACGGTGAAACCCGGTGACCGGCTCGTCACCTTCGGCTCCAGCAAGGACAAGCCCTTCGTCCCCGGCGTCCCGGTCGGCGAGGTCGTCCGCGTCGACCCGTCGGGCGGCGCGCTGACCCGGACCGTCTACGTCAAGCCGTACGTCGGGTTCACCAAGCTCGACATCGTCGGGGTCGTCGTCCAGGCGCCCCGCGAGGACCCGCGCGACGCGGTGCTGCCCAAGCAGCCGGCCAAGGCCAAGCCGAAGCCGACCCCCACGGTCACCGTCACCGTCCAGCCCAACGGCGACCTGGTGGACGGCTCCGGCAAGGTCGTCGGCAACGTCAACGAGAACGGCGACGCCGCCGGCAACGCGGCGGGCGACCAGCAGGACCCCGCCCAGCAACCCGGCAACGCGGCCGACGACCAGGAGCAGCGCTGATCCCCATGCGTATCAACCGGACTCTGCTCTCCACCGCCCTGGTCGTCGTCGCCCTGGTCGTCCAGGTCTCCGTCCTCGCCCGCCTCCAGCTCCCCGGCGCCGTCCCCGACCTGCTGCTCCTCACCGTCCTCGGACTCGCCTTCGTGTACGGGCCGGTCAGCGGCGCCCTCATCGGCTTCGGCGCGGGCCTCCTCGCCGACCTCGCCCCGCCCGCCGACCACGCCGTGGGCCGGTACGCCCTGGTCCTCTGCGTCATCGGCTATCTGGCGGGCCTGATCCGGCCGGAGAACGGGCAACTGCGGTCGGCGTTCGCCCCGATGGCCGCGGTCGTCGCCGCCGCGATCGGCTCGACCCTGCTGTACGCGGGCGTCGGCGCGCTCGTCGGTGACACGGCCGCCCGCCATGTGGGCCTGGGCAGCCTGCTGTTCACGGCCGCGATCTACGACCTGCTGCTGGCGCCCTTCACCGTGCCGCTCATCATGGCGCTGGCCAGACGCACCGAGAACGACCCGATCGCCGAGGCGTCCGCGGGCGGCAGCGACGTCGCCGCCGGCTGGCTGGCCTCGGGCACCGGTCTGCGGATCGGCAATCAGCGCGGCGGTCTGCGCGTGAAGGCCGCCCGCAACCGCGCCGCCCGCGCGGGCCGGATCAAGGGGGTCAAGCGACTGTGATCCCGTACGCGACCGAGGACGCCGGGGGCGCCGCGTGAGGCTGTACTTCCCGGGGGACCCCCGTACCCCCGGCCGGACCATCAGCGGGGGCACCGCGTGAGCAACATTCCCGAGACCGGGCGGACCCAGCGGGTCCAGATCCGGCTCATCGTCATCCAGGTCCTCGTCTTCTCCCTGCTGCTCACCCTCGGCGGACGCCTCTGGTACCTCCAGATCCGCAACGGCGACGAGTACACCGCCGAAGCCGCGGGCAACGGCGTGCAGCAGGTCGTCCAGCCCGCCGTGCGCGGCTCGATCCTCGACGCCCGCGGCGTCCCCCTCGCCGACAACGAGACCCGCCTCGTCGTCTCAGCCAGCCGCACCGAGCTGCTGAAGATGAAGGACGACGGCGAAGGCGTCCTCACCCGGCTCGCCGAAGTGCTGGACATGAAGCCGAAGGACGTCCGGGACAAGGTCCGCCTCTGCGACGCCAAGACCCCCCAGCCCTGCTGGAACGGATCGCCCTACCAGCCGATCCCGGTCACGGACGAGGCCACCACCCAGCAGGCTCTCCAGATCCGCGAACGCGCCGAGGACTTCCCCGGCATCACCGCCGAACCCACCGCCGTACGCCGTTACACGGCCCCCGCCAAGGCGAGGACCGCGCAGGTCCTCGGCTACCTCTCGCCCGTCACCGACGAGGAGATCCAGCAGGCCCAGGACGGTCCGTCGCCCTACCTGCGCTCCGACCAGGTCGGCCGCTCGGGCATCGAGCGCACCTACGACAAGGAGCTGCGCGGCAAGGCGGGCGTCACCCGTTACGAGGTCGACAACCTCGGCCGTGTGATGGGCGAGGCGGAGAACGACCCGGCCGTGGCCGGCTCCACCCTCGTCACCAGCCTGGACGCGCGGGTGCAGGCGGTGGCCGAGTACGAGCTCGCGCAGGCGATGAAGAGGGTCCGCGGCGAGACCGACAAGATCACCGGCCGGAAGTACGAGGCAGACTCCGGCGCCGTCGTCGTCATGGAGTCCAGGACCGGCCGGATCGTCTCGATGGCGTCCCAGCCCGACTACGACCCCAACGACTGGGTCGGCGGCATCTCCGGCAAGCAGTACGCCAAGCTCACCAGCAAGAAGTCCAACTACCCGCTGCTCAACCGGGGCATCCAGGGCCAGGCCCCGGCCGGCTCGATCTTCAAGGTGGTGTCGGCCAGCGCCGCCGTGCGCGGCGGGCACGCCTTCAACGACCTGTACGAGTGCAGCAGCTCCTACAGCCTCGGCAACCAGACCTTCGCGAACTTCGAGTCCAAGGGCCACGGCCCCATCACCCTCGGGGACGCGCTCAAGTACTCGTGCAACACGGTCTTCTACCGCCTCGGCCACGACGAGTGGGTCAAGGACGGCGGCATAAAGCCCAAGAAGGACGCCAAGAACTGGTTCTACCGCACCGCCCGCGACTTCGGGCTCGGCTCCGAGACCGGCATCGACCTGCCCAACGAGGTCAAGGGCCGCATCCCGGACCGCCAGTGGAAGCAGGACTTCTGGAAGGCCAACAAGGACGCCTGGTGCAAGGAGGGCAAGAAGGGCGGCAGCTACGTCCAGCAGATCGCGTACGAAAGCTGCCTCGAAGGCAACCAGCTCAAGGCGTACGACAGCATCAACTACTCGATCGGCCAGGGTGACGTGCTCGTCACGCCCATCCAGATGGCCACCGCCTACGCCGCCATCAGCAACGGCGGCACCCTCCACGAGCCCACCGTCGGCAAGGCCGTGATCAGCCCCGACGGCAAGTCCGTCCGGGAGATCACGCCCAAGGCCGGCGGGAAGCTGCCGGTCAGCGCCCAGACCATCAAGGACCTCGACAAGGGGCTGCGCTCGGTGGTCGAGCCGGGCGGCACGGCCGCCTGGAGGTTCGGCGGCTGGCCGCAGGACAAGATCCCGATGCGCGCCAAGACCGGCACCGCCCAGGTGTACGGCAAGCAGACCACCGGCTGGTTCGCGACCTACACCGACGACTACACCATCGTCATGACGATCTCCCAGGGCGGCACCGGTTCCGGCGCCGCCGGGCCCGCCGTCCGCAAGATCTACGACGCGCTCTACGGCCTCGACGCCGAGGGCAACCAGGACCTGAAGCGAGCCTTGCTGCCCAAGCCCCAGAAGGCGCTGCCGAAGATCCAGCCCGACGGCTCGATCCGCGCCCCGAAGGTCAAGCCCTACGACCCCACCCCGGTCCCGCCCGAGGAGCAGCCGGGGGGACAGGAACCCCAGTTGCCCCTCCAGCCCGGAGGCCAGCCCGGCCTCACCGGATCCCCCGCGTCGACGGGGAGGCAGCCGTGATGGCAGGTGGATTCTCCGTCTCCCGGTACGCCCCCGACCAGGGCTCCTGGGCCAAGCTGACCGCCCGTGACTCCCTCGTACGGCGGCTGGACTGGCCGCTGCTCGGGGCCGCGCTCGCGCTCTCGTTCATGGGCGCGCTGCTCGTGTGGTCCGCGACCCGCAACCGCGACCACCTCACCCAGGGCGACCCGTACTTCTTCCTCGTCCGGCACGCCCTCAACACCGGCATCGGGCTCGCCCTGATGATCGGCACGATCTGGCTCGGCCACCGCACGCTGCGCGGGGCCGTCCCGGTCCTCTACGGCATCTCGGTGCTCCTGGTCCTGGCGGTCCTCACCCCGCTCGGCACCACGGTCAACGGTGCCCACGCCTGGATCAAGCTGCCGGCCGGCTTCTCGATCCAGCCCTCCGAGTTCACCAAGATCACCATCATCCTGGTGATGGCGATGCTGCTCGCCGCACGCGTCGACGCGGGGGACCAGGCCCACCCCGACCATCGCACCGTCGCCAAGGCGCTGGGGCTCGCGGCCGTCCCGATGGCCATCGTCATGCTGATGCCGGACCTCGGCTCGGTGATGGTCATGGCCGTCATCGTCCTCGGCGTCCTGCTGGCCTCCGGCGCCTCCAACCGCTGGGTCTTCGGCCTTCTCGGGGCGGGCGCGGGCGGGGCCGTCGCCGTCTGGCAGCTCGGTCTGCTCGACGAGTACCAGATCGCCCGGTTCGCCGCCTTCGCCAACCCCGCGCTCGACCCGGCCGGCGTCGGCTACAACACCAACCAGGCCCGCATCGCGATCGGCTCCGGCGGCCTCACCGGCACCGGGCTCTTCGAAGGCACGCAGACCACCGGTCAGTTCGTGCCCGAGCAGCAGACCGACTTCGTCTTCACCGTCGCCGGCGAGGAGCTGGGCTTCCTCGGGGCGGGGCTGATCATCGTGCTGCTGGGCGTCGTCCTGTGGCGCGCCTGCCGGATCGCCCGCGAGACGACCGAGCTGTACGGCACGGTCGTCGCCGCCGGGATCATCGCCTGGTTCGCCTTCCAGTCCTTCGAGAACATCGGCATGACGCTCGGCATCATGCCGGTCGCCGGGCTCCCGCTGCCCTTCGTCTCCTACGGAGGATCCTCGATGTTCGCCGTCTGGGTGGCGATCGGACTGCTCCAGTCGATCAGGGTGCAGCGGCCGATGTCCGCCTGAACCCCGGCGGTCGCGGGTAGGTGTCCGTACATGGCGGACACCAAGCGCGAGATCGAGCGCGAAGTACGAGGCCACCGACGCCATCCGGCTGCCCGACCTGGGCCGGGTGGCCGGAGTCGACCGGGCCGTCCCCCGCGGGCGGACCGAGCTGGACGCCGTGTACTGGGACACCCCCGACCTCCGCCTCGCCGCCGACTCCCTCACCCTGCGCCGCCGCACCGGCGGGGCGGACGAGGGCTGGCACGTGAAGTTCCCCGTCGCCGTCGGCGTCCGGGACGAGATCCACGAACCCCTCTCCGACACCCTGCCGCCCACGCTGGCCGCGCTGCTGCGCTCGCGGGTCCGGCACGCGGAGATCGAGCCCGTCGTCCGGCTGCTCTCCTCCCGTGACGTCCACCACCTGCTGGACGCCGACGACACGCTCCTGGCCGAGGTCAGCGTCGACACGGTCCTCGCGGAACGCCTCGCGGGGGAGGGGAGCGGCACCACCGCCACCTGGACCGAGATCGAGGTCGAGCTGGCCGACGGCGGCGACCCGGCCTTCCTGGACGCCGTCGAGAAACGGCTCCGCAAGGCCGGGGTGCGCCCCGCAGCGTCCTCGTCGAAGCTGGCCAGGGCACTGACGGAGACCACACCGAACCGCGACGAGAGCGGCGGCGACGCGTCCATCACGTACACCGCCGGCGACCACGTCCTCGCCTACGTACGCGAGCAGATCGACGCGATCGTCCGGCTCGACCCCGCCGTCCGCCGCGACCTTCCCGACTCCGTGCACAAGATGCGCGTCGCCACCCGCCGCTTGCGCAGCACCTTCAAGACCCATCGCACGATCCTCGGCCGCGAGGTCACCGACCCCCTCGGCGCGGAGCTGAAGTGGCTCGCCGCCGAACTGGGCCTCGACCGCGACCAGGAGGTCCTGGACGAACGGCTCGGCTCCCACGTCGAGGAACTGCCCGCCACGCTCGCCCTCGGCCCGGTGCGCGGCCGGCTCCGCGCCTGGTCGGCGGCGCGCCGCACCGGAGCCCGCCGAAGGATCATCGACGTACTGGACGGGAAGCGGTATCTGGATCTCCTGGACGCCCTCCACGCGCTGAGCGCCGACCCGCCGCTGCGCCCCGCCGCCTCCCGCAAGCCGGAGAAGGCCCTGTCCCGCGCGGTCGTCAAGGACCACGAGCGGCTCGCGGCCCGTGTCGAGCACGCCCTCGCCCTGCCGCCGGGACCCGAGCGGGACACCGCGCTGCACGAGGCCCGCAAGGCCGCCAAGCGCACCCGGTACGCGGGCGAGTCGGCCCGCCCCGCCCTCGGCAAGCCCGCCGGGCGCTTCGTGAAACGGGTGAAGGCCGTGCAGTCCCTCCTCGGCGACCACCAGGACAGCGTCGTCGCCCGTGACGCCCTGCGCACCCTGGCGATTCAGGCCCACGCGGCGGGCGAGACCGCCTTCACCTGGGGACTCCTGTACGGGAGGGAGGAGGCCGCCGCCGAGGCCCGCGAGCGCGAACTGCCCGAGGTCTGGGCCCGCGCGGCCGGCCCCGGACCGCTCGCGGATCTGAAGCACCGGTGAGCGGGGTACGCTGGATGGTCACCCCTGCCGGCTCACGAAGGTTCGCGAGATGTCTGCCGCATCGGTCTTCCCACAGCTCGAAGCTCTGCTCCCGCATGTGCAGAAGCCCATCCAGTACGTCGGCGGTGAGCTGAACTCCACCGTCAAGGACTGGGACAGCTGTGACGTCCGCTGGACCCTGATGTACCCCGACGCCTACGAGGTCGGGCTCCCCAACCAGGGCGTCATGATCCTCTACGAGGTACTGAACGAACGCGAGGGCGTCCTCGCGGAGCGCACGTACAGCGTCTGGCCCGACCTCGAAGAACTGATGCGCGAGCACGACGTGCCCCAGTTCACCGTGGACAGCCACCGCCCGGTCGGCGCCTTCGACGTGTTCGGACTCAGCTTCTCCACCGAGCTGGGCTACACGAACATGCTCACCGCCCTGGACCTCGCGGGCATCCCGCTGGAGTCCAAGGACCGCACGGTGGACCACCCGATCGTCCTCGCGGGCGGCCACGCCGCGTTCAACCCCGAGCCGATCGCGGACTTCATCGACTGCGCGGTCGTCGGCGACGGCGAGCAGGCCGTCCTGGAGATCACCGAGATCATCCGCGCCTGGAAGGCCGAGGGCCGCCCCGGTGGCCGCGACGAGGTGCTGTTCCGGCTCTCGAAGACCGGCGGCGTCTACGTCCCGCGCTTCTACGACGTCGAGTACCTCCCCGACGGCCGCATCGGCCGCGTCGTGCCCAACCGGTCCGGCGTGCCGTGGCGTGTCTCCAAGCACACGGTGATGGACCTCGACGAGTGGCCCTACCCCAAGCAGCCCCTCGTCCCGCTCGCGGAGACCGTGCACGAGCGGATGTCGGTGGAGATCTTCCGCGGCTGCACCCGCGGCTGCCGTTTCTGCCAGGCCGGCATGATCACGCGCCCCGTGCGGGAGCGAAGCATCACCGGCATCGGCGAGATGGTCGACAAGGGCCTCAAGGCGACCGGCTTCGAGGAGGTCGGCCTCCTCTCGCTCTCCTCCGCCGACCACAGCGAGATCGGTGACATCGCCAAGGGCCTCGCGGACCGCTACACCGAGGACAAGATCGGCCTCTCGCTGCCCTCCACCCGCGTCGACGCGTTCAACGTGGACCTGGCCAACGAGCTGACCCGCAACGGCCGTCGCTCCGGACTCACCTTCGCCCCCGAGGGCGGCTCCGAGCGCATGCGCAAGGTCATCAACAAGATGGTCTCGGAGGAGGACCTGATCCGCACGGTCGCCACCGCCTACGGCAACGGCTGGCGCCAGGTGAAGCTGTACTTCATGTGCGGCCTGCCCACCGAGACCGACGAGGACGTCCTCCAGATCGGCGACATGGCGGTCAACGTCATCGCCAAGGGCCGCGAGGTCTCCGGCCAGAACGACATCCGCTGCACGGTCTCCATCGGCGGTTTCGTCCCCAAGCCGCACACCCCCTTCCAGTGGGCCCCGCAGCTCAGCGCCGAGGACACCGACGCGCGCCTCAAGAAGCTCCGGGACAAGATCCGCGGCGACAAGAAGTACGGCCGCTCCATCGGCTTCCGCTACCACGACGGCAAGCCCGGCATCGTCGAGGGCCTGCTCTCGCGCGGCGACCGCCGCGTCGGCTCCGTCATCCGCGCGGTCTACGAGTCCGGCGGCCGCTTCGACGGCTGGCGTGAGCACTTCAGCTACGACCTCTGGATGTCCTGCGCGGAGAAGACGCTGCCCGAATTCGGGGTGGACGTCGACTGGTACACCACCCGCGAGCGCACCTACGAGGAGGTCCTGCCCTGGGACCACCTCGACTCCGGCCTGGACAAGGACTGGCTCTGGGAGGACTGGCAGGACGCGCTCGACGAGACCGAGGTCGAGGACTGCCGCTGGACCCCCTGCTTCGACTGCGGCGTCTGCCCGCAGCTCGACCTGGACATCCAGATCGGCCCGACCGGCAAGAAGCTCCTCCCGCTCAGCGTGGTCGACAAGTAACCCCCACCGCCCTTCCCGCGGGAAGGCACGGTGACCGTCAGGCCCGGTCCGGCAACCCCGGACCGGGCCTGACGCGTCCCTCACGGCATGGCGGACCACGGCAGGCACCAGGCACCCCAGGGGTACGAACCGGGCGCGAGCGTCCTGGCCACGCTGATCAGGATCCCGGTCCGGATCGTCGTCCTGGTGCTCGTCCTGCCCGTCCGGATGGCCCGCGACGCCCTCACCGCGTTGTGGCACGGCGCCGACCGCGTCCTGCTGCGGCCGTTCGGCCGGGCCCTGCTGTGGCTGCGGGACACGCTGGTCCTGACCCCGCTGACCTGGCTGTACACCCGGGTCCTCGCGCCCCTGGGCAAGGCCGCCGCGTGGCTGGCCGTCGCCCTGCTGATCCGGCCCTGGCCCGCCCTGTGGCGGTACGTGATCGTCCCCGTCGCCCGCTACGGCATCGCCGCGCCGGCGGTGTGGCTGTACGCCGGCGTCCTCACCCCGCTGGGCCACGGCCTGCGGTGGATCGGCACCGCCCTGCTCCTCCCGGCGCTGCACGGCATCGGCACCGCCCTGGGGTGGCTGCTCACCGTGCTCCTGATCGTGCCGCTGGAGTCCGTGTGGCGGTACGTGGCCGTCCCGGTGGTGCGTTACGGCCTGGTCGTCCCGGCGGTGTGGGTGTACGAAGCCGTCCTCACGCCGATCGGCCACGGCACGGTCCGGGTCCTGAGCACGCTGTGGCAGGGCGCGGCCCGGATCCCGGGCCAGGTCTGGCGAGGGCTCGCCGCCACCGGGCGCGGACTCGGCCCCGTGGTCGCCTTGCTGGTCATGACGCTGGTCGTGGCACCGCTCTCGTGGACGTACCGCCGCATCCTCACCCCGGCCGGCCGGGAGATCGCCACGGCGTTCGAGGTCGCCTGGCGGATCGCCGGATACGTCTCCCGAGCCGTCGGCCGGGCCCTCGCCGCGATCGCCCGGTACCTGATCGGCGCACCGGTCTCCTGGGCCTACCGCACGGTGTGCGCCCCTGTCGGCCACTTCCTGCGCGACGCGGTCCGGGCCCCGGCCCGGCGCGCCGCCGCCGAAGCGGGCCGGGCCGTCCGCGCCGCCCTCGCGAGCGCCCGCGAAACCGTGCGTCAGGCACGCCGCGACGCCTGGCGGGCGCTCGTCGGCTCCCCGGCCGCCGCACGGTCCGGGGAACCGCGAGGGATCCCTGCGCGTACTCTGGGTAGTACACCGACTGTCCCCAGCGCGGCGCAGGCGACCGAGACCCCTCCGGGCGGCGAGAAACTCGTCGGGCGGGGGTGAGCCGGAGCGGCACCCCGGGGGCGACCCGAAATTTCGTGGGCGGCGCGCCACCGCGCCCGCCCCGCACCGAGGAGAAGAACCACTGGGCAAGCGACAGCCCGAAGGCCCGCCGCCCGCACCGGCAGTGCAGCGCATCCGACTGCGCTACACCAAGCGCGGCCGCCTCCGGTTCACCAGTCACCGAGACTTCCAGCGGGCCTTCGAGCGGGCACTGCGCCGCTCCGAGGTGCCGATGGCGTACTCCGCGGGCTTCACCCCGCACCCCAAGGTCTCCTACGCCAATGCCGCACCCACCGGCACGGGCAGCGAGGCCGAGTTCCTGGAGATCGCCCTCACCGAGGCGCGGGACCCCGAGACCCTGCGCGGCATGCTCGACGCCTCGATGCCGGCCGGCCTCGACATCGTCGACGCGGTGGAGGCCCGCACCTCGGGCCTGGCCGACCGGCTCACCGCCTCCGTCTGGGAGATGCGCCTGGACGGTGTCGCCGCCGAGGACGTCCGCCCCGCGGTGGCCGCCTTCAACGACGCCGAGACCGTCGAGGTCCAGCGCAAGGCGAAGAACGGCATCCGTACGTTCGACGCCCGCGCCGCCGTGGCCGACCTGCGGGTCGTCGACGATCCGGCCGATAGGCCGGGCGAGCGGCCCTGTGCGATACTGCGCCTGGTTGTGCGGCACGTGACACCTGCCGTGCGACCCGACGACGTCCTGTCCGGTCTTCGAGCTGTGGCCGACCTGGCGCCGCCCGTCCCCGCCGCGGTGACGAGGCTGGCGCAGGGGCTCTTCGACGAGGAGTCCGGCACGGTGACCGACCCGCTCGCGCCTGACCGCGAGGCCGCCCCGACCGCATATCCCGCGGTCGCCGGGGCAGCCGTCGCGACGGCGCCGGAAGGTGCAGGTTCCGCGTAAGGCGGTCGTCGTAGCGCAGCCCTCCGACTCGGGAGCCACCTGGGTCGGGCCGCGCACTGACCCATAAGACTTTCGCCAGGCCGTACGCACACCGCATACGGAACCGGCGAGCCAGACATCAGTTCCCGTGCGGCGCCCGCGCCCCGGACGGCGGTATCGCACCACTGCGGACCGGCCGGACCGGAATCCGACGCGGCGCCCGGGAGCACGACGGGAGAAACGCCCGCATGCCTCAGCCGAACGAACCCGGCACGACCGGGAACAACGAAGAGAACACCCCCGGCGACAAGCTGCCGCCGCGCCGCAGGCGCCGCGCCGCCTCCCGCCCGGCCGGCCCGCCCGGCGGCCCCGTGACCGCCGCCGAGGACGTCACGCCGGCCATACCGGCCGCCGAGAGCGCCGCCCCGGCCGTCGACGACACGCCCGGGGAGACGGTCACCGAGACCGCCGCGCCCGCCCGCACCCGCCGCCGCGCCGTGCGCAAGTCCACCGCTCCCGCCGGCGCCCCGCAGCAGACGGAGGCCGCCGAGCCCGCCCCGGCCGCCGAGCCCTCCGCTGCTACGGAGGCCCCCGTGCCGCCTGCCGCCGAGGAGGAGGCTGCCGCGCCCGCGCCGCGCGCCCGCCGCCGCGCGGTCCGCAAGGCGACGGCTCCGGCCGGCTCGCCGGAGGCCGCCGAGGTCGTGGCGGACCCCGTCGAGGTCGCCGCCGCCCCCGGGCCCGACGCCGAGGAAGAGACCGAGGCAGCCGTGGAGATCCCGGAAGAGGCCCCGGCACCCCGCCGTCGCCGCGCCTCCCGCAAGGCCACCTCGCCGGCCGGCGCCCCGCAGTCCGCCGAGGCCGCCGCCGTCGTGGTGGAGCCCGCCGCCCCGGCCGCCGAGCCCGGGACCACCGCTGCCGCCGAGCCGGCCGCACCGCGTGGCCGTGCCCGTCGGCGCGCCTCCGCCCCCGCCGGTGCGCCGCAGTCCGCCGCGGCCGTGAGCGAGCCCGAGCAGGCAGCCGCCGAGCCCGCCGCCCCGGCCGCCGAAGTCGAGGCAGCCGAGGAGGCCCCGGCTCCGCGGACCCGCCGCCGGGCGTCCCGTAAGGCGTCCGCGCCCGCCGGTTCGCCGCAGCCCGCAGAGCCCGCCGAGTCCGCGCAGGCCGAGGAGGAGACCGTCGAGTCCGGCGAGAGCCTCCCTGCCGCCGTCGCCGAAGAGCTGGCCGCCGAGGTGGACGAGGTCGAGGAGGCCGCCCCGCGCGGACGCCGCCGCCGCCGTGCCACCGCCGTCGCGGGCAGCCCCGAGTTCACCGCGAAGACCGAGGAGCCGACGCGGAGGAGCCGGCGCGCGACGCGCCCCGCCGTCGCCGTCTTCCAGGCCCCGGTCTTCGCCGAGCCGATGTTCCAGACCCCCGAGACGGCCGCCGCCGCGGCTGCGGCCGCCGGTTCCGCCTCCCCGTACGACGAGGCCGACGAGGTCGAGGCGGTCGAGGAGCGCGCCGCCGGCTCCGAGCAGAGCACCGCGCCCGCCGAGGCCGCGCCGCAGGGCGGCTCGCGTCGCCGTCGCCGCCGCCGTGGTGAGCCGGACGGCGCCGACCAGGCCGTCGAGTCCGCCGCTCCGGTGGAGACGCCCGCCGAGGAGGCCCCCGAGGCCGAGGCGGACGAGAACGAGGGCGACGACACCGACGAGTACGGTGACCGCCCCTCGCGCCGCCGCCGTCGCGGTGGCCGCCGCCGCCGTCGCGGGGAGGCCCACGACACGGACGACGAGCAGAACGCCGACGACGCGCCCGCGCAGGACCGCGCCGAGGAGTCCCGCAGCGAGGACGAGCAGGACGGGGGGCGGAGCCAGGCGCAGGAGACCGCCGACGAGGACGACGAGGACGACTCCTCGGCGTCCGGTTCGAGCAGCAGCTCCCGCCGTCGCCGCCGTCGCCGCCGCCGCAGCGGTGACGCCACCGCGGACGCCGACCACGGCACCGCCGACGACCCGGAGCGTACGGTCGTCAAGGTCCGTGAGCCCCGCAAGAAGGAGGAGCGCGAGCCCGGCACCGGCTTCGACGAGGTCCAGTCCATCAAGGGCTCGACCCGGATGGAGGCCAAGAAGCAGCGCCGCCGCGAGGGCCGCGAGCAGGGCCGCCGCAGGGTCCCGATCATCACCGAGGCCGAGTTCCTCGCCCGCCGCGAGGCCGTCGAGCGCGTGATGGTCGTCCGCCAGAACGGTGAGCGCACCCAGATCGGCGTCCTCGAGGACAACGTGCTCGTCGAGCACTACGTCAACAAGGAGCAGTCCACCAGCTACGTCGGCAACGTCTACCTGGGCAAGGTCCAGAACGTGCTGCCGTCCATGGAGGCCGCCTTCGTCGACATCGGCAAGGGCCGCAACGCCGTCCTGTACGCCGGTGAGGTCAACTTCGAGGCGCTCGGCATGGCCCACGGGCCGCGCCGCATCGAGACCGCCCTCAAGTCCGGCCAGTCGGTCCTGGTCCAGGTCACCAAGGACCCGATCGGCCACAAGGGCGCGCGGCTGACCAGCCAGGTCTCGCTGCCCGGCCGCTACCTGGTGTACGTGCCCGAGGGCTCGATGACCGGGATCAGCCGCAAGCTGCCCGACACCGAGCGCTCCCGACTGAAGACGATCCTCAAGAAGATCGTCCCCGAGGACGCGGGCGTCATCGTGCGCACCGCCGCCGAGGGCGCGAGCGAGGACGAGCTGCGCCGTGACGTCGAGCGCCTCCAGCAGCAGTGGGAGGAGATCCAGAAGAAGGCCAAGGGCACCAGCTCCTCCAACGCGCCGACCCTGCTCTACGGCGAGCCGGACATGACCGTCCGCGTGGTCCGCGACATCTTCAACGAGGACTTCTCCAAGGTCATCGTGAGCGGTGACGACGCCTGGGAGACCATCTACGGGTACGTCTCGCACGTCGCGCCCGACCTCACCGAGCGGCTCTCCCGCTGGACCTCCGAGGTCGACGTCTTCGCGACGTACCGCATCGACGAGCAGCTGATGAAGGCGCTGGACCGCAAGGTCTACCTGCCCAGCGGCGGGTCGCTGGTGATCGACAAGACCGAGGCGATGGTCGTCGTCGACGTCAACACCGGCAAGTTCACCGGCCAGGGCGGCAACCTGGAGGAGACCGTCACCAGGAACAACCTGGAGGCGGCCGAGGAGATCGTGCGGCAGCTGCGGCTGCGCGACCTCGGCGGCATCGTCGTCGTCGACTTCATCGACATGGTGCTGGAGTCCAACCGGGACCTGGTCCTGCGGCGGCTCCTGGAGTGCCTGGGCCGCGACCGCACCAAGCACCAGGTGGCCGAGGTCACCTCGCTCGGCCTGGTCCAGATGACCCGCAAGCGGGTGGGCCAGGGCCTGCTGGAGTCCTTCTCCGAGACCTGCGTCCACTGCAACGGGCGCGGTGTCATCGTCCACATGGAGCAGCCGACGTCGGTCGGCGGCGGTGGCGGCGGCAAGAAGTCCAAGAAGCGCCGCGGTGGCGCGGGCCAGGACCAGGAGCACGGTCACGACCACGGCTCCGAGGACCACGCGTCCGCCGAGACCGTGGAGACCGAGGCCGAGCTGGCCGCCGAGGTCGCCGCCCCGGTGGCCGTGGAGCCCGCGGTCGGGGAGGACGACGAGTTCTACGGCAGCCCCGCCGAGGCGGAGGCGGCTGCCACGCGCGGCCGCGGCCGCCGCCGCGCCTCCCGCAGGGCGTCGGCACCGGCCGGCGCCCCGAAGGCCGAGGCCCCCGAGGCGGAGCGTACGCCCGAACCGGTCGTCGAGGCCCCGGTCGCGGAAGCCCCGGCCCCGGAGGCTCCCGCCGCCGAGGCTCCCGAGGCGCCGGCCGAGGCCGCGCCCCAGGGCCGTACGCGCCGCCGGGCCACCCGCAAGGCGACCGCCCCGGCGGGTGCGCCGAAGCAGGCCGAGGCGGCGGAGCCGGTGCAGCCGGTCGAGCCCGCCACGGACCCGGTCGCGGTGGAGGACCCGGTCGTCGAACCGCCCGCCGCCGAGACGCCTGCTCCGGAGGTGGCCGAGGCTCCGGCGGAGCAGGCCCCCGAGGCCGAGGCCCCCGTCGCCGCCCCGCCGCGTGCGCGGCGTCGGGTGACCCGCAAGGTCACCGCTCCGGCGGGTTCGCCCACCGGAGCGGACGATGCGGCGATCGTGGTGGTCGACTCGGCGTCCGAGGCGAAGGCCCCGGAATCCGACGACCGGGCCCCCGATGGAACCCCGGAATCCGGAACGACGGATTCCGAATCCGAGGAGGCCGCCCCGGCGAAGAAGACGGCTCGCAAGACCGCCGCCAAGAAGGCTCCGGCCAAGAAGGCGGCGGCCAAGAAGACCGCCGCGAAGAAGACCGCCGCCAAAAAGACGACGGCGAAGACCGCAGCGAAGAAGACGACGAAGAAGACCGTCGCCGCCGAGCAGCAGTCGTCGCCGTCCGTAACGGCTTCCGCGCCTTCCGTGGAGGGCGAGTCGTCGGTCGGCTGATGAATCCGTAACCGGTTGTTCATCTTCAGGTGTCCCGCTCCCAGTACATCGGGGCGGGACACCTGCTTTGTTTCAGAATTGATGCAAGAGGTGGTTGACGAGCCCGAAATGGGCCAAGAAATCCCTGATAATGTGACGGCGGTTGCCATGCGTGTGAGCGTTCATGATGAAAGCTACGGTTGGTGACAGGCCCGGCGACCATATCGACCGGGCCGGATTCCTCGGCAGGGCGTCGGCATCGCGCCGGTGGGGTTTCGCGCGGCCTCGGTAAGACGTCCCGCACCTCAAAGCTCTGCCTGGTAACGAGCTCTTGCGGTGTTCAAGGAGGACGTCCATGACGAGCATCAACGAGCAGCCGATCCCTGCTGCCCGTCCGGTCATCGGGGAAGACGAGATCGAGGCCGCGGTGCGCGTGCTGCGCAGCGGCCGTGTCGTGCAGGGCCCCGAGGTGGCCGCCTTCGAGGACGGCTTCTCGCGCCTGGTCGACGGTCGGCACTGCGTCGCCGTCAACTCGGGCACCTCGGCACTCCACCTGCTGCTTCTCGCCCTGGGCATCGGTCCGGGCGACGAGGTGATCGTCCCCTCCTTCTCCTTCGCCGCCTCCGCGAACGCGGTGCGCCTCGTCGGCGCCGACGTCGTGTTCGCCGACATCGAGCCGGGCAGCTTCGGGCTCGACCCCGCGGCCGTCGAGGCCGCGATCACGCCGCGCACCGCCGCCATCATGCCCGTGCACCTCTACGGCCACCCCGCGGCGATGGACAAGCTCATGCCGATCGCGGAGAAGCACAAGCTCGCCGTGGTCGAGGATGCCTGCCAGGCCCACGCGGCCGCGCTGAACGGCACCCCGGTCGGCGCGTTCGGCGCGGGCGGCACCTTCAGCTTCTACCCGACCAAGAACATGCACTCGCTCGAAGGCGGCATGGTCAGCACGGCCGACGCCGAGCTGGCCCGCACCCTGCGCCTGCTGCGCAACCAGGGCATGGAGCAGCGGTACGCCAACGAGATCGTCGGCGCCAACATGCGGATGACCGACGTGTCCGCCGCCGTCGGCCGCGTACAGCTCGGCAAGCTGGAGGGATGGACCGAGCAGCGCCGCGCCAACGCCGCGTACCTCGACGCCCACATCACCGCGCCGGGCGTCATCACGCCGCCGGTGGCCGAGGGCGCCCGGCACATCTACCACCAGTACACCGTGCGCATCCAGGGCGACCGGGACGCCGCGATGGCCAAGCTCACCGAGGCGGGCGTCGGCAACGCGGTCTACTACCCGACGCCGATCCACCGGCTCAAGCCCTACTGGGAGCCGGACCAGAAGGCGGGCCGCACCTGGGACCTGCCCGAGACCGAGAAGGCCGCCGCCGAGGTCGTCTCGCTGCCCGTCCACCCCTCGCTCACCGAGGGCGACCTCGCGCGCATCGTGACCGCCGTGAACTCCCTGGGGGAGAACCTGTGAGTGCCGTACTGAAGGCCGGGCTCGTCGGCCTCGGCTCCATGGGCCGCCACCACGCCCGCGTCCTCGCAGGCCTGGAAGGCGTCGAGCTGGTCGGCGTCGTCGACCCGATGGGCGACAAGAACGGCTGGGCCCAGGGTGCCCCCGTCCTGTCCACCGTCGAGGAGCTGATCGCCCTCGGCATCGACTACGCCGTCGTGGCCTGCCCGACCGCGCTGCACGAGGAGGTCGGCCTCCAGCTCGCCGACGCCGGGGTCTGCGCCCTCATCGAGAAGCCGCTCGCGGACACCGTCGAGGGCGCCCGCCGCCTCGTGGACGCCTTCGAGTCGCGCGGCCTGGTGGCCGGCGTCGGCCACATCGAGCGCTGCAACCCGGCCCTGCTGTCGCTCCGCGCCCGCCTGGAGGCCGGCGAGCTGGGCGACGTCTACCAGGTCGTCACCCGCCGCCAGGGCCCCTTCCCGCACCGCATCGCGGACGTCGGCGTGGTCAAGGACCTCGCCACGCACGACATCGACCTGACGGGCTGGGTCACCGGGCAGACGTACACCTCGATCGCCGCGCACACCGTCTCCAAGTCCGGGCGCCCCCACGAGGACATGGTCTCCGCCGTGGGCCAGCTCTCCGACGGCACCATGGTCAACCACCTGGTCAACTGGCTGAGCCCGCTCAAGGAACGGTTCACCTCGGTCACCGGCGAGCGCGGCTGCTTCATCGCGGACACCCTCACCGCCGACCTCACCTTCCACTCCAACGCCGCGGTCACCACCGAATGGGAGGCGCTGCGCGCCTTCCGCGGGGTCTCCGAGGGCGACATGGTCCGCTACGCCATCCCCAAGCGCGAGCCGCTGCTCGTCGAGCACGAACTGTTCCGCGACGCGGTGCAGGGCAAGCCGGCCGACATCTGCACCCTCCGGCAGGGGCTGCGCACCGTCGAGGTGGCGACATCGCTGCTCGACTCGGCCAACACCGGCCGGACCGTTGTGTTCGAGACAGGAGAGCCCGCCCGTCATGGCGATTGACAGCTCGGCCGCAGGGCCGGAGCGCAGCACCCGCGGCAAGATCGTGATGCTCGTCGACAACGGCGTCAACGGCGACTCCCGGGTGCAGAAAGAAGCCCGTTCGGCGGCGGACGCCGGCTGGGATGTGGTGCTTCTGGGCAAGTCGCCCACCAAGAAGACGCAGAAATGGCGGCTCGGCGAGGCGCGGGTCCGCCTGCTGCATGTGCCGACGCCCATGCACCGCCGTCGTCACGAGTACCGCCGTGCCGTGCTGCGTTCGCCTCTCGCGTACCCGCCCGGCCCGCTGGCGGAGTACCGGAAGCAGCGGATGAAGGCCTGGCGTGCCGAGCTGAACGTCCGGAGCGTCGAGGCCAGGCGTGACAAGTCGGCGCTGGGCTCAGCGGCTCTGCTGCCGCCGCGCCTGCTGGCGAAGGCCCTGAACAAGTGGGTGCACTTCCGGGCCGGCCGCACCGAGGCGCTCGCGCTGCGGCGCAAGAACATGGACTCGGCGCTGGACCGTTTCACCACGGCCTTCTGGGTGCGGACCATGGGGGACCGGGCCTGGCGACGCCTCGACCCGGCTCTGTGGGACTTCGAACTGGCCTACGGGAAGGTCATCGACCGACTCGAACCCGATGTGATCCACGCCAACGACTTCCGCATGCTCGGCGTGGCGGCACGGGCGAAGCTGCGCGCCGAGGCCAAGGGCCGCAAGGTCAAGATCCTCTGGGACGTCCACGAGTTCCTGCCCGGAATCAAGCCGTGGAACCCGCACCCGCGCTGGCACATCGCGCAGTGCGGCCACGAGCGGGAGTACGCGAAGTACGCCGACGCCGTCACGACGGTCTCCGGCACCCTGGCCGAGATGCTGGTCGAGCGCCACGGACTGAAGACCCTGCCCGAGGTGGTGCTCAACGCGCCCGACGCCGAGATCTCGCCGGAACAGGCCGCGGAGCCGGTCCCCGACCTGCGGGAACTGTGCGGCATCGGGCCCGACGTGCCCCTGGCGGTCTACAGTGGCGCCGCGGCACCGCAGCGCGGGCTCGACATCATGGTCGAGGCGCTGCCCCAGCTCCCCGGCACGCACGTGGCCTTCGTCGTCCTGCGGCCCAACTCGGCCTACATGCAGGAGTTGAAGGAGCGCGCCGCCGAGTTGGGCGTCACCGAACGGCTGCACATCCTGCCGTACGTGCCGCACTACCAGGTGGTGCCCTTCCTGTCCGCGGCGGATGTGGGCGTCATTCCCATCCACCACTGGCCGAACCACGAGATCGCCCTGATCACGAAGTTCTTCGAGTACTCCCACGCTCGCCTGCCGTTCGTGGTGAGCGACGTCAAGACGATGGGGGCCATGGTCGCCCGCACGGGCCAGGGCGAGGTCTTCACCGCCGAGGACGTCTCCGACTACGTCCGGGCGGTCAAGTCGGTGCTCGCCGATCCCGCGAAGTACCGCGCCGTGTACGAACGCGAGGGGCTGCTGGAGAACTGGACCTGGGAGGCCCAGGCCGAGGTGCTCGACCGGGTGTACTCGCGGCTGGTCGGAGCGGCGCCGGTGAAGGCGCAACAACCCGGTTCCCAGGTGATGGCATGACACGAGGGGCTGATGTCACGGTCGTCGTCGCCGTCTACAACACGATGCCGTACCTCACCGAGTGCCTGAACTCGCTGGTGGGCCAGAGCATCGGTCATGAGCGGCTGCAGGTCGTGGCGGTCGACGACGGCTCGACCGACGGCAGCGGTGAGGAACTCGACCTCTTCGCCCAGCGTCACCCGGACGTCTTCACCGTCGTCCACCAGCCCAACTCCGGCGGCCCGGCCGCTCCCAGCAACCGCGCGCTGGAGCTGGCGACCGGCCGCTACGTCTACTTCATCGGGTCCGACGACCACCTCGGCGAGGAGGCGCTGGAGCGGATGGTCGCCTGCGCCGACGCCAACGAGTCCGACGTGGTCGTCGGCAAGATGGTCGGCACCAACGGGCGTTACGTCCACCAGAAGCTCTACACCGGGAACCGGGACGTCACCCTCGACGACTCCGCGCTTCCCTACACGCTGGCCAACACCAAGCTGTTCCGCCGGGAGCTGGTGGAGAAGCACGGGCTCCGCTTCCCCGAGGACATGCCGGTCGGCAGTGACCAGCCGTTCACCATCGAGGCGTGCGTCCGGGCCCGGAAGATCTCCGTGATCTCCGACTACACCTGCTACTACGCGGTCAAGCGCGGCGACGCCAGCAACATCACGTACCGGGCGGACCACGTGGCCCGGCTCCGGTGCGTCCAGCGGATCATGGAGCACACGGCCGCGCTGATCCCCGCCGGTCCGCAGCGTGACGCGGTGTTCAAGCGGCACTTCGACTGGGAGCTGACCAAGCTCCTGCAGAAGGACTTCCCCGCGCTCGACGCCGGCACCCGCCGTCAGGTCTGCGAGGGTGTCGGCGCGCTGGTGGACGCCTACTTCACGGACGGGCTGCGCGACGGCACCGGAGTCAAGCGCCGGGTGCGCTTCGGCCTCGCCCTGCGCGGCGCCGTCGATGAGCTCACCCGCGCCATCGCGGACGAGGAGGAGCACGGGGCCCCGCCCTTCCTGCTGGAAGGCGAGCGGGCCTTCGCGCTCTATCCGGGCTTCCGGGACCCGGCCGTCGGCCTGGACGAGCACTGGTACGAGGCACGCGAGACGGTCGCGGGCAGGCTCGCGGCAGGTACGAAACTGGAGTCGGCCGCCTGGGAGCAGAGCGGTGAGCAGCTCGCCCTCACGCTCTCGCTGCGGACGGGTGTCACGGGCGACGCGACGTCGGCCGTCGTCGTCCTCGCCCAGGGCGCCATGCCGAAGACCGCCGACAAGGCCGGCGCCCGCAAACTGCCCGAGGACGCCGCACGCCCCGAAGCGGTCGGCGAGTTCACCAGGGAGCCCGCCGAGGACGGCACGGGCACCCTGCTGAGCGCCCGCATCCCGATCGAGCCGGTCCGGGCCAAGCGCGGCGTACGCGTCCACGTCGACGTGGCCGGCTCCACGTACGAGATCCCGGTCCGCACCGAGGGGCTGCCGATGCCGCTGGCGCGCCGTTGGGGGAGCCGCACCCCCTACCGGGTCGCGGCGAGCCCGAACCCGAAGGGGCGGCTCGTGATCACGACGGCCCCCCTGTGGGACCCGAAGCCCGGCGTGGGCGCACGGCTGCGCCGCATTCTGTCCAGGTCGAAGAGGAAGTAACCCCGATGAACATCTGTGTAGTCGCGCTCGGCAAGATCGGGCTTCCGCTCGCCGTGCAGTTCGCCGCCAAGGGCCACCGGGTCATCGGCGCGGACGTCAACGAGAAGGTCGTCGAGCTCGTCAACGCGGCCACCGAGCCGTTCCCCGGCGAGTACGACCTCGACGTGAAGCTCAAGGAGACCGTCGGCGCCGGTCTGCTCTCCGCCACGACGGACACCACCGCCGCGGTCGCCGCGTCCGACGCCGTCGTGGTCGTCGTCCCGCTCTTCGTGGACGCCGAGGGCACCCCGGACTTCGGGTGGATGGACGCCGCCACGCGGGCCATCGCGGCGGGCCTGAAGCCCGGCACGCTGGTCAGCTACGAGACCACGCTGCCGGTGGGCACCACCCGTACCCGCTGGGCGCCGATGCTGGCCGAGGGCTCGGGCCTGACCCCGGGTGAGGACTTCCACCTGGTCTTCTCCCCGGAGCGGGTGCTCACCGGCCGGGTCTTCGCCGACCTGCGCCGCTACCCCAAGCTCGTCGGCGGCATCGACGAGGCGTCCGCCGCGGCCGGCGTCGCCTTCTACGAGTCGGTCCTCGACTTCGACGAGCGCGAGGACCTGCCCCGCCCGAACGGGGTCTGGGACCTCGGCACGGCGGAGGCGTCCGAGCTGGCGAAGCTCGCCGAGACCACGTACCGCGACGTCAACATCGGCCTGGCCAACCAGTTCGCCCGGTTCGCCGACCAGAACGACATCGACGTCAAGAAGGTCATCGAGGCCTGCAACAGCCAGCCCTACAGCCACATCCACCAGCCCGGTATCGCCGTCGGCGGCCACTGCATCCCGATCTACCCGCGGATGTACCTGTGGAACGACCCGGAGGCGACCGTCGTGCGCTCGGCCCGCGAGGCCAACGCCGCGATGCCCGCGTACGCCGTCGATCTGCTGGCCGCCGCCTACGGCGACCTGGACGGCGTCGGGGTCCTGGTGCTGGGCGCGGCCTACCGCGGCGGTGTCAAGGAGACCGCGTTCTCCGGTGTCTTCGGCGTCGTCGAGGCCCTGAAGGCGCGGGGCGCGGTGCCGTTCGTCTCGGACCCGATGTACACGGCCGAGGAGCTGTCCGCCCTCGGTCTCGTCCCGCACGACGGCCACCAGGCCGTCACCGCCGCGATCCTCCAGGCCGACCACGCCGAGTACCGCGAGCTGTCCGCCGCCGACCTCCCGGACGTCCGCGTCCTGGTCGACGGCCGCCGCACCACGGACCCGGCCAACTGGGCCGGCGTACGCCGCGTGGTCATCGGGGGCTGAACGCCGTGGAGCCGTGCCGGGGCGGGCGCTCGCCCCGGCACGGCTCCGCGTCCTGCGGGGCGCTCAGCGCTCCGCGAGCACTCCGTCCTTCTCCTCGTACAGAGCCCCGCTCTGCGGGCACTCCCACACCCCCGGCTCGCCCCCGCGCTCGACCAGCCGGACACCGCTGTGGCCGACCCAGCCGATCTGCCGGGCGGGTACACCGACCACCAGGGCGAAGTCGGGGACGTCCTTGGTGACCACCGCGCCGGCCGCGACCATCGCCCACCGGCCGATACGGACCGGGGCGACGCAGACCGAGCGGGCGCCGAGCGAGGCGCCCTCGGCGACCTTCACGCCGACCGCCTCCCAGTCACCGCCGCGCTTCTGCTTGCCGTCAGGGTCGACCGAGCGCGGGTTGTGGTCGTTGGTGAGGACGACCGCGGGGCCGACGAAGACGCCGTCGCCGAGCTCGGCGGGCTCGTACACGAGGGCGTAGTTCTGCAGCTTCACGTTGTCGCCGATGCGCACGCCGGTCCCGACGTACGCGCCGCGGCCGATGACGCAGCCCTCGCCGAGCCTGGCTCCCTCGCGGATCTGCGCCAGCTCCCAGACGCTGGAGCCGGCCCCGATCTCGGCGGTCTCGTCGACCTGGGCGGTGGGCTGGACCCTGTAGTTCACGGCATGCCTTTCGGAGAGCTGATGCGCCCCGAAAGCATACGGGGGGCGGTCCGCCGGTCCGGTGGACCGGGCCCGGCCTGCGCCCGGCGACCCGGTTTGACCCCCACACCCCCGCCCCGTAACCTTGACCCTCGGTGTGTTTCTTCGACGCACTACCCCTGAGCACATCCCTCCCGGTCACGGTCGGTGTTCGCGCCGTCCGCCAGGAGAGGCCGCTCATCCTTCCGGATCGATTCGGGCCCCGGCCCGCGCGGGCGGCTGGCATCAGGGGTCCCGTTCCGAGCGAGAGAGAGATCCGCGTGTACGCCATCGTGCGCAGCGGTGGTCGCCAGCACAAGGTTGCTGTCGGCGACATCGTTGAGGTTGACAAGATTTCCACTGCCAAGGTTGGCGACACGGTCGAGCTCTCGACCCTGCTCGTTGTCGACGGTGACGCGGTCACCAGCGACCCGTGGGTGCTCGACGGCATCAAGGTCACGGCCGAGGTCGTGGACCACCACAAGGGCGCGAAGATCGACATCCTTCGCTACAAGAACAAGACCGGCTACCGCCGTCGCCAGGGTCACCGCCAGCAGTACACGGCGATCAAGGTCACCGGCATCCCCGCGGCTGCGAAGTAAGGGACTGAGAACACATGGCACACAAGAAGGGCGCATCGTCCACTCGGAACGGGCGCGACTCCAACGCTCAGCGGCTCGGCGTGAAGCGCTTCGGCGGTCAGGCCGTCAACGCCGGTGAGATCCTGGTCCGCCAGCGCGGCACCCACTTCCACCCGGGCACGGGCGTCGGCCGTGGCGGCGACGACACGCTGTTCGCGCTCGCCGCCGGTGCGGTGGAGTTCGGCACGCACCGTGGCCGCAAGGTCGTGAACATCGTTCCGCTCGCCGTCTGAGTTCTTCCCGACGCGCGCAGAACGACACAGCACCTTCCGAGGGCGGACCGCAGCTTTCCCGGTGAACGGGGAAGCGGGTCCGCCCTCGGCGTGTTACGACAGAGACAATTCCGCTTTTCCCGCTGTACCTGGAGGCACTGACCATGACCACCTTCGTGGACCGCGTCGAGCTGCATGCCGCCGCGGGTAACGGAGGCCACGGCTGCGCCTCCGTCCACCGTGAGAAGTTCAAGCCGCTGGGTGGCCCCGACGGGGGCAACGGCGGACGAGGCGGCGATGTGATCCTCGTCGTCGAGCAGGCCGTGACCACGCTGCTCGACTACCACCACCACCCCCACCGCAAGGCCACCAACGGCCAGCCCGGCGCGGGCGGCCACCGCTCCGGCAAGGACGGCCAGGACCTGGTCCTGCCCGTGCCGGACGGCACCGTCGTCCTCGACAAGGACGGGAACGTCCTCGCCGACCTCGTCGGCCAGGGCACCACCTTCGTGGCAGGTCAGGGTGGCCGCGGCGGCCTCGGCAACGCGGCGCTGGCCTCGACCCGGCGCAAGGCTCCGGGCTTCGCGCTGCTCGGTGAGCCGGGGGAGAGCCGGGACATCGTCCTGGAGCTCAAGACCGTCGCCGACGTGGCCCTCGTGGGCTACCCGAGCGCCGGCAAGTCCTCGCTGATCTCGGTGCTCTCGGCGGCCAAGCCGAAGATCGCGGACTACCCGTTCACCACCCTCGTACCGAACCTCGGCGTCGTCACCGCCGGCTCCACCGTCTACACCGTCGCGGACGTCCCCGGACTCATCCCCGGCGCCAGCCAGGGCAAGGGCCTCGGTCTGGAGTTCCTGCGGCACGTCGAGCGCTGCTCGGTGCTCGTGCACGTCCTGGACACCGCCACCCTGGAGTCCGACCGTGACCCCGTCTCCGACCTCGACATCATCGAGGAGGAGCTGCGCCAGTACGGCGGCCTGGAGGACCGGCCCCGCATCGTCGCCCTCAACAAGGTGGACATCCCCGACGGCCAGGACCTCGCCGACATGATCCGCCCCGATCTGGAGGCCCGCGGCTACCGCGTCTTCGAGGTCTCCGCGATCGCGCACAAGGGCCTCAACGAGCTCTCCTACGCGCTCGCCGGAATCATCGCCGAGGCGCGCGCGGCCAAGCCGAAGGAGGAGGCGACCCGTATCGTCATCCGCCCGAAGGCCGTCGACGAGTCGGGTTTCACGGTCACCGCCGAGGGCGAGGACCTCTACCGCGTGCGCGGCGAGAAGCCCGAGCGCTGGGTGCGCCAGACCGACTTCAACAACGACGAGGCCGTCGGCTACCTCGCGGACCGGCTCAACCGCCTCGGCGTCGAGGAAGCCCTGATGAAGGCGGGCGCCCGCGCCGGCGACGGCGTCGCGATCGGTGCCGAGGACAACGCGGTCGTCTTCGACTGGGAGCCGACCGTGCAGGCCGGCGCCGAGATGCTCGGCCGTCGTGGCGAGGACCACCGCCTGGAGGAGCCGCGCCCCGCGGCGCAGCGGCGCAAGGACCGCGAGGCCGAACGCGACGACGCGCAGAAGGAGTACGACGAGTTCGACCCCTTCTAGGGGGCGTCCGGCCCTGACCCGGCGGGCGCTTCCCGGGGGCTTCCGTTCGGATCGGGCCGGGTCGGGGTGCCAGGGACCACGAGCCCGGCCCGATCCGAACGAGAGGTCCTGGCAGCAGGCTTCGCCGGGCCTCTTCCGAAGGCGGCCCCGGAGGGTTCCTCACGGGCGGCCCCGGAGGCCCCACCGGACGGCCCGTCTCCCCGGAGGCGGGCCGTCCGGTAGATTCTGGCCCTGGGCGTCGGCGGTTTCCGCCGGTCACACCGGGTGTACGTGCTGCTCATGTGCCGATTGCGCAACACATCTGTGGGGTCGGTCACCCCGCGCGACACCCGGGAAGCACCCAACATCCCTGGCCAGAGGGTGAACTGCGGGCATCCGCGGGGCGAGCGACGGTCGACGTCCACCTTGCGAGACGGTCACGGAGAGTGCGACCATCACACTGTTCCCCCGTCATAGCAAGGTAGGTCGTCTGTGTCTGTGCCGCATGAAGCCAAGCCCCGGACCACAGCGGTCGTGCTCGCCGGTGGGACCGGCCAGCGCGTGGGCCTGTCGATCCCCAAGCAGCTGCTGAAGATCGCCGGCAAGGCCGTCATCGAGCACACGCTGACCATCTTCGAGAACGCCGAGGGCATCGACGATGTCATCGTGCTGATGGCGCCCGGTTTCGTGCCCGACGTCGAGAAGATCGTCGAGAAGGCCGGACTGACCAAGGTCACCCGCGTCATCGAGGGCGGGAACACCCGCAACGAGACCACCGAGCGCGCCATCGCGGCCCTCGGGGAGGGGCTCGCCGAGGGCGAGGACCGCAACGTCCTCTTCCATGACGCGGTGCGCCCCCTGCTGTCACAGCGTGTGATCAAGGACTGCGTGGACGCCCTCGACCGCTACCAGGCCGTCGACGTCGCCATCCCCTCCGCGGACACGATCATCGTGACCCGCACGCACGGCGAGGACGGCGAGTTCATCACCGACGTCCCCGACCGCTCCCGCCTGCGCCGCGGCCAGACCCCGCAGGCGTTCAAGCTCTCCACGATCCGCAAGGCGTACGAGATCGCGGCGGGCGACCCCAACTTCCAGGCCACCGACGACTGCTCGGTGGTCCTGCGCTACCTCCCCGACGTGCCGATCTACGTGGTCGCGGGCGACGAGTACAACATGAAGGTGACCCAGCCGGTCGACGTCTTCATCACCGACAAGCTCTTCCAGCTGGCCTCCACCGCGGCCCCCCGCCAGGCCGACGAAGCCGGCTACCGGGAGCTGCTCACCGGCAGGACGCTCGTCGTCTTCGGCGGTTCGTACGGCATCGGCGCCGACATCGCGTCCCTGGCCGAGAGCTACGGTGCCAAGGTCTACGCGCTGGGCCGCTCCACCACGGGGACGCACGTGGAGAACCCGGAGCACGTGGACGACGCGCTCTCCACGGCGTACCGCGAGACCGGGCGGATCGACTACGTCATCAACACCGCGGGCGTGCTGCGGATCGGCAAGCTGGCCGAGACCGACAACACGACGATCCAGGAAGCCCTGAACGTCAACTACCTGGCGCCCGTCCAGATCGCCCGCGCCTCGTACAAGTACCTCGCCGAGACCAAGGGCCAGTTGCTGCTCTACACCTCCAGCAGCTACACCCGCGGCCGCGCCGAGTACAGCCTGTACTCCTCGACCAAGGCCGCCATGGTCAACCTCACCCAGGCGCTCGCCGACGAGTGGGCGGGGGAGGGCATCCGGGTCAACTGCGTGAACCCGGAGCGGACGGCGACGCCGATGCGCACCAAGGCGTTCGGCCAGGAGCCCGAGGGATCGCTGCTCTCGTCGGAGGCCGTGGCACGCACCTCGCTGGACGTCCTGCTCTCCGCGCTGACCGGACACGTCATCGACGTACGGCAGCAGGACCCGACGGCGGGGGCCGCCGAGTCCTCCGGGTTCGAGCAGGCACTGGCGTCCGTGCTGGACCGTCAAGCAGATGTGTAATAATTCTTGACAAATGTGCTTTTACGGGCCTCTGTTGTCGCTTTGCGCGACGGCAGAGGCCCGAATGCGTGAAGCCGCACCTTCACATTTCCGCCAATACGTGAATCAACCGGCACCCCCTGGAGCAGGTTCTTCGTGATCTCGACAGCCATTCGCCTGGCCCGTGTGGGCAGCAGGTCGGAACTGGCGGCAGCGTTGTTGATGGGGCTGGGATACCCCTGCGTCATGCTCGCCGCGCTCATTCCCCACATCTGGTTCTTCGCGGCGGCCGCCGCCGTCACGTACGTGGCCGACTGGTACCTGCACCAGAAGGGGAGCTATCTGGTCAACCGCCTCGGCAAGGTGCGGGCCGGGCTGTCGATCCGCTTCCTGCTGCGGCAGTTGATGGTCATCCTGCTGCTGGCCCGCCTGGACCTCGCCGAGTCGCCGCTGTTCTACGCGGCGGTCGCCTGCTTCCTGCTCTTCTACGGGCTCCAGGCTCCGCACGGCGCGCTGACGACGCTGATCCGGATGCGCCGTACGATGCCGGTCGTCACCCGGAACGTGGACCTGCACGCGGTCCGCATCCCCGACGCCCCACCCGGCGCGCTGGTGCGGCGCTCCGCCGAGAAGATGCTGCACCTCGACATCCCGGCCGTGGCGGGCGTCCTGATCGCCGCCGGCACCGGTGACGACCTCATCGGCTTCGCGGGCATCGGCCTGACGCTGCTGCTGGCCCTGCTCTACCTCGCGGCGCTGATCCCGTACGTACGCCGCGGCCGGCTGGCGCCCCCGGCCCCTGCCGTGCTCAAAGCCGTGGACACCTGGCTGCGCGAGTACCAGCCGACCGTGGTCCTCTACTTCTCCGGCTCCAACGAGTCCGCCTACCAGGGCAACATGTGGCTGGACACCATGGCCCGCGTCGAAGGCCGCCCGCTGATCATCATGCGGGAGCGCGCCCTCGTCCCGCAGCTCGCCGAGACCTCCGTCCCGGTCCTCTGCGTTCCGGCCGGCACCCATCTGATGAACCTGAACCTCTCCACGGTCCGGGTCTGCCTGTACCCCGCCAATGTCGGAAAGAACATCCACATCCTGCGGGTACCGACGATGAAGCACGTGTTCATCGGCCACGGCGACAGCGACAAGCTCGCCAGCGTCAATCCGTACTCGAAGGTGTACGACGAGGTCTGGACCGCGGGCCGGGCCGGCCGCGACCGCTACGCGCTGGCCGACGTGGGCATCCGCGACGAGGACATCGTCGAGGTCGGCCGTCCGCAGCTGGAGCCCATCAAGAGCTGGACGGGCGCCGTCAAGAACCCCATCCCGACCGTGCTGTACGCGCCCACCTGGGAGGGCTGGGACGACAATCCGGGCAACACCTCCCTGCTGCTGGCGGGCGAGAACATCGTGCGCCGGCTGCTGAACGCCACCGACCCGGTCCGGATCATCTACAAGCCGCACCCCTTCACCGGTATCCGCAGCGGGAAGGCCAAGGCCGTCAACGCCCGGATCCAGGCGATGCTGGAGAAGGCCGCGGCCGAGCGCGCGGCCGACCCCCGCTGGGCGAAGGAGGCGTCCTCGGCCACCGCCGGGCACCGCGCCGCCAAGGCCGAACTGGCCCGGATCGAGGCGCGGCTGGCGGAGCTCGCGACCTCCGGCCACGCGGGCGGCGACGAGGCGGAGGAGTCGCGGATCTCGCTCGCGGACCCGGCCCGCGAGGCGGAGGCCGCCCGGCTGCGGGCCGAGTGGAACGATGCCTACTGGCGTTCCTTCGGCTGGTGGGAGCACCGTACGGTGACCGGCGCGCAGCCCAAGCTGTACGACTGCTTCAACGAGTCCGACGCCATGGTTTCGGACATTTCCAGTGTGGTCTCCGACTTCATCGCGAGCGGCAAGCCGTACGCGGTGACCGACTCGGCGGGGGTCGGGGCCGAGGAGTTCAAGCGGCAGAACACCGCCGTGCGCGCCGCGGTCGTCCTGTCCAACCAGGCCGAGGAGCTGGACCAGCTGCTGGCCGCGGTGGCCGACCCGGCCGCCGACACCCTGGCGGGCGCCCGCCGCGAGCTGAAGACCTACCTCCTGGGGCCGGACGAGCCGACCTCCATGGAGCAGTTCAACGCCGCCGTACGGGCGCTGGCCGCGAAGGCCGAGGCCCGCAACCTGGCCGTCGCCCAGCGTCTCGGCGACCGGTCCGTGGCCGTGCCGGACGAGGAGGCCGCCACCAGCGGGGCCGGGGACACCGACCCGCAGGCGGTGGCCGCGGCCGAGGCCGCGGCGGACCCCGACGCTCCGGCGGCCGACCCGGAGCAGGCTGAGGTGGAGGCCGCCCTCACCGAGGGGGTCTCACCCTCGCGCTGATCCCGTGCGCGGGCCCGTGCGGCCGGACCCGCGCCCTGGCATCCGTACGTCCGTCCACCGGCATCCGTGCGCCTGTGCGGCGCACGGATGATCGAATAGCTGAAGAGCAGGCAACCTCGAACGCGACCCGTACGTCTCTCCCGGGGGAGGGGTGTACGGGTCGTTCGGTGTCGTAATGCGCAAAAGGGTGCAGAGTCGGGCAACCTTCCCTCTTTCGTGATCAAATCGACAGGTGCGCATGCCCGACTTGCCCAGGACGAACGACGAGCCCGATGTCAGTGTGATCATCGGAGCCTATGACGCGATGCCCTACCTGGTCCGGTGCCTGGAGTCCGTCGAGGCACAGACCATCGGCGCCGACCGCATGGAGATCGTCGCGATCGACGACGGCTCCACCGACGGCACCGGCGACTTCCTGGGGGAGTTCGCCGCCCGGACCGCGATCCCCATGAGAGTCGTCCGGCAGGAGAATTCCGGGGGGCCCAGCGGCCCGCGCAACCGGGGCCTCGGGCTCGCCCGCGGCCGGTACGTCTTCTTCCTCGACGCGGACGACCACTTCGGCGAGGAAGCCCTGGAGCGCATGGTCGCCATGGGGGACCGGGCGGGCACGGACGTGATCCTCGGGAAGATCGTCGGCGTCAACCGGGGGGCCGCGAAGTCGATGTGGAAGGAAACGGTCGAACGCGCCGACCTGTTCTCCTCCAACGTCAAGTTCACCCTGAGCGCGCAGAAGCTGTTCCGGCGCGATCTCCTCGTCCGCCTCGGCATGGCCTTCGACGAGAAGCTGAAGACGGGCGAGGACGCCCTGTTCACGATGGAGGCGTACCTGCGCGGCAACGGGATCTCCGTCGTCGCCGACTACACCTGCTACTACCTGGTGGGCCGCGAGGACCGCAACCAGATGACCAAGAAGGGCGGCTACAAACGCCGCTTCGACTCGGCCCGCGCCCTCATGGGGCTCATCGCCGAGCACGTGCCACCGGGCCCCCGGCGCGACGCCCTGATGGTGCGGCCCTTCGTCATCACCCTGCTGCCCCAGTTCGGCCCCGGCCTGGTCAAGCAGAAGCCCGAGGTCCAGGAGCGGAAGATGGCGCTCGCCGCCCCCCTCATGAAGGCGTACTGGACGCCCGGCCTCGGCCGCAACCTCAAGGTGAACGAACGGCTCCGGCTGATGTGCGTGGCCGAGGGCCGGCTCGACCTGCTCCTGGACATCGCGGCCTTCCTGCGCGCCGAGGAGGAGCCCGAGGTGGTCCGCCGGGGGAACCCGCCCCGCCTCCACCTCGCCTATCCGCACTTCGGCGAGGACGCCGTCCTTCCGGACCGGGCCTACGAGGTGACCGTCACGGAGTGGGTCGGCGGCCGCAGGATCGATCCGCCGCGGAAGCGGCCCCGCGCCTCCTTCGCCCGGCGCGCGGTCCGCAAGGCCCGCCGCACCGTGCTCGGCGTCCTGCGCGCCCCCCGCGCGCACCGCGCCTGACCGGCACCCGCCGGCGGCCGGTCCGGCGGCCCCCGGCCGGATCATCCGCGGGGGAGCGCTCGAACGCCCCTCCCCGCCCCGGCGGCCGCCGGGGCGGGTTCGTCCTGTGAGAGGTGTCACGTCATACTGTGGGGCAACCATGAGACGGTTGGAGACGTCTCATTAACGCCCCGTCCTGCTGGGGTTCATCATCTGCACGTCCCCCCGGAAAGGCCCTTCCCCCGTGGCGTCCCTCGAAGCGATCCCCGACGAGCTCAGCCGGCTCATGAAGTACTTCCCGGAGACTCCGGTCGAGGAGCGCCCCGAGTTCCACCGGGCCGCCAAGGACTTCCTGGACCGGGCCGCCCCCAAGGTCGTACGGCAGTTCTCGCCGATGGCGCGGGTCAAGTGGCACCTGGCGGCCAGCGGCCGCGGTGATGAACTGGCCGAACTGCTGCACTACGAGCGGGAGAACCCCGGAGCCTTCTCCGTCCGCGGCCTGCGGCGCGCCCGCATCGAGCTGCCCGGCGTCGAGAGCTCCTCGCTCCCCTCCTCGGTGCGCAACTTCAACCGCAGCGAACTCCCCGTACGCGGCAAGCTCCTCGATCTCGTCTGGGAGGGCGGCAAGCTCCTTGTCAAGGGCTACGCCTACATCCCCAACGTTCCCTCGGCCACCGGCAAGCGCTCATTGCGCGTCGCCGTGCTCCGCCGCCAGGGCAGCCGCTCCACCCTCCCGCTGCGTCTGCGCACCGTCCAGGAGCCCCGCGCCACCACCGAGGCCAAGGGCGCCCTGCACAACTACGACTGGTCCGGCTTCGAGATCGGCATCGACCCGTCCCGCCTCCGCGTCCGCGGCCAGTGGCAGTCCGGCACCTGGCGCCTGGGCGTCGGCATCCCGCGCCCCGGCGGCATGTCGGTCGGCAGCATCACCAAGAACAGCGCGGGCGCGGCCGGACACAGCTTCACCCGCGTCCTGGACGACGGCGTCCGGCTCGTCGCCGGCTTCGACCGCAACCGCCTCAAGCTCTCCGTGGACGTCGTCCCCGCCGAGGTCATCGGCCAGGAGGGCGACGGCGAGGGCATGACCGTCACCCTGCGCTCCCGCGTCACCACCCCGGCGGGCAAGTACCCCACGGCCCTGCGCATCGACCACGAGGCGAGCGGCTTCACCACCGACCTCCCGCTCCAGCAGGGCGAGACCGGAGCCGACGGCTGGCTGCGCCACACCGCCCGCCTCGACTTCGCGGACCTGCCCGCCGACGGCGTACGCCCCGGTAAGGCCGTCAAGTACCGCACCCAGATCGTCTTCGCGGACGGCACCACCCGCCGCGCCACCAACGGCGCCGCGAACGTCACCGGGGTCCACCCGCTGCCCGAGAACCGCGAGCTCGCGATCCTCACCGACGGCGCGGGCAACTTCACCCCGCAGCTGCGCACCGTCCAGCCCCTCGTCGACGGCGTCGAGTGGACCGCGGACGGCGAGCTGGTCCTCTCCGGCGTCTACACCGGTCCCGCAGAGCAGATGAAGATGGTCCTGCGCCACACCGGCCGCAACGAGGACCGCCCGCTGCCCGTCGAGTTCGCCGACGGCCGCTTCACCGCCCGGCTGCGCCCGGACACCATGCCCACCTACGAGGGCACCGTGTCGCTGCGCGCCGGCCGCTGGATGCCGCGCCTGCGGCTGCGCACCGAGTGGGACCACACCCGCGACGTGCCCGTCACGATCCGCCCCGACCTGGTGGACACGCTGCCGCTGTCCCACCGGGGCGAGCACCGCACGTACACCGTCGAGCGGCTCGACTTCGACCGGATCTTCGTCGAGTCCGGCCCGGTCCTCGCCCCGGAGCTGCGCGGCGCCTACCGCCAGCGCCTCCTGCGCGACGTCTACACCCCTGAGCAGCGCAAGCTGCCGCTGCGCGAGGCCGTGCTCTACAACAGCTTCGGCGGCAAGCAGTTCTCCGACTCGCCCCGCGCGGTCTACGAGGAGCTCAAGCGCCGCGGCACCGACGTCGAGCACATCGCGATGGTCCACGACCAGCAGGTCGTGCTGCCGCCCGGCGTCCGGGGCGTCGAGTGGGGCAGCAAGGAGTGGTACGAGGCGCTGGCCCGCAGCCGGTACGTCGTCACCAACGGCGGCATCCGCGAGTGGTTCGTCCGCCGCGAGGGCCAGGTCGTCGTCCAGACCTGGCACGGCACCCCGCTCAAGCGCATCGGCGCCGACCTCCTCGGCACCCCCAAGGCGAACCTGGCCTACATCGCGAGCCTCCCGCAGCGCTCGCGCCAGTACAGCCTGTTCATCACGCCGAACGCCTTCACCACCCCGATCATGACCAACTCCTTCCGCCTCCAGTGCGAGGTCCTGGAGGCGGGCTACCCGCGCAACGACGTCTTCCACGCCCCCGACCGCGTCAAGCGCGCCGCGGCCGTACGGGAGAAGCTCGGCATCCCCGCGGGCAAGAAGGTCGTCCTGTACGCCCCCACCTGGCGCGACGACCAGCGCTACGGCGGCCGCCGCTTCAAGCTCGACAACCAGATCGACGTCGAGGCCGCCCGGCGTGAGCTCGGCGAGGACCACGTGCTGCTCTACCGCAAGCACCACAAGGTCCTCGACTCCATCCCCGGCGCCGGACAGGGCTTCGTCTGGGACGTCACGTACTACCCGGACATCGCCGACCTCTACCTGATCGCCGACGTGCTGATCACGGACTACTCCTCGGTGCTGTTCGACTTCGCGCACTCCGGGCGTCCGATGCTCTTCTTCACGTACGACCTGGAGCACTACCGCGACACCCTGCGCGGCTTCTACTTCGACTTCACCTCCCGCGCCCCCGGTCCACTGATCAAGACCTCCGAGGACCTGGTCTCCGCGATCCGGAACATCGACGCGGTCAGCGAGGAGTACAAGGAGAAGTACGCCCAGTTCCGGGTCGACTTCTGCGAGCCCTCCGACGGCCGCGCCGCCGCGCGGGTCGTCGACCGGATGCTCGCGATCAAGGACGAGCAGCAGCCTGGCTGAGCCCACCGGCCGCCCGCGCCCCCGTCCACAACCCGCCACCGGCCGCCCCTGCGGCGTCCACCGGGCGGAACGGACGGGCGGCGCGGGCGGCCCCTCGCGTACTGTGCTGTGCCGGGGGCGGCACGCAGGCCCTCGTCGGACACCGGGGCGATCCAGAGCGAGGAAGCACGTGACAGAGCAGAGGCCGTCACACCGCGGGGCGGCGGTGACCGGCGCCGGCAGGATCGTCGTCAAGGTCGGCTCCTCCTCGCTCACCACCGCCTCCGGCGGCCTCGACGCCGACCGGGTCGACGCCCTCGTCGACGTCCTCGCCAAGGTCAGGGACGGCGGCGAACGTGAGGTCGTCCTCGTCTCCAGCGGAGCCATCGCCGCCGGACTCGCCCCGCTCGGCCTCGTCCGCAGGCCCAAGGACCTGGCCCGCCAGCAGGCCGCCGCCAGCGTCGGCCAGGGCCTCCTCGTGGCCCGCTACACCGCCTCGTTCGCGCGCTACGGCGTCCGCGTCGGCCAGGTGCTCCTCACCGCCGACGACACCAGCCGCCGCGGCCACTACCGCAACGCCTACAGCACCCTGGACAAGCTCCTGGAGATGGGCGCGGTCCCCGTCGTCAACGAGAACGACACGGTCGCCACCGACGAGATCCGCTTCGGCGACAACGACCGGCTCGCCGCCCTCGTCGCCCACCTCGTCCACGCCGACCTCCTCGTCCTGCTCTCCGACGTGGACGGCCTCTACGACGGACCCCCCGGCACCCCCGGCGCCTCCCGGATCGCCGAGGTCACCGGCCCCGACGATCTGGCCGGTGTCACCATCGGCAGCGCCGGGAAGGCGGGCGTGGGCACCGGCGGCATGGTCACCAAGGTCGAGGCCGCCAACATCGCCACCGCCGCCGGGGTCCCCGTGGTCCTCACCTCCGCCAGCCGGGCCGCCGACGCCCTCGCGGGACGCGACACCGGCACGTACTTCCACCCCACCGGCCGCCGCTCCGCCGACCGGCTCCTGTGGCTCGCCCACGCCTCCACCCCGCAGGGCGCGCTCACCCTCGACGCCGGTGCCGTCCAGGCCGTGGTGGAGCGGCGCACCTCGCTGCTGCCCGCCGGGATCTCGGCCGTCGAGGGCGAGTTCAGCGCCGGTGACCCCGTCGAACTGCGCGACCCTCAGGGCGCCCCCGTCGCCCGCGGGCTCGTCAACTTCGACGCGAAAGAGATCCCCCAACTGCTCGGCCGCTCCACGCGGGATCTGGCCCGCGAACTCGGGCCCGCCTACGAGCGCGAGGTCGTACACAGGGACGATCTCGTCATTCTCACGCCGCGCCTCACCCCCTGAAACGGCTGAAAGTCCAGCCTTCGGGCAGCCACCTTCCCCAAAACCACCCCACGCCCCGCTGTGGACTGGTCCACTTTGTAGAGGGGAACAGGGCTACCGCACAGCAACACACCACAGGAGGCCGCCGGTGAGACGAGCGCGCCCGGGGGCGCCGCCCCGAGGCACGGCCGACCGAACCCTGACGAGTGTCGGAACGGGGACGGATACCGACCGGAATCCACGCCCGGCGGACACCGTCCGACGGGAGCCGGTCCCGACGGCGAGGAGGGAGCCGGCGCAGTCCAAGCTCTGGCACATCACTCTCAGCGTCTCGGGAGCCGAGGTACCGCTGGCGGAGGTCAGACGCGGTCTGGAACAGCTCGCCCACGACCATCCGTTCCTGCTGACCAGCCGCTACGCCAACGACCACGCGGAGATCCGCTACTGGGAAGAGGCCCGCGATCTGCACGACGCGGCCGCCGTCGCGCTGCGGCTGTGGGGCGAACACCGCTCCAGCGCCCAGCTCCCGCCCTGGGCGATCGTCGGCCTGGAGGTCATCGACCGCGAGACCTACCACCTGCGGGTCGCCGAGGGCTACGGGCCGCCGCCCGCCGCCCCCGTGGGCGTGCACCCCTACTGAGCCCGGCCGGGCCGCGGGCCCGGAACCGGTCCGTCGAGGGGCGAACCGCCGGCCGGCCGCCCCGGTCCGGCCGCCCCGGTCCGGTCGGCCCGTGCGTCGCCGGGAGTGCGCCCGCACCGCGGTCCGGTCGTCTCGCATCACGGGATGCGGGACGGATGCCCGCAGCGCGCGCATTACCCTGCGGGCATGACGACGCTCTCGCCCTACGACAATCTGTCCCCGGTCGCGCAGACCGCCTACCGGGCCCGTGGAGCCGCCGCCGACATCGCGCCACTTCCGCGCGCGGCCAAGGACGACGCGCTGCTGGCCATCGCCGACGCCCTCGAAGTGCGCACGAGCGAGATCGTCGAGGCCAACGCGCTGGACGTCCGGCGCGCCCGCGAGGCCGGGACGAGCGAGGGCATCATCGACCGCCTGACCCTCACCCCGGAACGCATCCGCGCCATCGCCGCCGACGTCCGGGACGTGGCCGCCCTGCCCGATCCGGTCGGCGAGGTGGTGCGCGGCTCGACCCTGCCCAACGGCATCGACCTCCGCCAGGTGCGGGTCCCGCTCGGCGTGGTCGGCATCATCTACGAGGCCCGGCCCAACGTCACCGTCGACGCGGCCGCCCTCTGCCTCAAATCCGGCAACGCGGTCCTGCTGCGCGGCTCCTCCTCCGCCTACGCCTCCAACACCGCGCTCGTACGGGTGCTGCGCGACGCGGTCGGCGGCTCCGGACTTCCGGCCGACGCGGTGCAGCTCGTGCCGGGCGAGAGCCGTGACTCCGTACGTGAACTGATGCGGGCCCGCGGCCTGGTCGACGTCCTCATCCCGCGCGGCGGCGCCTCGCTGATCCGTACGGTCGTCGAGGAGTCCACCGTCCCCGTGATCGAGACCGGCACCGGCAACTGCCACGTCTACGTCGACGCGCAGACGGACCTGGCCATGGCGGTCGACATCCTGATCAACTCCAAGGCCCAGCGCCCCAGCGTCTGCAACGCGGCCGAGACCCTCCTCGTGCACCAGGACGTCGCGGACGCCTTCCTGCCGCTCGCCCTGGAGGCGCTCGCCGAGGCCGGGGTCACCGTCCACGGCGACGAACGCGTCCTCGCCCACGCCGAGGGGTCGAAGGCCACCGTGGTCGCCGCCACGGAGGAGGACTGGGAGACCGAGTACCTCTCCTGCGACATCGCCGCGGCGGTCGTCGACTCCCTGGACGCGGCGGTCGCCCACATCCGGCTCTGGTCCTCCGGCCACACGGAGGCGATCGTCACCACGTCACAGGCCGCCGCCCGCCGGTTCACCCAGTTGGTGGATTCGACCACGGTCGCCGTGAACGCCTCCACCCGCTTCACGGACGGCGGACAGTTCGGCTTCGGCGCCGAGATCGGCATCTCCACGCAGAAGCTGCACGCCCGGGGCCCGATGGGCCTGCCCGAGCTGACCTCGACGAAGTACATCGTCACCGGGGACGGACACGTCCGCTGACGGCGGCGCGGGCCCCGCCGGTCCGCGCGTCGTGACGCCGCGCGGACCGGTCGGCCCGTCCTGCGGGCTCCCTCGGGGCGATCCGGGGGAGTTCACCGGGTCCCTGCCGAAATGGCCCCGGCCGGGCTACGCTGAATCCGTGCCGGACGACGTGGGGGGCAGGCCGTTTCCTGACGGCTGGGAGCCCGACGACGACCGCGGGGGCGCGGACGAGGACTTCGCCTCCGTGGTGTTCGACGAGGACTTCGTCCGGTCGGCCCCCGTCCACGAGCCCAGCGCCGTGGAGCGTCTGCTCGCCGCCGCCGAGGCCCGCGCCGAGGCCGACGCGGCCCGCGCCCGCCGGAGCCGCCGCCCCGACGACGACCCGTACGGCCCCTATGACAGCCCCCGTGGCTACCACGACCCCCAGGACCTCGACTACGACCCGGACCACGGCTCCGGGGGCGATGCGTACGGTCCGGGGCCGTACGGCCGTCACGGCGGCTCCCTGCGCCCCTACCGCAACTCCGCCCGCTGGCACCGGCCGGTCGCCTGGCTGCTGGCCCTGGTGATGGGCGTCGGCATGGTCTCCCTCGCCTTCACCGCGGTCTACCGCGGTGCCTCGAACAACCGCCAGGACCAGGTGCCGCCCCCTGCCAGCAGCGGCGTGGACAAGCCCGGAGCCGCCCCGTCCGCCTCCGCCGACTACTCCCGCCCCACGGTCTCCGCCGAGCCACGGGTCCCCTGAACCGAACCTCCCCCCCGGGTCACCCGATCGCCGACGGATGCCCCTGGGTCTTCCGCGCTTCCCGGCGGTCTCGGCGTTTACGTGAGCCGGGATCGACCTACCCTCAAGATGTGACCCCTCGTTCCCAGGGGGGCTTCTCGCTGCCGGACCTCCCCCCAGGAGGTGTCCGGCGGATCAGGCCGTTGCGCACTGAACCGACCGGTGTGGAGATCGGGAGAGAAGTCATGACAGGCCGCTCAGAACCGCCGGACGGCCCGCCCGAGAACGCTGCGGGCGGCGAGGACGAATACCGCTCGCTCGTCTTCGACGAATCGTTCGTCCAGGCTGCCCGGATACGGGAACTCTCCGCCGAGGAGCGGATGGGCCGGCACACCCGCGCCATCCGCACCCTGCCCGAGGAACAGATCCTCGTCCACGGCGGCGGCAGCTCGCGGGCCGCCATAGCCCTGGTCGTCCTCATCGCCCTCGCCTTCACCGTGGCCGTCTACATCGGCTTCCGGAGCCCCTACCCCCAGCCGGCCGTCCGCCGGGCGGAACCCCTGCGGACCACCGTCATCCCCCTGGCCCCTCGGGGCGCCGTACCGGGCGGATCACCCGAGCGGCTGTACCGGGCCGGGCCGGTCTCCGGTTTCCGCTCGGGCGCCACCGGCATCAACTTCCCCGCCGTGGAGCGCACGCGGAACTTCTCCGACAGCCAGATCACCGCCGCCCTCGCCACGGTCAAGGACTACCTGGTGGAGTCGTCCCTGAACCCCGACGTCCTCACCGGCTCCGTACGGCGGCCCGTGGAGCATCTCCTCGACCCGGACCAGCGCGCCCAGTTCGAACGCAGCCTGAGCAGCCCGGAGGACGACGGGAGCCACGCCGCCACCGGCTGGCTGGTGCGCTTCGACCCGGCGCGGGTGGAGCTCGCCGACCCCGAGGTCCGGGTCCGGGGCACCCTCGGCTACGAGGAGGAGGCGGCGGGCGTCCTCGGCGTCGTCTCGGACCACACGTTCACCTACGCCCTGCGCCCGGCGGACAGCTCCCCGCGCGACGGCGACACCTCCCTGTTCACCGTGCGGCGCGCACTGCACTTCCGCTTCGACCGGGAAGACCTGCGGCTGCACCGCCTGGAGGTGCGCACCGCCCACGTCCAGGCGGGGCCGCAGTCCTGCGCGGCCGACGCGACCGGGATGTTCCGCCCGCTCCTGGCCGGGGAACGGGCGGACGCACGCGGACCCGCCGCCACCGACCCGTACGCCACGGGATCGCCCACGGCGGCCCTGTGCGGAACGCTCGCGGCCGTCAGCCCTTCGTCGGCCCCGCCGTCCCCGGACTCCCCTCCTCCGGCTCCTGGGGCCGGCCCGGCGCACCGCTCCCGCTCGTAGCGGAACCGCTGCCGGAGCCCGCTCCGGTGAACTTGTCGCGCAGCTTGCCGCCCAGGTCTCCGGCGCCCCCGGCGATGTCGCCCACGAGCTTCATCAGCGGGTCCTTGCTCGTGCGCACCGTGTCCGCGTAGTGCGCGGCGGACTCCCGGAACGAGTCGGTGACCGAAGCCTCCTTGTCCTCGTCACGCCGCACGTAGTGGCCGTCCATGAGCCGCTGGAACTCGCGGGTCTCCGACCACTTCTTCAGCTCGGCGGCCCGCACGGTGGTGAACGGGTGGGTGCGGGGCAGCACGTTGAGGATCTTGAGGACGGAGTCGCGGAGGTCGCCGCCCTTCTCGTACTCGTCGGCCTGGGCGAGGAACGCGTCCACGTTCATCTCGTGGAGGTGGTTGCCCCCCGCGATCTTCATCAGACCGCGCATGGACGCCTGTATGTCCTGGCCGACCAGGAGACCTGCCCGGTCCGCGGACAGCTCCGACTTGCGGAACCACTCGCGCAGCGCCGTCACTATCGCCATGATCGCCACATTGCCCAGCGGGATCCAGGCGACCTTCACGGCGAGGCCGGTCAGGAACAGCAGTATCGTCCGGTACACCGAGTGGCCGGAGAGGGCGTGGCCCACCTCGTGGCCCACCACCGCCCGCATCTCCTCCTCGTCGAGCAGCTCGACCAGGCCCGTGGTGACCACGATGATCGGCTCGTCCAGCCCGATGCACATGGCGTTCGGCTGCGGGTCCTGCTTCACGTACATCGGCGGGACCTTCTCCAGGTCCAGGATGTAACACGCGTCGCGCAGCATGTCGTTGAGGTGGGCGAACTGCGCGTCGCTCACCCGGACGGAGTCGGAGAGGTAGAGCAGCCGCAGGCTGCGCTCCGGGAGCAGCCCGCTGAGCGCCTTGAACACGGTGTCGAACCCGGTCAGCTTGCGCAGGGCCACCAGGGCCGAGCGGTCGGCCGGGTGCTCGTAGGCCCGGGAGGAGATCCCCGGGAATCGCCGGCGCTGCCTGCTCGGCACGTTCTCGTGACTGCTTTCGGTCATGGATGGCCCCCTGTTCGTACGAGACGTCGCTCGTCCCCCGGACAAAAGCCAGCGTATGTGCTGGCGCTACGGTGTGCGGGGGGCTGTGGATAACCGTGAGGAGCGCCCGAAATGCCGCACACCGCCGTACTGCTCGCCGCCGCGGCCGAGGAGCAGGGGCCGGGTGACACCCTCCGGATCGTCCTGCTCGTCTCGATCCTCGGAGCGGTGCTGCTGGCCAGGTTCCTGCTGCGTGGATACCGCAACGACGACAACAACGACTGAGTCGCCGTGAGCGTGCCCGAGGGTCCCGCATACGATGGCCCCGACGTCTTCCTTCCGATTCACGATCGATAGGTCCTGCCGAAGATGAGCCTCACGAGCACCGCACACCAGCTGGCCACTCTCGCCTCCGGGGGCGGTGAGGGCGGCGGCAACCACGAAAGCCTCAACCCCTACGTCGTCGGCGCCGGAGCCTTCCTCGCGCTGATGCTGCTGCTGTGGATCACCACGAGCTTCAACCGCGACCGCTGAGCCGGGGCGTACAGCTGTGCCAGTAGGCTCTGCACGCATGGGAGAGCAGGAAGTGCCTACCGGCCCCGGCAGACGCCGTATCGGCGTGATGGGCGGGACATTCGACCCGATCCACCATGGACACCTGGTGGCGGCCAGTGAAGTGGCCGCCCAGTTCCATCTGGACGAGGTCGTCTTCGTCCCGACCGGGCAGCCGTGGCAGAAGAGCCACAAGAAGGTCTCCCCGGCCGAGGACCGCTACCTGATGACGGTCATCGCCACCGCGTCCAACCCGCAGTTCTCCGTCAGCCGCAGTGACATCGACCGTGGCGGACCGACGTACACCATCGATACGCTGCGGGACCTGCGTGAGGTCCACGGCGACGCGGACCTCTTCTTCATCACCGGCGCCGACGCGTTGTCCCAGATCCTCACCTGGCGCGACGCGGAGGAGCTGTTCTCGCTCTCCCACTTCATCGGTGTGACCCGGCCGGGTCACGTGCTCACGGACGACGGACTGCCCAAGGGCGGTGTCTCCCTTGTGGAGGTGCCCGCGCTGGCGATCTCGTCCACGGACTGTCGTGAGAGGGTCGCGCAGGGGGAGCCGGTCTGGTACCTGGTGCCGGACGGCGTGGTCCGCTACATCGACAAGCGCCAGCTGTACCGCGGCGAATGAGCCACGGAGAGGGGCACCGGTGAACGACCGCCAGAACCCGTACGACCCGTACTACCAGGAGCCGCAGATCGTCGGCTACGACGCGTACGGGCAGCCGGTCTACCAGCAGCAGAGCCGGCCGCACGGCCGGCAGTACGACCAGCAGGGGCAGGGCTACGACCCCTACGCCGCCCAGCAGGGAGAGGGGCTCCCGGCCCAGGAGGCCGGTTACGGCCACGGGTACGACGCGTACGGCAACCCCGTGCAACAGCCGCCGGCCTACGACCCGTACGGCGGGCACCAGGGGCAGACGCACCAGGGGCAGACGCACCAGGGGTACACGCCGCCCGGTCAGACCCAGCAGGGGCAGGGGAGCGGCCAGGGGTACGGCTACGGCTCGTACACCGGGTACGGCGACCACGGCTACGCCACCGGACAGCAGCCCTCAGCCGTCGTCGAAACCGGCGAGCACTGGGGCATCCCGCAGCAGGGCGCGGCCCCGGCGCCCGAGCGGACCGGGCAGCAGCCCCCCGTGCAGCAGCGGTCGCCGGAAGCGGCCGACGTGGAAGCGGAGGCGGAAGCCGCGCTTCCGGGGCAGCGCCGGCCCGCCCCCGACTACCGCACCGAGCAGTTCTCGTTCATCGAGGAGCCCGACGAGGACTCCGAGGACGTCATCGACTGGCTCAAGTTCACCGAGAGCCGCAGCGAGCGGCGCGAGGAGGCCCGGCGCAAGGGCCGCAACCGGATGGTCGCCCTGCTGGTCGTGGCCGTTCTCGTCGTCGTCGGCGGGGTCGGCTACCTGTGGTCCGCCGACCTGATTCCGGGCCTCTCCGGATCGGACGGGAAGAAGGCCGTCGCCGCCGGCGCCCAGCAGCGCGACATGATCGTGGTGCACCTGCACGACACGAAGACGGGCGGCACCTCGACGGCGCTGCTCGTCGACAACTCCACGACCAAGCAGGGAACCACCGTCCTGCTGCCCAACTCGCTCGCCGTCGCGGGCGACGACGGGACCACCACCACGCTCGGCAAGTCCGTGGAGGACGACGGCAGGACGGGCACCCGCGAGGCGATCGACACCCTCCTGGGCACCCGGATCACCGGCACCTGGCGGCTGGACACCCCGTACCTGGAGAACCTCGTCGAGCTGGTCGGCAACATCGAGGTCGACACCGACACCGATGTGCCCGGCGCGAAGAAGGGCGAATCGCCCCTGGTGAACAAGGGCGAGGCGCAGACGCTCAGCGGTCCGATGGCCGTCGCGTACGCCACCTACCGTGCGGAGGGCGAGCCCGAGGCCAAGCAGCTGGCGCGGTTCGGCGAGGTCATGCGGGCCACCCTGCGCAAGATCTCCGAGGACCCCAAGGCCGCGACCGTCACCGTCGAGACGCTGCTCCAGGTGCTCGATCCGTCGCTGCCCGAGAAGGACCTCGGGGCCTCACTCGCCAAGCTGGCCTCGCGCGCCAAGGTCGGCGACTACAAGACGGCCGTGCTGCCGGTCCAGGAGGACGGCACGCTCACCGAGGCCGACACCCGCGATGTCGTCAGGAACGTGCTCGGCGGCACGGTGAAGGCCCCCGAGGCGGGCGCTCCGCTCCGGGTCGCCGTACGCAACGCCACCGGGAACCAGAAGGCGGCGGAGGCCGCGCGGGTCCAGCTCGTCAACGGCGGTTACGCCTTCGTGGCCGGCGGCAAGGCGGGGACCGAGGCGTCGTCCGTCGTGCTCTACCGCGCCGCCGAGGACAAGGCGAAGGCCGTCGAGGTGGCCAAGACGCTCGGTCTTTCCGCAGGTGACGTGAAGAAGGGCGAGCCGGCCGCCAACGCCGACGTGTCCGCGGTCCTCGGCCAGGACTACCAGCTCCCGTAGCCCGCCCGGGCCCGCCGGCCGGCGCTCCGGCGCCGCCCGGCGGGCCCGGAAGAAACGCAGTAAGGCTCTGTCGGCGGTCCGTGAGACCCTGGAGGTTGTATCCGACCGCCGACGAAAGCCTGCATGTGACCGCCACGGACCGCTCCATCGAGCTCATCAACGCCGCCGCTCAGGCGGCCGCCGACCGGCTCGCGCACGACATCATCGCCTACGACGTCAGCGATGTGCTGTCGATCACCGACGCCTTCCTGCTGGCCTCGGCCCCCAACGACCGCCAGGTCAAGTCGATCGTCGACGAGATCGAGGAGCGGCTCCAGAAGGAGCTCGGCGCCAAGCCGGTGCGCCGCGAGGGCGACCGCGACGCCCGCTGGATCCTCCTCGACTACGTCGACATCGTCATCCACGTCCAGCACAGCGAGGAGCGCGTCTTCTACGCGCTGGAGCGCCTGTGGAAGGACTGCCCGGAGATCGCCCTCCCCGAGGACGCGGTCAAGACCCGCGGCAAGGCCGACGAGCACGCACAGCTCAACGGCGGCACGGAAGGTGACCCGAGCTGAACGGCAGCAAGAGCGGCAAGGGCCGCAGGATCGTCCTCTGGCGCCACGGCCAGACGGCGTGGAACCTGGAGCGCCGCTTCCAGGGCTCCACGGACATCGAGCTCACCGAGACCGGTGTCGGGCAGGCCCGCCGCGCCGCCCGGCTGCTCGCCTCGCTGAAGCCGGACGCCATCGTGGCGTCCGACCTCCGGCGGGCGGCGGCCACGGCCGCCGAGCTGTCCGCCGTCAGCGGTCTGCCGGTCGCCCACGACGCCGCACTCCGCGAGACGTACGCGGGCGCCTGGCAGGGGCTGACCCACGAGGAGATCATCGAGCGGTACGGCGAGCAGTACGCGGCCTGGAAGCGCGGCGAGCCGGTGCGCCGGGGCGGCGGCGAGCTGGAGACCGAGGTGGCCGACCGGGCCGCGCCGGTCGTCCTGGAGCATGCCGACAAGCTCCCGGACGACGGCACGCTCGTCGTGGTCAGTCACGGTGGCACGATCAGGACGACGATCGGCCGGCTGCTCGGTCTGGAGGCGCACCACTGGGAAGGGCTCGGCGGGCTGTCCAACTGCTGCTGGTCCGTCCTCGGGGAGGGCGCGCGCGGCTGGCGCCTGCTGGAGCACAACGCCGGAACACTTCCGGAGCCGGTGCTCGGCGACGACGACTAGACGTCCTGCGGACGGTTGTTCCAGGGATGTCGGGGGACGGCCCGCGGGCTGTCCCCGGGCGGCTCCGGCCGGATTTCACTTTCCGGGCGGTCGCAGGCTAGAGTTCTTCTTGTTCGCAGGGCGGAAACGCCGGGAAACACAGCGAACAGCGGGGCTATAGCTCAGTTGGTAGAGCGCCTGCATGGCATGCAGGAGGTCAGGAGTTCAATTCTCCTTAGCTCCACAATCAGGATCCCGTCCCCACCAGGGGGCGGGATCTTCTGCGTGGTGGGCGCCGAGCGGGCTGACCCTCTTGCGGGGCCATGGCAGAATCGGAACGCCGGAGGGGGCGACGTACCGATCGGGAGGGAGCGCGATGCCTGCGAGTCGCGACCACGTTCCCGACCAGCGCCTTGTCACCGCCTCGCCCCTCGGTCCCGTAACGTCCGACGAACGATCCCGTCCCGGCCGGCCGTCCTGCGGTTCGTCCCATGTCGCCCCGGTGCCGGGTGACAGCGGAGGGGTCTCCTACGTGTGCACGGCCTGCGGCCACAGCTGGAGCTGACTGATGGGTGCACACAGGCGTAAGTGCGACTGGTGCGGCAGCGGTACGCCCATCGTCAGGGACATGGACCCGGTCAACGCCGAGTACCAGTATTGGTGCGAGGAATGCGCACGGGCGCTGATCATAAAAGGCGACCCCATCGAGACCTATCGGGAGCTGGAGGGGGAGCCGATCTACGGGCGGCTCCTGGAGGAGCACTGCACCCTCAAGCGCTTCTACTCCTTCGCAACCGCCTGACCGTCCGCTCGTCCGGCCGCCGTTCGGCACCGCCTGTCCGCACCCCTCTGACCTGCGGTGGAAGATCAGCCGCTCCGGACGATTCGGGCATAGTGGCGCAAGCCGGAAACGATTTGGTGAAGCACCGGGGTGACCGTGTAATGTTCTCGATGTCGCCAAGGGAAACCGGGCGGAACACAACACGGGGCTATAGCTCAGTTGGTAGAGCGCCTGCATGGCATGCAGGAGGTCAGGAGTTCAATTCTCCTTAGCTCCACAAGTTCGACAGTGAAGAAGCGGGCCGCCCGGATCGGGTGGCCCGCTTCTTCGCGTTCGGCTTTCCTGCCCGACTCGGCCTCGAAGCGGCTTCGGCCCGACGCGGCCCGGCCTCCGTCCGGATCAGCCGCGCCCGCTGCCCAGGGCGCGCCGTCCCGTTGTCGGCGGAGCCGGGCGCCGGTCGGCCGGAGGCTGCTCGACGCGGAGCGCCAGGGCGGGGTACCGCCGCACGGCACGCTGGGCGCTCCCGCGCAGATGCATCGGAACGGCGGCGTCCGCGAGTGCCGGGTAGCCGTCCGGGCTCAGCCTGATCAGCTCGGGGACGATATCGGCGCACAGACCGTGGCCCCGGCAGAGCGTCCAGTCGACCGCCAGCTTCTCGCCGCTCGGGATCGACTCCTCCAGGCCCTGCTGTCCGGACGCGGGCAACGGCAGTACCCCGGCCGTCTCCCGTCCGCAGCCACCGCCCAGGACATGGGCGGCGAGGTCGTCCGTGAACACCGACAGGGCCGAGAACAGGAACCGGGCGGAACCGTCCGGGTGTTTGCACGCCTCACGGCCCCTCACCGCCCGGGTCACCTCGCGCAGCGCCTCCAGGGCGGCGGGCCCACCGCCGTTCAGCACGTCGGAGAGCCCGCCCGCGACGGCGGGGAGCCCCAGCTTGCACGGTCCGCACTGGCCGGCGGTCTCGGCGGCCGGCCGGTTGGCTATCCGCGGGGACTCGCCGAGCGGGCAGGTGTCCGGCCCGATCGGCAGGATGGCCCCCGCGCCGAGCGCGCCGCCCGCGGTGGTCAGGGACTCGCGGGAGACCAGGGCGTCGTGCGCGGCGACCGCGTCGATCCAGTTGCCGTGGTAGCCGCCGGTCAGCACCCCCTGGGGGAACGGCGGGGACCCGGCCAGTTCCAGGACGTACCGCAGCGGCACCCCGGTCGGCACCTCGACGACCATGGGCCGCGCCACGGCCCCGGAGAGGGGGAGCAGGACGGTTCCCGGCTCGCTCGGCAGCCCGGTGTGCGCGTAGCGGCGGGGCCCGATCCGGGCGGCGACGGCGAGCTGGGCGTACGTCTCCGCGTTGGACAGCAGGGTCGGGGCCCCGCCCACCCCGGTCTCCGCCGCCCGCTCGCGCCGTCCCGGTGGCAGGGCGGGCCCGCCGTTCGCCGCCCGGATCACCGAGGACGCCTCGCCCGAGACCATGCGTTCCGGGGTGCGGACCACGCGGGCGCGCAGCCGTCGGCCGCGCCGGTCGGAGAGGCCGCGCTCGGCGAGGGCCGCGCGCACGGAGAGTTCCGTGGAGTTGCGGGTGACGGCGATGACCAGGGTGCGCGCCGAGTGCCTCCGCAGCCAGCAGAGCGCTGTCCAGGATCAGGTGCGGGGCGCGGTTGAGCAGGACGGTGTCCTTGCGGCATGCGGGTTCGCCCTCACCGCCGTTGATCACGACGGCGGGCCGCACCCCGCGCCGGATCGCCGCCTCCGCCACGGCCCGCAGCTTCCTGCCGAACGGGAAGCCGGCGCCTCCCCTTCCGTGCAGCACGACCGCTTCGGCCAGTTCGGCCAGCCGTTCACCGGTCATCGGCTTCAGCGGTCCGTGCACCTTCAGGTGCATGGCGAGGTCGAGCCGTTCCACCAGGTCGAAGCCGGATGTCAGGTGGGGCAGCCCGACGACGCGGACCTCGGGGACATCGGGGAGCGGGACGTTCACGGCCGGTCTCCTGCGGGTGTGTGCCAGGGCTCACCGGCCGGGGGCGCGGTGCACGGTCCGGCCCCCGGATCGGGTACGGCGCGGGGCGTGGGGGAGGCGAAGGGGGAGGGCGGCGGAGTGTAGGTGTGTTCCGGAGAGGTGTGCGCGGCCGGTTCCCGCCGGGGTGAGCCGTGGCGGGCCTGCGCGGGCGGTGCGGGGGACGGTGCGGGCCAGCGGGTGCCCGGCCGGGGCGACGGGCCGCTGCCGAACGACACCGCGCGGTAGCCGGCGGCCAGGCCGGGGCCGGGAGCGGTGCCCGGTCCGGGCGTGCCGTGGCCCCGGCCGGTCAGCCCCTGGTCGGGAAGGTCCGGGTGGGGGAGCCCCGGATTCGACAGGTCGTCCGGAAGGCCGAAGGCGAGGCGGTCGGCGCTGCGGGGCGGCGGTTCGTACGGCGGCTCGTGAAGGGGCCGGTGGAGCGGCATGTGAAGGGACGGCCCGGCTCCGTACAGCGTCTTCGCCGTCGTCTCCGTCTCCGTCTCCGTTTCCGGTGAAGGGGGCGCGGGCGGGGGCGCTGCCAGCGTGCGCGGGCGCATCGGCGTACCCGCGAACCCGAGGGCGTGCTCCGACCGGGTCCCGGCGGGCGGGTCGGGCCAGGCCGACGGGGCGGTCCAGGGCTCCGGGGCGGCCGGAGCCCCCGACGCGGAGCCCGCCCCGGAGGATGAGGGGAAGACGGGCTGCTCGGTGTCTCGCAGGACCGGATCGGGGGCGGCCGGCGGCCCCTGGCCCAGCAGCTCGGAGACCCGGGCGGCGATCCGCCGCTTCACCGGGTGCGGCAGCAGCCGCAGACACAGCGCCCCGGCGACGCCGGTGAGGCAGAGCCCGTACATCACGATCACCCAGGTGGCGGGCGCACGCCCCGCGTACAGACCGTGGATCAGCGCGGCGCACCAGGCCGGGTACGCCAGCGCGTGCAGGGAGCGCCACCGGCCCGCGATGCCGCCCGTATCGCGGGCGGACCCCAGTGACTGGCCGAGCCGGGCGGCTGTCGGGGAGGGCTGGGCGAAGGCGCTGCGCAGGGCGCCGGTGGCCGCCGTGACGAGCATCAGCAGGCCGGCCAGCGAGCCGAAGCCGATCAGCCCTGCGGTGCCGGTGACGCCGAGGCCGAAGGGTATGAGGGCGCCGGTCGGGGCGACATGGCCGAGGGCCACCTTCACCGTTCCGTGCAGCAGCAGGAAGCCGAGCGCGGCGATGGCGGTGGCCCGATGGACGCCTTGGCAGACGATCCGCCCGCGGGCGGAGGGGAACACCCGGTCGGTGGCCAGCAGGCCCCAGACGACGGCCGCGCTGAGCGACACCAGCGACAGCACTCCGGTGGTGAAATCGAGAGCGGCCCGCAGTGCGTCGCTTCCCACGACGGCGGGCAGAGGGGCGAAAACCAACGTGGCGGCGGTCAGACCGCCCTGCACCGGCCGACTCGGTGCGGGGCTCATGCCGGTGGATACGCGGATCTTGCGATGAGGGTTCGTGGGGGCGACTCCGAACAGTTCGGCAAAGCGGTCCCGTTGCCGCATGCTAGGACGCTCCATACCAAGCAGTACGGGCTTTGCTCTGTTGTTGTCCCGATAGAGGTCGGTACGCGGAGTAACCTCGCTCTCCGGGCGGGCCCTGCCCGTCCGGCGCCGCTCCCCACGGGCTCACGGCCGCCGCGCAGCCGGCCGCCCCGCGGTCACGTCCAGGAGCCGGTCGCTCCTCGGTCACTCCCCGCAGTGTTCCGGGGCCGTGCGGTACCCTGGCGCCATGCGTGCCGTACGCCTTCTGCTTAGCGAGCCGCGCTGAACAGTCCCGACCGGTGAGTACGCCTGGTCGGAGTCAGCGCGGCGTCCCCTCCTGTGCGAGGGGATTTTTCGTTTCCCGGCAGATGACGATCGATGGAGCTTTGAGGATCATGAGCGAGACGAATTCCGCTGCCGAGACGGCCGCGACGCACCGCTACACGGCGGCGATGGCTGCCGACATCGAGGCACGCTGGCAGGACTTCTGGGACGCCGAGGGGACGTACGAGGCGCCGAACCCCACCGGTGATCTGGCGGGCGACCCCGAGGAGGCCGCCAAGCCGAAGAAGTTCATCATGGACATGTTCCCGTACCCCTCGGGCGCGGGTCTGCACGTCGGACACCCGCTGGGCTACATCGCCACCGACGTCTACGCCCGCCACCAGCGGATGACCGGCCACAACGTGCTGCACACCCTCGGCTTCGACGCGTTCGGCCTGCCCGCCGAGCAGTACGCGGTCCAGACCGGCACGCACCCACGGGTCTCCACCGAGGCCAACATGGAGAACATGAAGCTCCAGCTGCGCAGGCTGGGCCTGGGGCACGACAAGCGCCGCTCCTTCGCGACGATCGACGCCGAGTACTACAAGTGGACGCAGTGGATCTTCCTGCAGATCTTCAACTCCTGGTACGACACCGAGGCCGACCGGGCCCGCCCGATCGCCGAGCTGGTCGAGCAGTTCGAGAGCGGTGCCCGCACCACCCCCGACGGCCGTGAGTGGGGGGCGCTGAGCGCCACCGAGCGCGCGGACCTGCTGAGCGAGTACCGCCTGGCGTACGCCTCCGACGCCCCGGTGAACTGGGCGCCCGGCCTGGGCACGGTCCTGGCCAACGAGGAGGTCACCGCCGACGGCCGCTCCGAGCGCGGCAACTTCCCCGTCTTCAAGGCCAAGCTGCGTCAGTGGAACATGCGCATCACCGCCTACGCCGACCGGCTGCTGAACGACCTGGACGGGCTGGACTGGCCCGAGGCCATCAAGCTGCAGCAGCGCAACTGGATCGGTCGCTCCGAGGGCGCCCGCGTCGAGTTCCCGGTGGACACCGCGGGCGGTATCACTGTCTTCACCACGCGCCAGGACACCCTGTTCGGCGCCACGTACATGGTGCTGGCACCCGAGCACGACATGGTGGAGCGGATCATTCCGGCCGCCTGGCCCGAGGGCACCCACCCGGTGTGGACCGGTGGCCACGCGAACCCGGCCGAGGCCGTCACCGCGTACCGCAAGCAGGCCGCCGCCAAGTCCGACGTCGAGCGACAGGCCGAGGCCAAGGACAAGACCGGCGTCTTCACCGGCGCGTACGCCACCAACCCCGTCAGCGGCGAGAAGGTCCCCGTCTTCATCGCGGACTACGTCCTGATGGGCTACGGCACCGGCGCGATCATGGCCGTACCGGCGCACGACGCGCGCGACTTCGCCTTCGCGCGCGCCTTCGAGCTGCCGATGCGCTGCGTCGTCCAGCCCTCCGACGACCGCGGGACCGACCCGTCCACCTGGGACGACGCCTTCAGCTCGTACGACGCGAAGCTGGTCAACTCCGCGAACGACGAGATCTCGCTGGACGGCCTGGGCGTCGTCGAGGCCAAGGCGAAGATCACCGAGTGGCTGCGGGAGCACGGCGTCGGCGAGGGCACCGTCAACTTCCGGCTGCGCGACTGGCTGTTCAGCCGGCAGCGCTACTGGGGCGAGCCCTTCCCGATCGTGTACGACGAGGACGGCATCGCCCACCCGCTGCCCGAGTCGATGCTGCCGCTGGAGCTGCCCGAGGTCGAGGACTACTCGCCGCGCACCTTCGACCCGGACGACGCGACGGCCCAGCCCGAGACCCCGCTGTCGCGCAATGCCGACTGGGTCGACGTCACGCTGGACCTGGGCGACGGACCGAAGAAGTACCGCCGCGAGACCAACACCATGCCCAACTGGGCCGGTTCCTGCTGGTACGAGCTGCGCTACCTGGACCCGACCAACAGCCGTCAGCTGGTCGACCCCGCGATCGAGCAGTACTGGATGGGCCCGCGCGAGGGGCAGCCCACCGGAGGCGTCGACCTGTACGTCGGCGGCGCCGAGCACGCCGTACTGCACCTGCTGTACGCGCGCTTCTGGTCGAAGGTGCTGTTCGACCTGGGCCACATCTCGTCCGCCGAGCCGTTCCACAAGCTGTACAACCAGGGCATGATCCAGGCGTTCGTCTACCGCGACAGCCGGGGCATCGCCGTCCCCGCCGCCGAGGTGGAGGAGCGCGACGGCGCTTTCTACCACGCGGGCGAGAAGGTCAGCCGCGTCCTGGGCAAGATGGGCAAGTCCCTGAAGAACGCGGTCACACCGGACGAGATCTGCGGCGAGTACGGTGCGGACACCCTGCGCCTCTACGAGATGGCGATGGGCCCGCTGGACGTGTCGCGTCCCTGGGACACCCGCGCCGTCGTCGGCCAGTACCGCCTGCTGCAGCGCCTGTGGCGCAACGTCGTCGACGAGGAGACCGGCCAGGTCACCGTCGTCGACACGGAGCCGGACGAGGACACGCTGCGCGCCCTGCACAAGGCCATCGACGGGGTCGGCCAGGATCTGGAGGGGATGCGGTTCAACACCGCCATCGCCAAGATCACCGAGCTGAACAACCACCTGACGAAGGCGGGCGGCCCGCTGTCGCGGTCCGTGGCCGAGCGGCTGGTCCTGCTGATCGCCCCGCTGGCCCCGCACATCGCGGAGGAGCTGTGGCGGCGGCTGGGCCACACCGAGTCGGTCGTCCACCAGGACTTCCCGGTGGCGGACCCGGCGTACGTCGTGGACGAGACCGTCACCTGTGTGGTCCAGGTCAAGGGCAAGGTCCGGGCCCGCCTGGAGGTATCGCCGTCGATCACGGACGAGGAGCTGGAGAAGCTGGCGCTGGCCGACGAGGCAGTCGTCACGGCGCTGGGCGGGGCGGGCATCCGCAAGGTGATCGTGCGCGCGCCGAAGCTGGTGAACATCGTCCCCGCGTGACGGCGGCCGGTTGACGGCCCCCGTATACGGTCAGGGCCATCCCCTACGGGCAGGTTGGGGGTTCCGAAGGAACCCTCGGCCTGCCCGTTCCGTTTACGGTGGAGGGGGCGACCGGGACCGGCGGCCGCATCGAGACACCGAGGGGCATTCATGGAAGCCGCGATCACGATCCTGGCGCTGCTCTTGGTCGCGTTCATCGCCCTGGGTGTCTACGCGACCGTGAAGGCCGTAGGCGCGGCCAAGCGCGGCATGGACCGCACGATCACCCAGGCCCGCCGCACCGTGGAGGACACCACGCTCCGGGCCAAGAGCTTCGGGCAGACGGGTGTCGCCGGCGAGCTCGCCCAGCTCCGGCTCGCCCTGCGCACCTCGATGCGGGCCACCCAGGACGCCCTGCACGCCGGAGCCGCCGAGGACGCGTCCCTGACCGAGTCGGTGGCCCTGTTCCGGAGGCTGAGCGCGCACGGCCTGGAGCTGGACGACGAGCTGAAGCGGCTGGAGCGCGAGCCGGACCGGACGACGGTGGCGAGCCTGCTCCCCAAGCTGAGGGAGCGCACGCAGCAGATCACGCACTCGGCGGAGTCGCTGCGCTGGGCGGCGCGGGACCGTGCGCGGCAGTTCGCCGACGACGATCTCGACGCGCTGAACGCCCAGATCGACATCGAGGCCGGCGCGCTGCGGCACTGGACCACGGACGAGTCCTCGCCGACGAGCGGCGGGAGGGCCGCTGCGTCGCCGGGGCAGGGACCGGGGACGGACTGGCCCGAGCCGGCCGCCACCGCCGACCCCTCGGCCGCGAACGGCAGCACGGCCGACGAGGCGTGGTCCGGTCCGGCCCGCGAGGAGAGCCCGCAGGCGATCACCGCCCCGGACCCGCGGCTGCGCACCACCTACCCCTGGCAGAAGTCCACCCGCCCGGAGACGACGAACTGACGCACGCCCCTTGGCCGGGGGACCGGTGACGGGGGTGATCACGCGCGCCGGGTCGTGTGGATGCTCCCCGGGGCCGAGTACGTGGAATGACCGCGCTCGCCGGTGGCACGGGGCGGCCACGGGTGAGCGGATACGCTCCGAAGCGGCCAGGAACGATCAGCGGGCCGGGGCCGGGCTGCCGCGCTCCCACCGTGCCAGGTAACCTCCGGCTCATGTCCCGCCATGTCGCTATCGTCACCGATTCCACGGCCTACCTGCCGCGCCCGACGATGGAACGGCACGGCATCACCGCGGTGCCGCTGACCGTCGTCCTGGGCGATCAGGCGCTGGAGGAGGGCACCGAGATCTCGGCCCGCTCGCTCGCCCAGGCTCTGCAGAAACGCCACTCCGTGACCACGTCCCGCCCCAGCCCCGCGGTCTTCGCCGAGACCTACCGGGCGGCGGCCGAGAGCGGTGCGGACGCGGTGGTGTCGCTGCACCTGTCGGCGGAGTTCTCGGGTACGTACGACGCCGCGGTGGTCGCGTCGCGGGGCGCCCCCGTACCGGTACACGTGGTGGACACCGGCATGGTCGCCATGGCGCTGGGGTTCTGCGCGCTCGCCGCGGCGGAGACCGTCGAGGCGGGCGGCGGTCCGGACGAGGCGGTGGCGGCCGCCGTGAAGCGGGCCGCGGGCACCTCGGCGTACTTCTATGTCGACACGCTCGACTACCTGCGCCGGGGCGGCCGCATCGGCACGGCCCGCGCCCTCCTGGGCTCCGCGCTGGCGGTGAAGCCGATCCTGGAACTCGACGGGGGCAGGATCGAGATGCTGGAGAAGGTACGGACGGCGTCCAGGGCCATCGCCCGCCTGGAGGAGATCGTCGCCGAGCGGGCGGGTACGGCCCCGGTGGACATCGCCGTCCACCACCTCGCCGCCCCGGAGCGTGCGGAGCGCCTGGCGGAGCGGCTGCGCGAACGCGTGCCGGGGCTGGCCGAACTCCACGTCAGCGAGGTCGGCGCGGTGATCGGGGCGCACACGGGACCGGGGCTGCTCGGCGCGGTGATCTCGCTGCGGTGATCCCGGCGCGGCGACCTCCGCGCGGTGATCCGGCGCGGCGGGGGTGGGCCGTCGTGCGTCGGGCGGGCATCGCTGTTTTCACCCGGCGGAGGGGCCGAGATATCCACAACTGCCGGGCTGTCCACAGAAATCGGTGCCGCTCAGCAGGGTCGGACGGATGTGCCTAACGTCATGAGGCATGGCCCTTCGAACCTCTCGGGCGTCGGCTCCCGGCGCTCCGATCACAGCTGTCCCGCCGTCCGCCGCGTCGTCCACCGCCGTGTTCACCTCGCCGCCCCCTACTGTGGCCACGTCTCCGTCCGCCTCCCCGGTCGCCTTTCCGGCCGGTTCCGGGGCTCCCGCCGTGGCCGCCTCCCCGTCGGCGTCGGTGGCCGGCTCCCCCGCCACCGTTCTGCCACCGCCCGACCCGCTGTACGGGCGGCGCCCCGCACGGGGAAGGCACGCGGCCGGAACGCGCCCGAACGGCCGCGCGGGGACGGGACCCGGCGTTCGTTCCGGGCCGGGACCCGGCGGGCGGCGGGCCGTGCGGCGTTCCGCCCTCGCGTCGGCTGCCGCACGTCACCGGGCGGACGCGTTGTTGGCCGGTGCGTCCGGGCTCGGGGGCGACGCCGGGCCCGGACCGGGGGCCGAACCCGTACGTGAGGCGGCGATCCTGTCCGTGCCCGCCGCAGGGGTGCGGGGGACTGCGGACGCGCCCGTGCGCGAGGCGCCACCGGAACCCGGACCCGTGCCCGAGGCCGCCGGAGAGGGCGGGACCGCGGGGGACTCCTCGAAGGCGCGCCGGATCGTGGCGGCGGTCCGGGAGCGGCTGCCCCTGTGGGTACGGCTCCGATGCGGCATGGCGCCGCGTACGCCGGTGGTGCTCGGCCTGGTGCTGCTCGTCGCGGTGGCCGTGGCGGCGGTCCACTTCTGGTCCGCGCGCCCCCAGGCCGTGCACGCCCCGGAACCGGTGGCGGACGAGGCGGCCGCGCCCGGACCGGCCCCGGACGCGTTACGGTCCGGTACTCCTGACCCGGTGCCCCGTCCGGCTGCCGGGGAGCCGCCCTCCGCAGGAGGGAGCGGGCAGATCGTCGTCGATGTGAGCGGCAAGGTGCGCCGGCCGGGGATCCGGCGGCTTCCCACGGGATCGCGGGTGGCGGACGCGCTCGACGCGGCGGGCGGTGTGCGCGCCGGCACGGACCTGACCGGGCTCAACCGGGCGCGGGTCCTCACGGACGGGGAGCAGGTCGTCGTGGGCCTTCCGCCCGGTTCGCCCCTCGCCGCCCCAGCCGGCGGAGGCGGGCTCGGGGGCGGCGGGCAGGCCGGGACGCCGGGCGGGGCCGGGCCCTCGGCGCCGCTGAGCCTGAACACGGCGACTGCGGAACAGCTCGAAACCCTGCCGGGGGTCGGACCCGTGCTGGCCCAGCACATGATCGACTACCGCACGGAGAACAACGGGTTCCGGTCCGTCGACGAACTCCGCCAGGTCGACGGGATCGGCGACCGCCGCTTCGCCGACCTCCAGCCGCTCGTACGCCCATGAGTAACCGTGAGTTCCGGCTCGGCCTCCCACGGGACGTGGAGCCGGAGAGGCGCGGCACCATCGGTGGCGCGGCCAGCGCGGTGGTGTCGGGGCCGCTCGCGGCACGGCTTCCGAGCGGCGGCCCCGGAACGCAGGGAGCACGGGGCGGTCGGGGCGGCCCGGATGTGCCCGGAGAAGCGGAAGGGAGGCAGGAGGGCCCTGCCGATCTGCGGCTCGTGCCGCCTGCGCTGGCGGTCTGGGCCGCTGCCGCGGTGGCGCTGGGACTGCCGGGGAGGTGGGCGGCGGTGGTGTCCGTCACCTGCGCGGTCTTCGGGCTCGTCCTGTTGGTGGTCGCCGTGCGCACGGGAGCCCTGCGGACCGCCCGGACGGCGAGGCGGCCGGGGAGCGCTGCCGGACGGTCCCGGCTCATCGCCGCCGGGGGAGCCGTGCTGCTGTGCGCGGCGGGAGGCGCGGCGGTGGCCGGGCTGCACGGGGCCGATGTGCGGCGTGGGCCCGTACCCGCACTGGCGCGGGAGTACGCACGGGTCGACGTCGACGTACGGGTGACGTCGGACCCCCGGACGACGCGCCCGGCGGTGCGGGGCAGTCACAGCACACCCCCTCTTCTCCTGATCGACGCCGAGACCATCCAGGTGCGGGCGGTCCGCGGCCGGACCGCCCGAGTCCGCACCCCGGTGCTGATCACGGTCCCGGCGGGCGGCCACCGGGCGGGCTGGCAGAAGCTGCTGCCGTCCACGCGGCTCCGGCTCGGCGGCCGCCTCTCCCCGCCGGCGCACGAGGGCGAACGGCTCGCGGCTGTCCTGCGGGTGGACAGCGCGGCCGCGCCCCGGATCATCGGGCCTCCGACGTGGATCCAGCGCGCGGCGGGGGAGCTGCGGGCCGGACTGCGGCAGGCGACGGACGGGCTGGACGCGGATGCGCGTGCGCTGCTGCCGGGGCTGGTGGTCGGCGACACCTCCAGAGTCCCGCCCGAACTCCACGAGGCCTTCAAGGCGACCGATCTGACACACCTTTTGAGTGTTTCAGGTGCAAATTTGTCGATCCTCCTCTTCGTCCTCGTCGGGCCGCCGGGGTCCGCGCTGACCGCGGAAAGACGGGGGCTGGCACCGGTGATCGGGCTTTCGCTGCGGGCGACCGCGGTGATCGGCGGCGCGATGACGCTCGCGTTCGTCGTCGTGTGCCGCCCGGAGCCGAGCGTGCTCCGCGCCGCCGCCTGCGGGCTCATCACGCTCCTTGCGATCGGAACGGGCCGCCGGAGATCACTGATCCCCGCGCTGGCGGCGGCGGTCCTCCTGCTGGTGCTCTACGACCCCTGGCTGGCCCGGAGTTACGGTTTCCTGCTGTCGGTCCTGGCCACCGGCGCGCTGCTGACGCTCGCACCGAGATGGAGCCTCGCGCTCCGCGCGCGACGGGTTCCGGGCAGGCTTGCCGAGGTGCTGGCCGCGGCGGCGGCCGCGCAGGCCGTGTGCGCCCCCGTGGTGGTGGTCCTGGCCTCGCGGGTCAGCCTGGTGGCGGTCCCGTGCAATCTGCTGGCGGAGTTCGCGGTGGCGCCGGCGACGGTACTCGGATTCACGGCTCTCGCCGTCGCCCCGGTCGCCCTCCCGGCGGCCGAGGTGCTGGCCCGGATCGCGAGCTGGCCGGTCGGGTGGATCGCCACGGTCGCCCGTACGGGGGCGGGGCTTCCCGGAGCGGAGGCGCAGTGGCCCGGAGGGTGGTCCGGCGCGGCGCTGCTGGCCGGTCTCACGGTGCTGCTCGTGCTCCTGGCCCCGAGGCTGGCCCGGCACCCGTGGATCTGTGCGGCCACCGGGCTGCTCCTCGTGCTGACCGTGCTGCGGCCGGTCCCCTTGACCCGGATCATGACCGGATGGCCGCCGCCCGGCTGGGCGTTCGCACTCTGCGACGTGGGGCAGGGCGACGCGATGATCCTTGCGGCAGGGAAGGGCACGGGGGTGGTCGTCGACGCCGGGCCTGATCCCCGCGCGGTCGACCGTTGCCTGCGCGACCTCGCGGTGACCAGGGTGCCGCTCGTGGTCCTGACCCACTTCCACGCCGACCACGTACGCGGGCTGCCGGGCGTTCTGCGGGGCAGGGCGGTGGGCGCGATCCAGACGACGAGCCTCGAAGAACCGCCCGAGCAGGCCGCGTTCGTGCGGCGCACGGCGGCCGAGGCGCGGGTTCCGACGGTGCGGGCCGCGGCCGGGGAGCGCCGCCGGTGGGGCCCGGTCGACTGGCGGGTCCTCTGGCCGCGTCCGGGGTCCGGGGGAGCGGGGGCAGCGGTGCGGGAGCCGAACGATTCCAGCGTCACCCTGCGCGTACGGGCGGCCGGAGGGCTGACGCTGCTCCTGCTCGGAGACCTCGAGCCCCCGGCTCAGCGGGAGTTGCTGCGGGACCGGGAGGCGTCGGGCCCGGTGGACGTTCTCAAGGTGGCCCACCACGGCTCGGCCTTCCAGGACGCCGGGCTGCTCCACACCGTACGGCCGAGGCTGGCGCTGATCTCCTGCGGCGCGGACAACCCGTACGGTCACCCGTCGCCGCGCACGGTGGGCGCTCTCGGCGCGGCCGGGGCACGGGTCCTGCGCACCGACACCGACGGGGCGATCGCGGTGACGGGCACCGGAAAGGAGCTGCGGGCGGTGGGGAGGTCGTGATCCCGGCGAAGCGGACCCCCGTTTCCCGCGGTCCGGGTGCGTGGGTCAGACGAGCCAGGCACCGTCGGCCATCAGATCGCGGTCGGGGAGTTCGTTCTCCTCACGCCAGGCGCGCAGGGAGTGAGGGGTGATGAGCAGGAACACCCAGCGGGGGCCGTCGCGCGGGTCCCAGTCGAGTTTGGCGGCGAACGCGTCGCCCAGGACGGGGGCCAGGTCCTTTCCCTCCACGACCTGTGCGTCGCCCTCGATCAGTACCACGTCGCGGGTGTGGCCGACGGTGACCCGGATCGGGCCGGTGGGGGTCACGTTGACGGCGGTCGGGTTGGTCCGCCGCGTGCACATCACCAGGGTGCCGGTGTCGTCGTCCCAGGAGAACGACAGCGGCACCAGAGTGGGGACGCCGTCCGGGGAGGCCGTCGCCACCCATGCGTCGTGGTCCCGCCGCAGACGGGTCAGGACGTCCTGTTTGCGTTGCTCCCGGCTGCGGGCGGGGTCGGGTTCGGTCATGCCCGACACGCTAGACCGCGATGATCACGCGACGCCTCGGGCCACAGCCCTCGGGCGGGGGCCCGGCGCACCTCGGACAGGAGACCTAGGTCCGTGGTGTCCGAGGTGGGGAGGGTCGCCGTGCGAGCGCGCCCGATCCCTGTCGCCGATCCCAGTAGTCGGCATCCCCATTACACCTCGTGGCATCTCAGCACAAGACCTTCCGAGGTGGTCAGTTTGCTCGAACGGCGCAATAGTGATCGAATGCATGCTCGTCGGCGGGCCGCTGATCCGACATGTCCGACAGGGACGTCCAAGAGATCCGACAAGGACGTACGCCGGTCAGAGGCCCGGAGTGCGAAGTGCCCCTGGGAGTAGGTAAGAGATGTTCGGCCGTTGGCTGGGAAACAGAGGCCAGGCGGGTGGGCGCGGTGGGGCCCTCGCGGGAGTCCAGGTGCCTCGCACCGCAGGTGTGCTCAGCTGCCGGGTGCTGGACCCGGTCAACGAACCGGTACCGCAGGCCGAGTTCGTCGTGACCGACAGCACGGGCCGCCGGGTGACGGGCGGCGAGACGGACCCCTTCGGCAGGGTTCTCGCCACGGTTCCGGCCGGGGACCACCGTCTCGCGATCACGGCCGAGGGCTTCTCCCCCTTCCACGGGGCGGTGACGGTGACCGAGGGAGCGCACGCCAACCTGGGCGATGTGACGCTCCAGGTGGCACCGCTCCCGCAACTGCCCGAACCCGGCGACTGGGACATCGAGCCGAACCACTCGCAGATCGGCTTCACCGCCCGTCACATCGGGCTCGCCCGCATCCACGGCAGGTTCAACACCTTCGCCGGGGCGGTCCGGATCGCCGACCGCATGGAGGACTCCGCCATGCACGTGATCATCGACGCCGCGTCGATCGACACCAATGTGCAGATGCGTGACGACCATCTGCGCTCCGGCGACTTCCTCGACGTCGGCCGCTATCCGACGCTGGAGTTCTACAGCGAGCGCTTCGTCCACCGGGGCGGCAGCCGCTGGGGCGTCACCGGGGCGCTGACCCTGCACGGGGTGAGCCGGACCGTGACGCTGGACACTCAGTACCTCGGTATCGGCAGTGGCCTGGAGGGCGAGACCCGCGCCGCCTGCCGGGCCACCACCGAACTGCACCGCGAGGACTTCACGCTCACCTGGCAGACCATGCTGGCGCGCGGGATCGCGGTGGTGGGGCCGAGCATCGTCATCGACCTGGACATCCAGATCGTGCCCAAGGGCTGAACCCCGGCCGGTCCGCCGGGACGCCTCTCACGGCTTCTCCAGCCAGCCTTCGTACTCCTCGGCGAACGCGTCCAGCGCGGCCGGGTCCAGGCGTCCGGCCGGATCTTCCACGACCACCAGCCACTGGGCGTCCTCGGCGTCGTCCTCGCCGGCCAGCGCGTCCCGTACGAGCTGAGGCTCCTCGCCGACCCCGAAGCGGTCCGCCAGCTCCTCGGCCACCTCCTGTGCCGCGTCTCGGTCGGGCAGCACCAGTACATGTCTCACATCGCTCACCCGGACATTCTCCGGTACGGCCCTCCGGTACGGGTGCCCGTATCCCCGGGCCGTGCCGATGGGCCGTGGCCCAGGAGCCGGCACCGAGTGGGCGGGCGGCGGGCCGCCGGGGCTGTCGGTGGGGCGTGGGATGCTGGTCGGTGATGGCCACCAGGAAGAATTCCACCGACGATCCGCTCGCTCCCCTCACCCTCGCCGTGGGCCAGGAGGACCTCCTCCTGGACCGCGCGGTGCAGCAGGTGGTGGCGGCCGCGCGCGCCGCCGACGCCGACACGGACGTCCGTGATCTGGCGTCCGACCAGTTGCAGCCGGGCACGCTCGCCGAGCTGACCAGCCCCTCGCTCTTCGCCGAGCGCAAGGTCGTGATCGTGCGCAACGCCCAGGACCTCTCGGCCGACACGGTCAAGGACGTCAAGGCGTATCTCGGCTCGCCGGTCGAGGAGATCACGCTCGTCCTGCTGCACGCGGGCGGGGCCAAGGGCAAGGGGCTGCTGGACGCGGCGCGCAAGGCGGGGGCCCGCGAGGTCGCCTGCCCGAAGACCACCAAGCCGGCCGAGCGGCTCTCGTTCGTACGGTCGGAGTTCCGGACGCACGGGCGGTCCGCGACGCCGGAGGCGTGCCAGGCGCTGGTGGACTCCATCGGCAGCGATCTGCGGGAGCTGGCGAGCGCGGTGTCCCAGCTGATCGCGGACGTCGAGGGCACGATCGACGAGGCGGTCGTCGGGCGCTACTACACCGGGCGCGCGGAAGCCTCCTCGTTCACCGTCGCCGACCGGGCCGTCGAAGGGCGCGCGGCGGAGGCGCTGGAGGCGCTGCGGTGGTCGCTGTCGACCGGGGTCCCGCCCGTGCTGATCACCAGTGCGCTGGCGCAGGGGGTGCGGGCGATCGGGAAGCTGTCGTCGGCCCGCGGCGGCCGACCCGCCGACCTGGCTCGGGAGCTGGGCATGCCGCCGTGGAAGATCGACCGGGTGCGTCAGCAGATGCGGGGATGGACGCCGGACGGGGTCGCGGTGGCCCTGCGGGCGGTGGCGGCGGCGGACGCCGGGGTGAAGGGCGGCGGGGACGACCCCGAGTACGCGCTGGAGAAGGCCGTCGTGACGATCGCCCGCGCCGCGCGCGCGGGGCGGTAGTCCCGCCGGGCAGCCCTGCCGGACAGTCCCGTCGAGTGGTCCCACCAGGCGGTCCCCTCGGGCAGTCCCGGTGAACGACCCCTACGGGGGCGGGGCGGGCGGTACCGCCTACAGGCCGCGCGCCCCTGCCTCCGCCCCCTGCTTTCCCCCCCCGGGACCCACGGAAGCCCCCGGGACACCCGGAAGCCCCGGCCCCGAGCTGGGGAGCTCGGGGCCGGGGCTTCCGGGTCATGCTCTGGGTGCGCCGCACCCGCGTGGCGAACGCAGGTTCGGTGTGCGGCGCGGGGGCCGGGCAGGGGCGGGAGAGAGGGCCCGCTGGTCCGTTCCGGCGTTCACATCAGTGAGCTTCGGGAAGAAGCTCAGGCCTGCAGGGAGCCAACCTTGGACGCCAGCGCCGACTTCTTGTTGGCGGCGGCGTTCTTGTGGATGACACCCTTCGAGACAGCCTTGTCGAGCTGACGGGAGGCGTCGCGAGCGGCCGTGGTGGCCTTCTCGACGTCACCGGCTGCGACGGCCTCGCGGGCCTTGCGGATCGCGGTCTTGAGCGACGACTTGACGGCCTTGTTGCGCAGGCGCGCCTTCTCGTTGGTCTTGTTCCGCTTGATCTGGGACTTGATGTTCGCCACGAATAGAGCCTTTTCAGGTTCGTTGGATCTTCCAGGTGAGCCCCGCCGCTCGTGAGAGCCACGAGGCACAGCTGTCCACGGTAGCAGTCACCCTTCGACCGGCCCAAACCGGTCGCCGCCCCGCAGGCGTGGGACGATGGAGCCTACGTATCGATCCGACCGACCCGACATCGACCCGAGACACGGCGTTCGGCGTCTCAAGAATCAGGACCCTGCGTGCCCGCGACTCCTTCCAACGTGCCCGAGCCGAGCCGTACCGACCCGGCGCTGATCCGCAACTTCTGCATCATCGCGCACATCGACCACGGCAAGTCGACCCTTGCCGACCGGATGCTTCAGCTGACCGGAGTGGTCGACCAGCGGCAGATGCGTGCTCAGTACCTCGACCGGATGGACATCGAGCGCGAGCGCGGCATCACCATCAAGTCCCAGGCGGTCCGGCTGCCCTGGGCGCCCACCGAGGGCGAGGACAAGGGTCGGACCCACGTCCTCAACATGATCGACACTCCGGGACACGTGGACTTCACGTACGAGGTCTCGCGCTCGCTCGCCGCCTGCGAGGGCACGCTCCTGCTGGTCGACGCCGCGCAGGGCATCGAGGCCCAGACGCTGGCCAACCTCTACCTCGCGATGGAGAACGACCTCACCATCGTCCCGGTGCTCAACAAGATCGACCTCCCCGCCGCGCAGCCGGAGAAGTTCTCCGAGGAGCTGGCCAACCTCATCGGCTGCCAGCCCGAGGACGTGCTCAAGGTCTCCGCCAAGACCGGCGTCGGCGTGGACGCGCTGCTCGACCGGGTTGTACGGGACGTGCCGGCCCCGGTCGGCGTCGCGGACGCCCCCGCCCGCGCGATGATCTTCGACTCGGTCTACGACTCGTACCGCGGCGTCGTCACCTACGTCCGTGTCGTGGACGGCCAGCTCAACAAGCGCGAGCGCATCAGGATGATGTCGACCGGCGCCACCCACGAGCTGCTGGAGATCGGGGTGTCCTCCCCGGAGATGACCCCGGCCGACGGCATCGGCGTGGGCGAGGTCGGCTACATCATCACCGGTGTGAAGGACGTCCGGCAGTCCAAGGTCGGTGACACGATCACCTCCCTGCACAACGGGGCGACCGAGGCGCTGGGCGGCTACAAGGACCCGAAGCCGATGGTGTTCTCGGGGCTCTACCCGCTGGACGGCTCCGACTACCCGGACCTGCGTGAGGCGCTCGACAAGCTCCAGCTCAACGACGCCGCCCTGGTCTACGAGCCGGAGACCTCCGCCGCGCTCGGCTTCGGCTTCCGCGTCGGCTTCCTCGGCCTGCTCCACCTCGACGTGGTCCGTGAGCGGCTGGAGCGCGAGTTCGGGCTCGACCTGATCGCCACCGCCCCCAACGTGGTCTACCGCGTCGAGATGGAGGACGGCACCGAGCACGTCGTCACCAACCCGAGCGAGTTCCCCGAGGGCAAGATCGACAAGGTGCACGAGCCGGTCGTCCGCGCCACGGTGCTGGCCCCCAGCGAGTTCATCGGCGCGATCATGGAGCTGTGCCAGGGCCGTCGCGGCACCCTGCTCGGCATGGACTACCTCTCCGAGGACCGGGTCGAGATCCGCTACACCCTGCCCCTCGCGGAGATCGTCTTCGACTTCTTCGACCAGCTGAAGTCCAAGACCCGCGGGTACGCCTCCCTCGACTACGAGCCCACCGGCGAGCAGACGGCCGACCTTGTGAAGGTCGACATCCTGCTGCACGGCGACAAGGTGGACGCGTTCTCCGCGGTCACCCACAAGGACAAGGCGTACGCGTACGGTGTCCGGCTCGTCGCCAAGCTGCAGAAGCTCATCCCGCGCCAGAACTTCGAGGTGCCGATCCAGGCGGCCATCGGCGCTCGGGTCATCGCCCGCGAGACCGTCCGCGCCATCCGCAAGGACGTCCTCGCCAAGTGCTACGGCGGTGACATCTCCCGTAAGCGGAAGCTGCTGGAGAAGCAGAAGGAAGGCAAGAAGCGGATGAAGATGGTCGGCAACGTGGAGGTGCCGCAGGACGCGTTCATCTCCGTCCTGTCGACCGACGAGTCCGCGGGGGAGTCCAAGGGCAAGAAGTAGCCCGACGCGGGCCGGGGCGGGAAACGGCCCGCCGCGGGTCGGGCCGAAAGGTGGCCCGACCCGCGCCGGGCCGAGAAGGAGCCCGCCGCAGCGCTTCAGCCGCCGTCCCCGACATGCCTGTGCCCCGCCTCCCGGCGGTCCCGAGGGCCCCCACTCCGCAGCGCCGCGCGGGGTGGGGGCCCTCCGCCGTCGGCCCCTTCGCCGGGCACCGCTCGCGCCTCTTCGCCGTGGGGCGTCCGGCCCCGAGCCCCTTCGCCGTGGTCCCTTTCGTTATGAAGCGGCGGCCCGCTGCCTCTTACATGGCGGACACGCGCGCTTTACTCTGATCACGTCTTGATGGTTACTGGTCAGTTAAACAAGCCGAACACGCAGGTTGAGCAGCAGGACGAGAACAGCGAGAGCAGCGAGCCGCAGCAGGCAGCAGGACGAGAGCCGCCGGCCGCTGTACCAAAGAAGCCGGTCGTAGCATTGCCGCAGGCCCGGAGGACGTCGTGAGCGACACACAGACCTTGATCGATAACCGGCCGCCCTCCGTGGCGTCCCTTTTCATCGACCGCGTGGCGGCTACCCCCGCCGGGGAGGCGTACCGCTATCCGGTGCCGTCGGCCTCGGGCGAGGGGCCCGACGACTGGAAGTCCCTGAGCTGGGGCCAGGCCGCTGAGCGGGTCTTCGCCATCGCCGCCGGGCTCATCGCGCTCGGCGTGCGGCCGGAGGAGCGGGTCGCCCTCTCCTCGGCCACCCGCGTGGAGTGGATCCTCACCGACCTCGGGGTGATGTGCGCGGGTGCCGCGACCACCACGATCTACCCGTCGACGAACGCCGAGGAGTCCGCGTTCATCCTGTCCGACTCCGAGAGCCGGGTCCTCGTCGCCGAGGACGCCGAGCAGCTGGCCAAGGCGCGGGAGACCCGCGCGGACCTGCCGAACCTGGCCCATGTCGTGGTCATCGACCCGACCGGGGTCGAGCCCGCCGAGGGCGACCCCGAGGGCTGGATCCTCACCCTCGCCGACCTGGAGGCGCGGGGCAACGAGCTGCTCGCCAAGGACCCGGACGCGGTCACCGAGCGGGTCGCCGCGATCACCGCCGACCAGCTCGCCACCCTGATCTACACCTCGGGCACCACCGGCCGCCCCAAGGGCGTACGGCTGCCGCACGACAACTGGTCGTACATGGCCAAGGCCACCGTGTCGACCGGGCTGATCACCGCCGAGGACGTCCAGTACCTCTGGCTGCCGCTCGCCCACGTCTTCGGCAAGGTCCTCACCTCGGGCCAGATCGAGGTCGGCCACGTCACCGCCGTCGACGGCCGGATCGACAAGATCATCGAGAACCTGCCGGTCGTCCAGCCGACCTACATGGCCGCCGTGCCCCGGATCTTCGAGAAGGTCTACAACGGGGTCGCCTCCAAGGCCCGTGCGGGCGGCGGCGCCAAGTACAAGATCTTCCAGTGGGCGGCCGGGGTGGCCCGCGAGTACGCCAAGGTCTCCCAGGACAACTTCCGCCGTACCGGCAACGCGTCCGTGCCCTTCGCGCTCGGCGCCAAGCACAAGATCGCGGACGCGCTCGTCTTCTCCAAGATCCGTGACGCCTTCGGCGGCCGGCTGCGCGCCTGCATCTCCGGCTCCGCCGCCCTCGCGCCCGACATCGGCTACTTCTTCGCGGGCGCCGGTGTCCACATCCTGGAGGGCTACGGCCTCACCGAGTCCAGCGCCGCCTCCTTCGTCAACCCGGGCGAGGCCTACCGCACCGGCACGGTCGGCAAGCCGCTCCCCGGCACCGAGGTGCGGATCGCGGACGACGGCGAGATCCTGCTGCGCGGCCCCGGCATCATGCAGGGCTACCACAAGCTGGCCGACAAGACCGAGGAGGTCCTGGAGTCGGACGGCTGGTTCCACACCGGTGACATCGGCGAGCTGTCGGCCGACGGGTACCTCCGCATCACCGACCGCAAGAAGGACCTGATCAAGACGTCCGGCGGCAAGTACGTCGCCCCGGCGGAGGTGGAGGGGCAGTTCAAGGCGGTCTGTCCGTTCGTCTCCAACATCCTGGTCCACGGCGCGGACCGTAACTTCTGCACCGCGCTCATCGCGCTCGACGGCCCCACGCTCCTCGGCTGGGCCGCCGAGAACGGCCTGGAGGGCAAGTCGTACGCGGAGGTCGTCGCGGCCCCGCAGACGGTCGAGCTGATCGACGGCTACGTCAAGCAGCTCAACGAGGGCCTCCAGCGCTGGCAGACGATCAAGAAGTTCCGCCTCCTGCCGCGCGACCTGGACGTCGAGCACGGCGAGCTGACCCCCAGCCTCAAGCTGAAGCGGCCGGTCGTCGAGCGCGAGTACCGGGGGCTCATCGACGAGATGTACGCGGGCTCGCGCGAGGCCTAGCGGCTGCTCGCGCGAACCGTCCGGGGGCTCGGCCCCGGACGGCCACGGGCGGGGTGTCCGGACCCTTCGGGGGCCGGGGCCCCGCCCGTTGTGCGACCTGCCCCGGTACACGCCCCGCCGCCCTCGCGCGCGCGTGGGGGCGGGCTTCACCCGTCGGGCAGGACGAGGAAGACCTCGGAGAATGTGAGGCCGCGCCGGTCGGTCGTCACCCCGCACGGGCAGCCCGGGGTCACCGGACACCCGTCGCAGAGCACGGTCCACGGTCCGTCCGCGTTCGCGCACCCGGCGCAGCGGAACGTGTCGGCCGTCCCCACGTCGCGGGCGGGCTTCCCGTAGTGCCGGAACCGGCCCGCGTACCGCAGGGGCAGGGGAACGGCCGGGGGTGGTGCGAGCCGGTTCCGGGCGGGGCCGGAACCTCCGTCAGGCGGACGCCGGCCGGCGGCTGTCCGCCCCGTACGCGGTCGGCGGGCGGGCCGGTCACGGGCGCTCGGGCGGGGGGTCTCCACCGGCGCGGCGCGGTCTCGGGCCGCCGCCCCCGGCCCGGTCGCGGTGGGGCGAGGAGGCGGTCACCGGGACGACGCGGCGGTACACGGACCAGCGCACATGCTCGTCCGCGACGGCGGCCTCGGCATCCATGTCGATGATGGCGGCCCCCCGCGAGCAGCCCCGCCACGTCGGAGCGCAAGGTCATCGCTCGATCCCTTCCTGCCGGTCCGGACCCGGCATCGCGCGGACGGCCTCCGCCGGTCCGGCCACGTACGGGAAGCTCGTGGTGGCGTGCCTCCGTGAAGTGATCACGGTGACGGGTCCGTGCCGGGCCACGTGGTCGGCGGCGGGCGCGGTGTCACCGCCCGGTCGCCCCGAGGGCCCGGCCGGCGGTCTCGAAGAGGTGTTCCGCCTGCTTCGGCGCCTCGCGGAGGTGGCCGAAGTACTCCGTTTCCGCCGTTCCGGTGAGTACCGCCAGCAGGAAGGCCAGGCACCCCGTCTCGTGGTGTTCCCACAGGGGGCCGCGCCCCTCGTGGTGGAGCACGGTCCACGCGTCCGGGTGCCGGCCGGGCCGCACGAGCCAGTACAGGAACGCCCCGGTGCCCTCCTCGAACGCCCACGGCAGGACCCTCGCCCCCGCCTCCCGCAACCCGGCGGGCCTCTCCTCGAACTTCCACAACCCGGCCAGGATCTCCTCCCGTTCCGCGGTCTGCGCGTGCAGATCGCAGTCGTCGTGGGCGGAGTCCGGGACGAGCAGCCAGATCGTCTCGTCGAAGACGCCGTCGCCGTACGTCTCGACGAGCCGCTTGTAGTCGGCCGGAAGCGCCGTACCGAGCGCCGACTCGGCACGCGCCCAGTCCACGGCGGGCGGCGGGTCGGCCGGTGGCCGGCAGAGGCGGACGAGCGTGTCGAGGGCGATCATGGAAGGGGACGCTACCGCCTCGGCCGCGAGGGGGCAGCGGTGGGAACGCCCTCAATTTTCCGCTCACTTCGGTGACTCGACGCTTACGGGCGCCGCCCGTCTGTCACCCTGGCGGTGTCGTCGGACCGTAGGAGCCGTACCGTGGCGCCCATTCCCTTGCAGCGGGACACCGTGCAGCGTCCCGGCACCGGCCGGGCCGGGCACGCGCCCGGTCCGCGCCCCGCCCGCCGCACCAGCCTGCCCGGCATACCGCTCACCCCGGCCGCCGCCCGGCGGTTCGTGCGGGCCGCGCTCGCGGAGTGGACCGCGCTGGGGGCGCCCGCCGCCGTCGGCTTCAGCGACCGGCTCGCCGACGACGCCGTGACCGTCACCAACGAGCTGGTCACCAACGCCGTCGTGCACGCCGGGACCACCGTCGACCTGGTCATCGCGCTGGAGGAGGAAGACGGCGACGGACCGGCCGCCGCCCTCGTCCTGGAGGTCACCGACCACCACCCGGCCCGCCCCGTCGGCGGCGACGACCCCGCGCCGGAGCCCGCGTCCACCGGGCCGGCCGCCGGGGAGCTGCCCGACCCCGCCGAGTACGGGCGCGGCCTCCAGCTCGTCGCCACCCTCGCCGACTCCTGGGGCATCACCTACCGCACCGGCCGCAAGACGGTCTGGGCCCGGCTCCCCGTCGACGACTGGAGCGCCCCGCCCACCCCGCCCGACCGGGATGCCCTCCGGCGCGGCCTGCGCGCCGCCGAACCCCTCGCCCCCGCCCCCCGGCGCACCGAACGCGACGACGCCGTCTGGGACGGCCGGGACGCCCCGGCCTTCCTCGCCGAGGCGTCCGACCTGCTCGCCGGGCAGCTCGACGAGGACCTGGTGGCCGCCATAGCGGGCCAGCTCCTGGTGCCCCGGCTGGCCGACTGGTGCGCGATCTGGCTGGAGACCGAGGGCGGGGGACCGGCCGCCGAACCCCGCCTCGCCCGCGTCCGGCACAGCGACGAGACCGGCGCCGAGGCCCTGCGCGCCGCCCTGGAGGCGGCTCCTCTCAAGCTCCCCGCCGCGCTGGGCGCGGGCCCGGTGCCGGTGCCGGTGCCCTGGCCCGTCCTCCGGAGCGACGGGGGCGGGGGAGACGCCGTCCCGCACCCCGAGTGCCCGGACGGGGCCGCGCTGGCGTTCCGGATCACCGCAGGGGACCGGGTGCTCGGCACCGTCCTCGTCGGACGGGAGGGCGCCGCCCGGATGCCCGAGGCCGTCGCTTCGCTCATCGAGGACTTCGTCCGCCGGCTCGGTCTCGCCGTGGGCGCCGCCCGCGCCTACACCCGGCAGGCCACCATCAGTCGCATCCTCCAGCGCGGGCTGCTCCCCAGCAAGGTCGCCGAGATCCCCGGTGTCACCAGCGCCCTGGTCTACGAACCGAGCGACGACGGCGTGGTCGGCGGTGACTTCTACGACATCTTCCCCTGCCCCGGCGACCGCTGGTGCTTCGTCCTCGGCGACGTCCAGGGTTCCGGACCCGAGGCCGCCGTCGTCACCGGCCTCGCCCGCCCCTGGCTGCGGCTGCTCTCCCGCGAGGGCTTCGGCGTGGGGGAGGTCCTGGACCGGCTCAACCGGCTGCTCCTCGACGACGCGATGGAGGCCGCCGAGGCCGCCGCCCTGATGGTCGCCGCCGCCGGGGGCGGGCAGCTCCACGACGGCACCCAGGCGCGGTTCCTCTCCCTGCTGTACGGGGAGGTCGTGCCGCTCCCCGGCGGCGGGGTCCGCTGCACGGTGGCCAGCGCCGGGCACCCGCTGCCGCTGCTGCTGCGCCCCGACGGTTCCGTACGCCCGGCCGCCGAGCCCCAGGTGCTGCTCGGGGTCGTCGAGGACGTGGCGTACGAGAGCCAGGTCTTCGACCTCGCGCCAGGCGACACCCTGCTCTGCGTCACCGACGGGGTCACCGAGCGGCGGTCGGGCCCGCTGATGTTCGACGACGGGGACGGGCTGGCCCGCCTACTGGCCGGGTGCGCCGGACTGCCCGCCGACGCGACCGCCGAACGGCTCCGGCGGGCCGTCCACGCGTTCGCCGAACAGCCCCCGGACGACGACATGGCGCTGCTGGTCCTGCACGCGGAGTGAGCGGCGCACCGCGCCCGCGCGACGGGCGACAATGGGCGGAGTGAGCGGCGCACCGCGCCCGCGCGACGGGCGACAATGGACGGTATGCCTTCCGTACTGCCCGATGGTGAACCCGTGCCCGACGACGGGGCGCTGCCCCGCCACGCCCTGGAAGGCGCAGCCGACCGCCCGCTCGGCTTCTACCTGCACGTCCCGTACTGCGCCACCCGCTGCGGCTACTGCGACTTCAACACCTACACCGCCACCGAGCTGCGCGGCTCCGGCGGCGCCCTGGCCTCCCGCGACAATTACGCCGCTCATCTGATCGAGGAGGTCCGCCAGGCCCGCAAGGTCCTCGGCGACGACCCCCGCCCGGTCCGTACGGTCTTCGTCGGCGGCGGCACTCCCACCCTGCTGCCCGCCGCCGACCTGGTGAGGATGCTGGCGGCGATCCGCGAGGAGTTCGGGCTCGCGGACGACGCGGAGATCACCACCGAGGCCAACCCGGAGTCCGTCGACCCGGCCTACCTCTCCGCCCTGCGCGAGGGCGGATTCAACCGGGTCTCCTTCGGCATGCAGAGCGCCAGGCAGCACGTCCTGAAGATCCTGGACCGCACGCACACCCCCGGCCGCCCCGAGGCGTGCGTCGCCGAGGCGCGCGCCGCGGGCTTCGACCACGTCAACCTCGACCTGATCTACGGCACCCCCGGCGAGTCCGACGACGACTGGCGGGCCTCCCTGGACGCCGCGATCGGCGCGGGCCCCGACCACGTCTCCGCCTACGCCCTGATCGTCGAGGAGGGCACCCAGCTCGCCCGCCGCATCCGGCGCGGCGAGATCCCCATGACCGACGACGACGCGCACGCCGACCGCTACCTCATCGCGGACGAGGCGTTCGCCGCCGCCGGTTTCCACTGGTACGAGGTCTCCAACTGGGCCACCACCGAGGCCGGACGCTGCCTGCACAACGAGCTGTACTGGCGCGGCGCCGACTGGTGGGGCGCCGGCCCCGGCGCGCACAGCCACGTCGGGGGCGTGCGCTGGTGGAACGTGAAGCACCCCGGCGCGTACGCCCAGGCGCTCGCCGAGGGCCGCTCGCCCGGCGCGGGCCGCGAGGTGCTGAGCGACGAGGACCGCCGGGTCGAGCGCGTCCTGCTGGAGCTGCGGCTCCTCGACGGCTGCCCTCTGGACCTGCTGAAGCCCGACGGCCTCGCCGCCTCCCGCCGGGCCCTGGACGACGGGCTGCTGGCGCCGGAGCCGTACCGGAAGGGCCGTGCGGTCCTCACGCTGCGCGGGCGGCTCCTGGCCGACGCCGTCGTCCGCGACCTGGTCGACTGACCCCGGCCGGGCGAAGGGCCGCACGGTGTGCGGCCCTTCGCCCGGTCCGGGCCGCGAACCCGGACCTCACGGCTCGCAGTCCTTCGCCGTCAGCGGCGGCGCGACCCCGGCCGGCTTGCCGCAGACCAGGGTCCGCTCGGCACTCGGCCCCGGCCGGACCACCTTGACGATGTTGAGGCCGTGCACATTGTCCGAGACCGAGGACCGCGACCGGCTGAACGAGATCGTCCCCGTGGGCATGTTGTTGAGGTCCACCGTGTGCAGCGTCGCCCAGGTCTCCGCCGCGCTCCGCCGCTTGTCGCCGCGCGCCGCCGCGTCGTACAGGGCGGCCGTCGCGCTGTACGAGATCACCGTCTGCCCGCTGGCGAACAGGTCGTCCTCGTACGCCGGACGCCCCGAGGCCAGCGTGGCGACCTCCCCCTCGGGGTGCAGCGCCCGCAGCGTGCGGTACGCGTCCCCGTAGAAGCCGAGGTTCTTCCCCCGGTTCAGCGGGGCGAGCGAGCTGTGGTAGAGCGTGACGTTGGCCGCGATCGACGTGGAGTCGTCGAACGTGCCCTTCGTCAGATCGTCCCCGGTGAACACCGTCATCCGCCGGTCCGAACACCCGGTGGTCTCCGACAGGCCCCGCATCAGCGTCGGTACGTCCTCGACCCGTCCGGCGAAGTACAGGGCGTCCGGCACCCGTTCGGCCTGGCAGATCGTGGTCAGCGGGGCGTTCAGGCTCGCCCCGCCGGCCAGGTCGTACTCCACGTCGTCGCCCAGCGAGAACCCCGACCTCCGCAGCATCTCCTTGCCCGCGGCCCGCTGCTCGGCGGTGTACCGGTCCAGGTCGCCGTTGCGGCCCTCGCGCGACAGCACGATCGCGTGCGGACGGTCGAGGCCCTCCGCGATCTGCCGGGCGACCAGCCCGAGCACATGCGTCTGCTCCTCGTCCGTCGCCGCGAGACCGAAGTAGTTGGGGAAGTCGCGCGGCAGGTCGCTGCTGGAGTTCGTCGTGTTCACCACCGGCAGCCCGGCCTCGCGCAACAGCTTCACCGCGTCGTCGCTCTCCTCGGTGTTGCGGCCGAGCCCGACCACGCCGACCACCGTCGGGTCCCGGCGGGCCACCTCGATGATCTTCCGTACGGCGGTGAGCTGCCGCAGCATCCCCTCACCGCCGTTGGCGGTCAGCACCCGCAGCTTCACCGACCGGCGCACGGTCTTGTTCACCGCCCGCTGCTGGAGATAGACGCCGGTCAGCTCCTCCAGGCCCTTGCGGGTGGCCTCCCGGTCATTGCCCGGAGCGGTGAGCGGACCGGCGTACACGACCGTCACATACGCGTCGCCCGCCTCGATGTCGTCGTTCTCCTCACGGATCGCCTGCTCGATCCGCTCGAACGTGATGCCCTTGCCCGCCCCGTTCAGCTCCAGGTCGTTGCCGCGTGCGAACAGCACCTCGGGCGCGGTCGCCACGCCCACGCACTCCCGGTCGCCGTCCCGCCCCTCCCGGACCGCGTCCGTGTTGCGATCGGTCAGCGGACCGTGGCAGTACGTCTCGCGCCAGTGCCCCGCCCACAGGAACGCCCCCAGCAGCGAGCCCACCACGACCACCGCGATCGTCGCCCGTGACATCACCCACCACGCCCACGTCCGCCGCACCCGGTGGGTGACGAGCTGGGCGTGCGCGTGCTCATGGGTCAGCTTCTCCGTCGACAGCGGCAGCAGCAGCACCCACGCCAGGGTCGCCGCCGCCACCGGTGACTGGCCCAGACTCAGATCGTCGACCCAGCGCTCGTAACGGGCCCGCGCCCCGGAGGAGCCGGCCGGCGATCCGGGGCCCGGCCGCTCCGGGGGCAGCGGCGGGGTGTGCCGCATGATCTCGGGGGCCGGCAGCGAGGCGAGCAGCAGCAGCGGATCCACCTCGCTGCGCCGCGACCGCACGTTGTTGATCGCGTTGATCAGCAGGATGCCGCCGTTGTCCTGCGTGGCGCGGGGCAGGAACACCACCGGCGGCACCGTGCGCTTGCTGCGCCGCCAGTCCAGGGAGTGCGGGCGGTAGTTGTGCCGCAGGTCCTCCAGCAGGGCCTGCACCCGCAGCTCCAGGTGGAACTGGCGCGCGTGCTCGTCGCCCGCCCCCGCGTCCGCCACCCGCTCCGCGACCGCCGCCGCCCGTGCCCGGATCACCCGCCACGACCCGCTCGGCGAGAACCACGACCAGCCGTCCGACGGGTAACCGGTGCTGGAGGCGGCCAGCGAGGAGGTGGTGGCGAACCAGCGGCTCGCCCGGCGCAGCCACAGCAGCGGCGGCGCGGCCCGGCCCGCCAGCCCCACCACGGCGAGCCCGATCAGGGCGAGGGCCCCCACCAGGGCCGTCAGCAGCCAGCCGATCTCCCCGAGCAACACGCTGAGGAGGGCGATGAACAGCGCCCCGACGAACGTCTCGGGCCCCACCGCCTGCCGCAGCCCGTCCCACCGGGTCGCCCCGCGCGGCCGCCCCGACCGCCAGCGCAGCCGGGTCAGCTGCTCCAGAATCCGCTCCTCGCGGACCTCGGAGGTGTTCCCGCCGGACTGCTCGACCACCGCCGCGGTGGCCTGTTCGATCGCCCCGAGCAGCCGGGAGCGGGGAAAGGAGAAGTTCTTGTACTGGGTGTTCTCGCGGGTCTCCCACGGCTTCTCGGAGAGCGTGCGCACCATGCCGAGCGCCGCCTCGTACGGGGTCGCCCCCTCGCCGTCCAGCAGCCGCACCGGAACCCGGCGCAGCTCGTTGGCCCGGTGCACCTGGTGGACCAGCTGCTCCACCCGCGCGTCGATCTCCGGCCCGGCCGCCGCGTCCGCGGCCTGGACCACCACGAGCGGCATGACCGGCCGGTTGACCCGGTACCGGTCGATCAGCTGCTGCATCAGGTGGAAGACGGCCGAGGCCGCCTCGTTGTCCGCACTGTCCCGCCAGACCTCGCGCGCCATCGCCCGTGCCCCTCCCCCGTGAGCCCTCCGGCCCGTGCACCGCCTGCCCGTTCTCCCCCCTCACTAGCCGATGGTGCGTGGGGGACGCAGACATTCCCGGGGATCGGGACGTGATCGTCGTGAACGGACCGGCCTCAGCCCCCGGACATCAGTCAGGAACGGTGACGAAGTCGATCAATTCCTCCACCCGGCCCAGGAGTTGGGGCTCAAGATCCTTGTAGCTGCGGACCTTGGACAGGATGTGCTGCCAGGCCGCCCCGGTGCTCTCCGGCCACCCCAGCGCCCGGCAGACGCCCGTCTTCCAGTCCTGCCCCTTCGGCACCACCGGCCAGGCGTCGATCCCCACCGAGGACGGCTTCACCGCCTCCCACACGTCGATGTACGGGTGCCCCACCACCAGCACGTGGTCCCCGGTCACCTCGGCGGCGATCCGGGACTCCTTGGAGCCGGGCACCAGATGGTCCACCAGTACCCCCAGCCGGGCGTCGGGCCCCGGCGCGAACTCCCCGACGATCGCCGGAAGGTCGTCGACGCCCTCCAGGTACTCCACGACCACGCCCTCGATGCGCAGGTCGTCCCCCCACACCCGCTCCACCAGCTCCGCGTCGTGCCGGCCCTCCACGTAGATCCGCCCGGCCCGCGCCACCCGTGCCCGCGCCCCGGGCACCGCCAGCGATCCGGAGGCCGTACGGACGGGGCGCACGGGGCCGCCCGCCGAGGGGCGCACCAGCGTGACGACCTTGCCCTCCAGCAGGAAGCCGCGCGGCTCCATCGGGAACACCCGGTGTTTGCCGAAGCGGTCCTCCAGGGTCACCGTCGGCCCCTGGGCGGTCTTCTCGCAGCGGACCACCGCCCCGCAGAAGCCGGAGCCGACCTCCTCCACGACCAGATCGGGTTCGGCGGGCACCTCGGGCACGGGGGCGGACCGCTTCCACGGCGGGGTCAGGTCCGGCTGATAACTGCGCATGGACCGACGATAATCGGCGTGCCGCCGCGGAGAACCGCTCGCCGCCCCGAGGGCCCCCGTGCCGCCGGGAGCGGACCCCACGCCCGTGCCGGGCTCCCCTTCACCGCCGCGAGGTCCCTCACCCCGCCGCGCGGCTTCCCCCGCGACGAAGGCCGCACACCACCGCGCGGCCGCCCCCGGCGCCCTCACGCCACCGCGAACCGTTCCGCCAGCGACGCCCGCTGTGCCCGGACGAACGCCGCGTCCACCACCGCCCCGTGCCCCGGCACGTACAGCGCGTCCTCGCCGCCCAGCTCCAGCAGCCGGTCCAGCGCGGCCGGCCAGCGCGAGGGGACCGCGTCGTCACCCGCCTGCGGCTCGCCCGACTCCTCGACCAGGTCCCCGCAGAACACCACCGGAGGCTCGCCGTCCGAACCCGGCACCAGTACCGCCAGGTCGTGGCCGCTGTGCCCCGGCCCCACGTTCGCCAGCAGGACCCGTCGGCCGCCGCCCAGGTCGAGCGTCGACTCGCCGCTCACCTCGTGGCCCGGGGTCACCAGCGTGTCCGCCGACCGGGCCGCCTCGTCCTCCGCCACCCCATGGACCACGGCCGACGCGTACATGCTCTCCGCCCCGTCGCGCAGCAGACCGCCCAGGCCCACCGCCCCGTACACCCGCGCTCCGGCGAACGCCGCGGTGCCCAGGACGTGATCGAAGTGCGGGTGGCTCAGTGCGATATGCGTCACCCTCCGCCCCAGCAGCGCCTCCGCCTGCCGGCGCAGCTCCACCCCCTCGCGCAGGGTCGCGCCGGTGTCGTACAGCAGCAGGGCCTCCGGTCCGGCCACCAGCCCGGCGGTGGCGTCCCAGCCGGGCAGGCGACGCCTGCCGATACCGTGGCCCAACCGCTCCCAGCCGAAGTCTTCCCAAGCGACGTCCATGCCGGGAGGCTATCGACAACGGCCCGCCGCGCGGCGTCGACCTGCGCGGTCCCGGCGGAGCGCGGCCGGTCGCCCTTGCCCCGGCCCCACCCCGCCCCCGTACACTGACGGCGGGACGGCTGGCACTCGAACGCACCGAGTGCCAGACAGAGGCACCGAGAACCACAGCTGGAGGTGTGCGCGATGCTCAGCGAACGCAGACTCGAAGTGCTGCGCGCCATCGTCCAGGACTATGTCGGCACCGAGGAGCCGGTCGGTTCCAAGGCGCTCACCGAGCGGCACCAGCTGGGGGTCTCCCCGGCCACCGTCCGCAACGACATGGCGGTGCTGGAGGAGGAGGGCTTCATCGCCCAGCCGCACACGAGCGCGGGCCGCATCCCGACCGACAAGGGGTACCGCCTCTTCGTCGACAAGCTCGCGGGCGTCAAGCCGCTCTCCTCGCCGGAGCGCCGGGCCATCCAGAACTTCCTCGACGGCGCGGTCGACCTCGACGACGTCGTCGGCCGGACGGTGCGGCTGCTCGCGCAGCTCACCCGTCAGGTCGCCGTCGTGCAGTACCCCTCGCTGACCCGTTCGACGGTGCGGCACGTGGAGCTGCTGTCGCTGGCCCCCGCCCGGCTGATGCTCGTCCTGATCACGGACACCGGCCGGGTCGAACAGCGTATGATCGACTGCCCCGCGCCGTTCGGCGAGGCATCGCTCGCGGATCTGCGGGCCCGGCTCAACAGCCGGGTCGTCGGACGCCGCTTCGCCGATGTCCCGCGCCTGGTGCGGGAGCTGCCGGAATCCTTCGACAGCGAGGACCGGGGGACGGTCTCCACGGTTCTCTCCACCCTCCTCGAAACCCTGGTCGAGGAGACGGAGGAGCGGCTGATCATCGGCGGCACCTCCAACCTCACCCGCTTCGGGCACGACTTCCCGGTGATGATCCGGCCGGTGCTGGAAGCGCTGGAGGAGCAGGTCGTCCTGCTGAAGCTGCTCGGTGAGGCGACGGACTCGGGCATGACCGTACGGATCGGGCACGAGAACGCCCACGAGGGGCTCAACTCCACATCCGTCGTCGCGGTCGGCTACGGTTCGGGCGACGAGGCAGTCGCCAAACTCGGCGTGGTCGGACCGACCCGCATGGACTACCCCGGAACGATGGGAGCGGTACGCGCAGTGGCACGTTACGTCGGACAGATCCTGGCGGAGTCGTAAGTGGCCACGGACTACTACGCCGTACTCGGCGTACGCCGCGACGCGTCCCAGGACGAGATCAAGAAGGCATTCCGTCGGCTCGCCCGCGAGCTGCACCCGGATGTCAACCCGGACCCGAAGACCCAGGAGCGGTTCAAGGAGATCAACGCCGCTTACGAGGTGCTGTCGGACCCGCAGAAGAAGCAGGTCTACGACCTCGGCGGCGATCCCCTCTCCGCCAACGGCGGCGGTGGCGGAGCGGGCGGTTTCGGAGCCGGCGGCTTCGGCAACTTCTCCGACATCATGGACGCCTTCTTCGGCAACGCCGCGCAGCGCGGGCCCCGTTCGCGGACCCGGCGCGGCCAGGACGCCATGATCCGCCTGGAGATCGACCTCAACGAGGCGGCCTTCGGCACCACCAAGGACATCCAGGTCGACACCGCCGTCGTCTGCACCACGTGCAGCGGCGAGGGCGCGGCCCCCGGCACCTCCGCCCAGACCTGTGACATGTGTCGCGGCCGCGGCGAGGTCTCGCAGGTCACCCGGTCCTTCCTCGGCCAGGTCATGACCTCGCGGCCCTGCCCCCAGTGCCAGGGCTTCGGCACCGTCGTGCCCACCCCGTGCCCGGAGTGCGCCGGCGACGGCCGCATCCGTTCGCGGCGCACCCTCACGGTCAAGATCCCCGCGGGCGTCGACAACGGCACCCGCATCCAGCTCGCCGGAGAGGGCGAGGTCGGCCCCGGCGGCGGCCCGCCCGGCGACCTCTACGTGGAGATCCACGAGCTGGCGCACCCGGTCTTCCAGCGGCGCGGCGACGATCTGCACTGCACGGTCACCATCCCCATGACGGCCGCGGCCCTCGGCACCAAGTGCCCGCTGGAGACGCTGGACGGCGTGGAGGAGATCGACATCCGGCCCGGCACCCAGTCGGGCCAGTCCGTCCCGCTGCACGGGCGCGGGATCACGCATCTGCGCGGCGGCGGCCGGGGCGACCTGATCGTGCACGTCGAGGTGATGACCCCGTCCAAGCTCGACCCGGAGCAGGAGCGGCTGCTGCGGGAGCTGGCCAAGCTCCGCGGCGAGGAGCGGCCCTTGGGTCAATTCCAGCCAGGTCAGCAGGGCCTCTTCTCCCGTCTGAAGGACGCGTTCAACGGTCGCTGAACCGCTTTCCGCCTTTCACCGCACCGCCCGCCGGTTCCCTACCGGCGGGCGGTGCCGCGTACGGAGGGGGAACCGGTCAGGGCGGTGACTGGCTGATTCGGCCCCGTTGTGCGGGACGTGGCACGATGCGGTCATGTCCTCCGAGCTGACCGGTCTCTCCCGGTATCCGATCGTGCAGGCCCCGATGGCGGGCGGCGCGTCCGGACCCCAGCTCGCCGGGGCCGTCACCGAGGCCGGCGGGATCGGATTCCTGGCCGCCGGATACAAGACGGCGGACGGGATGTACCACGAGGTCAAAGAGCTCCGCAGACTCACCGCCGGACCGTTCGGCGTCAACCTCTTCATGCCGCAGCCCGCGCTCGCCGACCCCAGCGCCGTCGAGGTCTACCGCCACCAGCTCGCCGGAGAGGCCACGTGGTACGAGACGCCGCTCGGCGACCCGGACAGCAGCGGTGACGACGGCTACGAGGCGAAGGTCGCCATCCTGCTGGAGGACCCCGTCCCGGTCGTCTCCTTCACCTTCGGCTGCCCCACCCGCGACACCCTCGACGCCTTCGCCCGCGCCGGGACGCACACCATCGTCACGGTCACCTCCGCCGAGGAGGCCCGGAGCGCCCAGTGGGCCGGAGCCGACACCGTCTGCGTCCAGGGCGTCGAGGCGGGCGGCCACCAGTCCACCCACCGCGACGACCCGCAGGTCGACCAGACCGGCATCGGTCTGCTCTCCCTCATCGCCCAGGTCCGCGAGACCGTGCAGATCCCGATCCTCGCGGCCGGCGGGCTGATGCGCGGCGCCCAGATCGCCGCCGCCCTCGCGGCAGGCGCGGACGCCGCCCAGCTCGGCACCGCCTTCCTGGTCTGCCCCGAGTCCGGTGCCCACCCGCTCCACAAGCAGGCCCTGACCAACCCGCTGTTCGTCCGCACCGAGCTGACCCGCGCCTTCTCCGGGCGGCCCGCCCGCGGCCTGGTCAACCGCTTCGTCCGCGAACACGGCCCGTACGCCCCCGCCGCCTACCCCCAGGTCCACTACGTCACCAGCGGGCTGCGCCAGGCCGCCGCCAAGGCCGGGGACGCCCAGGGCATGGCGCTGTGGGCCGGACAGGGCCACCGGATGGCCCGTGAACTGCCCGCCGGCGAGCTGATCGAGCTGCTCGCCGCCGAACTGGTGGCCGCCAGGGCGGCCCTGAGCATGAGGAGCCCCCGGTGACCGCACCGGTCTTCGTCGTCGAACGGATGCCCACCGGGCCGGAGTTCGTCCTGGACGGCCCCGAGGGGCGGCACGCCGTCTCCGTCCGCCGGCTCCAGCCCGGCGAGGAGGTCGTCCTCACCGACGGGCTCGGCCGGTGGGCCGAGGGAGTCGTCCGCACGGCCGAGGGCAAGGACCGGCTCACCGTCGTCCTCCGCGCGGGCATCCAGGAGGAGCCCGCGCCCGCGCCCCGCATCACCGTCGTCCAGGCCCTCCCCAAGGGCGACCGGGGCGAACTGGCCGTGGAGACGATGACCGAGACCGGGGTCGACGCGATCGTGCCCTGGCAGGCGGCCCGGTGCATCACCCAGTGGAAGGGCGACCGCGGCGCCAAGTCCCTGGCGAAATGGCGCGCCACAGCCCGCGAGGCGGGCAAGCAGTCCCGCCGCGTCCGCTTCCCCGAGGTGGCCGACGCGGCGACGACCAAGCAGGTCGCCGCCCTGCTCGCCGACGCCGATTTCGCCGGGGTCCTGCACGAGGACCGCGACCACGACAGCGCCCCCCTCGCCACCGCAGGCCTCCCGGACACCGGCTCCATCGTGCTCGTCGTCGGCCCCGAGGGCGGCGTCTCCCCGCAGGAGCTGGACGCCTTCGCCGGCGCGGGCGCCCGCCCCTACCGCCTCGGCCGCAGCGTGCTGCGCACCTCCACCGCCGGGACCGCCGCCACCGCGCTGCTGCTGGGCCGCACCGGCCGCTGGGGCTGAACCGCCGGACGGCCTCCGGCGCGGTGGCGGCCCGGCGATAGCATGCCCTGTACCGATCACCCGATCACCGTGTACCGACGCACCAGCCGACGAGGAGGCCCGGAGCCATGGCGGGAGAGCCGCAGTCCGACTGCCTGTTCTGCAAGATCGTCTCAGGAGAGATCCCGGCGACCATCGTCCGCGAGAGCGCGACCACCGTCGCCTTCCGCGACATCAACCCGCAGGCCCCGACCCACGTCCTGGTCATCCCGAAGGTCCACTACCCGGACGCCGCCTCCCTCGCCGCCGCCGCGCCGCAGGTCGCCGCCGACGTGCTGACCGAGGCCGGAGCGGTCGCCGCCGACGAGAAGATCGACTCCACCGGCTACCGCCTCATCTTCAACACCGGGTCCGGCGCCGGCCAGACCGTCTTCCACGCGCACGCCCACGTCCTCGGCGGCCGCGGCCTCCAGTGGCCCCCCGGATAAAGCCCGTACCGCAGGAGCGTCCTCCCATGTCCGTACGCGAGCTGGTGGTGCTCGGCACCGCCAGCCAGGTCCCCACCCGGCACCGCAACCACAACGGCTACCTGCTGCGCTGGGACGGCGAAGGCATCCTCTTCGACCCCGGCGAGGGCACCCAGCGCCAGATGCTCCGGGCCGGGGTCGCCGCGCACGACATCCACCGCATCTGCGTCACCCACTTCCACGGCGACCACTCCCTCGGGCTCGCCGGGGTGATCCAGCGGATCAACCTCGACCAGGTGCCCCACCCGGTGACCGCGCACCACCCGGCGAGCGGGCAGCACTTCTTCGACCGCCTGCGGTACGCCACCGCCTACCGCGAGACCGTCGAACTCGAACAGGTCCCGGCCACCGGGGACGGCGGAATCCTCGCCACCACCCCCGCCTACACGCTGGACTGCCACCGGCTCTCGCACCCCGTCGAGTCGTACGGCTACCGCCTCACCGAGCCCGACACCCGGCGCATGCTGCCCGCCCTCCTCGCGGAGCACGGGATCGCCGGACCGGACGTCGGCCGCCTCCGGCGCGAGGGCTCCCTCGGCGGCGTCACCCTGGAGCAGGTCTCCGAGCACCGGCGCGGCCAGCGGTTCGCGTTCGTGATGGACACCCGGCTCTGCGACGGGGTGTACGCGCTCGCCGAGGGCTGCGACCTGCTCGTGATCGAGTCCACCTTCCTCGACGAGGACGAGAAGCTGGCCGTCGACCACGGCCACCTCACCGCCGGACAGGCCGCCCGGGTGGCGAAGGAGGCGGGCGTACGCCACCTGGTGCTGACCCACTTCTCCCAGCGCTACAGCGACCCGGAGCTGTTCGAGGCCCGGGCCCGCGCCACCGGGTTCGACGGCGAACTCACCGTCGCCCGGGACCTGATGCGCGTCCCGGTCCCCTCCCGGCACCCCTGACCCCACCGGCACCACCGTTTGCGAGACACCCGTGCACCTCCCCAAGGCAGAACTCCACCTCCACATCGAAGGCACCCTCGAACCCGAACTGGCCTTCGCCCTCGCCGAGCGCAACGGGGTGACCCTCCCGTACGCCACCACCGACGAACTGCGCGCCGCCTACGAGTTCGACGACCTCCAGTCCTTCCTGGACCTCTACTACGCGCTGATGGCCGTCCTGCGCACCGAGGAGGACTTCGCCGAACTCGTCGACGCCTACCTCGCCCGCGCCGCCGCCCAGGGCGTCCGGCACGCCGAGATCTTCTTCGACCCGCAGGCCCACACCGCGCGGGGCGTCCCCATCGGCACGGTCATCGAGGGGATCGGCCGGGCGCTGGAGCGCAGCGAGGAGACCCACGGCGTCTCCACCCAGCTCATCATGTGCTTCCTGCGCGACCTGTCCGCCGAATCCGCCCTCGGCACCCTCGACGCGGCGAAGCCGTACCTGCACCGGATCAGCGCGATCGGCCTGGACTCCGCCGAGGTCGGCCACCCGCCCGCCAAGTTCCGCGAGGTGTACGAGGCGGCCGCCGCGCTCGGTCTGCGCAAGGTCGCCCACGCGGGGGAGGAGGGCCCGCCGGAGTACATCCGGGAGGCCCTGGACATCCTCGGCGTCGAGCGGATCGACCACGGGCTGCGTTGCCTGGAGGACCCGGAGCTGGTGGCGCGGCTGGCCGCCGACCGGGTGCCGCTCACGCTCTGCCCGCTCTCCAACGTCAGGCTGCGGACGGTCGACAAGCTCACGGACCACCCGCTTCCGGCGATGCTGGCCGCCGGACTCCACTGCACGGTGAACTCCGACGACCCCGCCTACTTCGGCGGCTACGCGGGGGACAACTTCGACGCCGTCCGCGACGCGCTCGCCCTCGGCCCCGAGCAGCTGCGCGCCTTGGCCCGCAACTCCTTCGAGGCGGCCTTCCTCGACCACGACGAGGAGCGCCGGGCGCGCTACCTGGCCGAGGTCGAGGCCTACACGTTCGACTGAGCCGGGACGGGACGCGCGGCGGCGAGTCCGGCCGGGCGCGGCCCTCCCGGCCGGGTCCCGGTCAGCCGTCCGCCTGGCCGGAGGCGCCGTCGGGACCGGCCGTCCGGATCGCGCTGCGCACCAGCCGCCTGCGCCGCAGCGCCGGCACCCGCAGCTCCGTGACGGTCTGTTCCGGTGAACCGAGCTTCGGCACCGCGCCGGGCAGGCTGCCCGTGGTGGTGGCGGCCAGCAGGGCGACCGGGGCGCCACCACGGCGGCGCACCGAACCGGGCACCAGCGGACGGCCGCCGGTGTGCAGCGCCACGGCGGTCACCGGGGCGGCGACCAGCAGGGTGGCCGCGCCCAGGATCAGCCCCATCGCCGGATAGCCGGCCTCCTCGGAGAGCACGCTGCCCAGCAGCGGGCCGCAGGCCACCCCCACCGAGGAGGCCGAGCCCGCCAGCACCGCCCACCGGCCGCGCGCGTCCAGGGAGGCGGCCAGCCCGATCAGATAGGACAGGACCACCGGATAGACGGCGTTCCACAGGATCTCGCCGGTCGCGAACGATCCGAGGTCCCGCGCCGAGGAGCTGAGCACGATGCTCCCGGCGATGATCACGGTGCCCAGCCCGATCGGCACCGCCCGGCCGAGCCGTCCGCCGAGCAGCCCGGCGCCCGTCACCCCGAGCAGCCCCGCACCGAGCGCGGCGGCGAACACCGCGCCGACGGTGACCTCGGACAGCCCCGCCTGGACCACGCCGATCCGGCTGCTCACGCCCCACAGCGCGTTCTGCGCCATGGACCAGACGAGCATCCCGCCCGCGAGGACGAGCCCGGAGCGGCGGTGCGGCAGCGGGCCGGTGACCGGTGACGCGGCGCCCTCCGCGGCGGTCGCCCCGCCGAGCCGGGCGGTCGCGGGCCAGACGAGCAGGGCCACCAGGGCGATCGCCGCGAACGGGAGCCGGTGGCCGCCGCCCAGGTGGGGGATCGTCAGATAGAGGACTCCCGCCGTGGCGGAGACGGTGAGCAGCCCGAGCGAGGACGTGCGGTGCGGGTCACGGCGGGCGGCTATCCCGGCCGCGGCGACCGCGGTCGCCGTGCCCGATCCGAAGCCGCCGACCACCACACCGAGCACCACCAGCGGTACGGACCCGGCGAGCGCGGCGGAGCCGTACCCGACGGCGGCCAGCACCAGCCCGGTGCGGGCGGAGGCGCGGGGGCCGAACCGCTCGACCCGGCCCGCCAGGGCGAAGCCGGCCCCGGCCGAGCTGAGCAGCAGGGCGCTGCCGACCAGCCCCGACTCGGCGGAAGTGAGCCCCAGCTGGGCGCTGAGCCGCCCGACGAGGGTGGGCAGGAGGTAGGAGGCGAGGTAACCGGCGGTGAACACGGCCACCAGGGGCCACACGGCGCCAGGGCGCGAGGACATGGGCGTTCCTGAAGACATGCCTGAGCAGGCAGGGGGAGGGGAGGGGAGAGGTACTGCGGCACGGCACGGCGAAGCAGGGGGTACGGGGAGAAGGCAGAGGGGTGCTGCGGAGGTAAGGCGATATGCCAGGAGATCGCGGCTCGCGTCGGACAAGGTGCCCGAAGGTGCTCGCGGGCAATTTGTATCAAGCGCTTCCGGCCCCCCGGAAGCCGCCCCGCTGTGATGTGGGTCACTTATGTGTTTATGCAGGGTCAGTGCGGGTATTAGCGCATGTTTATGCAGGTCAGGCGTGCTGCGAACACCAGGGCTCGAACAGTGTGTTCCCCTCCCCGGATCGGGCAGACTGGCCGCACCCCACCCGGTCCGGATCGCCTTCCGATCCGCACCTCACACGGTCCGGATCCCGGCTCGATCCGCACCTCGCACGGTGCGGATCGAGCCGGGATCCGGCGCACGAATCCGGGAGCCCACGGTGAGCACAGAGACTCCGGGCATCGACCCGCTGCTGGCGCTGCGCGCCCCCCGCGACCCCGCCTGCGACGTCTTCCTGACCGGCACGGTCTTCCTCGACATCATCTTCACGGGCCTCGACAGCGCCCCGGTACGCGGCACCGAGTCCTGGGCCCGCGGCATGGGCTCCAGCCCCGGCGGCGTCGCCAACATGGCCACCGCCCTGGCCCGCCTCGGCCTGCGCACCTCCCTCGCCGCCGCCTTCGGGGACGACCACTACGGGGAGTACTGCTGGGACGCCCTCGAACAGGGTGAGGGGATCGACCTGACGATGTCGCACACCGTCCCCGGTTGGCACTCCCCGGTCACCGTCTCCATGGCGTACGAGGGCGAGCGCACGATGGTCTCGCACGGGCACGCGGCGCCCCCGCCCACCGCCGCCACGGCTCCCGCCGGAACGACGCCCCCCGCCCCCGCCCCGGGAACCACGGCCGCCGCCGGATCCACCGCGCCCGCGACCGGCCCCGGCCCGGTCTTCCCGCACTGCCCGCCGCGCGCCCGCGCCGCCGTCGCCTCGCTCGCTCCGGGCCGGAGCGAGCCCTGGGTGGCGGCCGCCGCCCGCGAGGGCGCGCTGATCTTCGCCGACGTCGGCTGGGACGAGACCGGCCGGTGGGACCTGGACGCCCTGCCCGACCTGGCGCACTGCGAGGCGTTCCTGCCCAACGCCGAGGAGGCGATGCGCTACACCCGTACCGACTGTCCCCGTGCCGCCGCCCACGCGCTCGCCGAACGCGTCCCCCTCGCCGTGGTCACGCTGGGGGCCGAGGGCGCGTACGCCGTGGACGGGCGCACCGGCGCCGCCGCCGAGGTGCCCGCCATCGAGGTGGAGGCGCTGGACCCGACCGGCGCGGGTGACGTGTTCGTCGCCGGCTTCGTGACCGGCACCCTCGCCGACTGGCCGCTCGCCGACCGCCTCGCCTTCGCGGGCCTCACCGCAGCCCTCTCCGTCCAGGAGTTCGGCGGCTCGCTCTCCGCCCCCGGCTGGGCCGAGATCGCCGCCTGGTGGCAACTGGTCCGCACCTGCGACCGCCAGGAGCCCGCCGCCCTGGAGCGCTACGCCTTCCTGGACGACCTGCTGCCCACCACGGCCCGCGCCTGGCCGCTGCGGCGCGCGGTGCCCACGATCGGCTTCCGCCAGTGACCCGGTGACCGGCCCCCGGACCGACTCGTACACACGCGCGGTAAAAGCGCTCTGCGTTGTCACCGGCAGGTCGTACGCTGGGTGGTCCAGAGGTTGTCGAACAGCGAGAACCCTGCAACGGGAGGTATGCGCAGGCCATAGGGCCGGCCCATGACTCAGTCACCCACACAGCCGCAGGCGCGTGCCCAGATCAGGATCCCGGCCGCACACCCCATGGTGATGCTCCTCGGATCGGGCGACTCGCTGCTGCGCGTGATCGAAGAGGCTTTCCCGGCAGCCGACATCCACGTCCGGGGCAACGAGATCAGTGCCACCGGTGAGGCCGCCGACGTCGCTCTCATCCAACGCCTGTTCGACGAGATGATGCTCGTGCTCCGCACCGGAGCGCCGATGACGGAGGACGCAGTGGAACGGTCGATCGCCATGCTCAGGGCGGCCGGCAACGGACAGGGAGACCCCGAGGGCGAGACGCCCGCCGAGGTGCTCACGCAGAACATCCTCTCCAACCGCGGCCGCACCATCCGCCCCAAGACGCTCAACCAGAAGCGGTACGTGGACGCGATCGACCAGCACACGATCGTGTTCGGCATCGGTCCCGCCGGTACGGGCAAGACCTACCTCGCCATGGCCAAGGCCGTCCAGGCCCTGCAGTCCAAGCAGGTCAGCCGGATCATCCTGACCCGTCCGGCGGTCGAGGCGGGGGAGCGGCTCGGCTTCCTGCCGGGCACCCTGTTCGACAAGATCGACCCGTATCTGCGCCCGCTCTACGACGCCCTGCACGACATGCTCGACCCCGACTCGATCCCGCGCCTGATGGCGGCGGGCACGATCGAGGTCGCGCCACTGGCGTACATGCGGGGCCGTGCGCAACCCGTTTTCACCAACGTCCTGACCCCGGACGGCTGGCGCTCCATCGGCAGTCTCCAGGTGGGTGACCTCGTCATCGGCTCCAACGGTGAGCCGACCCCTGTCCTGGGGGTCTACCCGCAAGGCGAGAAGGACATCTACCGCGTCAGCGCGCAGGACGGTTCTTGGACGCTTTGCTGCGGCGAGCACCTGTGGACTGTCCGAACCGCTTCGGACCGCCGCAGGGACAAGCCGTGGCGGGTCCTGGAGACCAAGGAGATGATCGGCAACCTCCGCGCGGCGCACGCACGTCGCTACGAGCTGCCGATGCTGACCGCGCCGGTCGCCTTCCCGGAGCGTGAGGTCCCGATGGACCCGTACGCACTGGGCCTGCTACTCGGCGATGGCTGCCTCACCGGCTCCACCACACCGTCGTTCGCCACCACCGACCCCGAACTGGCCGAAGCTCTGCAAGGAGCGCTCACCGGTGTCACCGTGCGGCACAAGGGCGGCCCGGACTACGTGCTCAACCGGACCAAGGCGCCGGGCGATGTAGTGACCCTGGAGAATCCGGTCACCGCCATCCTGCGCCAACTGGACCTTCTAGGGACCCGGTCCCACTCGAAGTTCGTTCCGGACGACTATCTGCACAATTCCGCAGAGGTCCGCGTTGCGGTGCTCCAGGGGCTCCTGGACGCCGACGGAGGTCCGGTCACGCAGTCGGACCGCACCTGTCGCGTTCAGTACTCGACCTCGTCGATCGTGCTTCGCGACGACGTGATCGCCCTTGTCCAGTCGCTCGGCGGAGTGGCGTACACCCGCCGTCGGCAGGCGGAGGGCCGGGCACCGGGTCTGGCCCGGGGCCGGGAGGTCCACCACCGCTACGACGCCCACGTCGTCGACATCCGCCTCCCTGAGGGCATCGAGCCCTTCCGGCTTGCCCGCAAGGCCGAGAAGTACAGCGCGGCCGGAGGCGGCGGACGACCGATGCGGTTCATCGACAGTATCGAGCCCGCAGGACGCGAAGAGGCCGTCTGTATCCAGGTGGCGGCGGAGGACTCGCTGTACGTCACGCAGGACTACCTGCTGACGCACAACACCCTCAATGACGCCTTCATCATCCTGGACGAGGCGCAGAACACCAGCGCCGAGCAGATGAAGATGTTCCTCACCCGCCTCGGCTTCGACTCCAAGATCGTCATCACCGGTGACGTCACCCAGGTCGACCTGCCGAGCGGCACCAGGAGCGGGCTCCGGCAGGTCCAGGAGATCCTGGAGGACGTGGAGGACGTGCACTTCTCCCGGCTCAGCTCCCAGGATGTCGTCCGGCACAAGCTCGTCGGCCGTATCGTCGACGCGTACGAGAAGTACGACAGCCGCAACGGTCAGTCGGACGGCCGCGAGGACGGCCGACGCGACCGCCGAAAAGGGAAGTAGTCGCAGCGCACCATGTCGATCGACGTCAACAACGAGTCCGGAACCGAGGTCGACGAGCAGGCGATCCTCGACATCGCCCGCTACGCACTGGCCCGGATGCGGATCCACCCGCTGTCCGAGCTCTCGGTGATCGTGGTGGACACCGACGCCATGGAGCAGCTGCACATCCAGTGGATGGACCTCCCCGGTCCGACCGATGTCATGTCCTTCCCGATGGACGAGCTGCGTCCGCCGGCCAAGGACGACCAGGAGCCCCCGCAGGGGCTCCTGGGTGACATCGTGCTCTGCCCGGAGGTCGCGAAGAAGCAGGGCGAAGAGGCCCCGACGCAGCACTCCATGGACGAGGAGCTCCAGCTCCTGACCGTCCACGGGGTGCTGCACCTGCTGGGGTACGACCACGAGGAGCCGGACGAGAAGGCCGAGATGTTCGGCCTCCAGGCCGCCATCGTGGACGGCTGGCGCGGCGAGCAGGGGCTCACCGGCGCGTCCCCCGCCCCGACCGTCTCGTGAGCGCGCCCCTGATCGTCGGCGCCGTCCTGCTGGTCGTCGTCGGCTGGCTCGCCGCCTGCGCGGAGGCCGGGATCGCCCGCACCTCCAGCTTCCGGGCGGAGGAGGCCGTCCGCTCCGGCCGCCGCGGCAGCGCGAAGCTGGCGCAGATCGCCGCCGACCCGACCCGCTACCTCAACGTGGCCCTGCTGGTGCGGGTGGCCTGCGAGATGTCGGCCGGGGTCCTCGTCACCTACGCCTGTCTCCGGACGCTCCCCGAGACCTGGGAGGCGCTGGCCGTGGCGATGGGCGTCATGGTCCTCGTGAGCTACGTCGCCATCGGCGTCTCCCCGCGCACCATCGGCCGCCAGCACCCGCTGAACACGGCCACGGCGGCGGCGTACGTCCTGCTGCCGCTGGCCCGGATCATGGGGCCGATCCCCCAGCTGCTGATCCTCGTCGGCAACGCGCTGACTCCGGGCAAGGGGTTCCGCAAAGGCCCGTTCGCCAGCGAGGCCGAACTGCGGGCCATGGTGGACCTGGCCGAGGCGGAGTCGCTCATCGAGGACGACGAGCGCCGCATGGTGCACTCCGTCTTCGAGCTGGGCGACACCCTGGTCCGCGAGGTCATGGTGCCCCGCACCGACCTCGTCTGCATCGAGCGTTTCAAGACGATCCGTCAGGCCCTCACCCTCGCCCTGCGCTCCGGCTTCTCCCGGATACCGGTCACCGGCGAGAACGAGGACGACGTCGTCGGGATCGTCTACCTCAAGGACCTGGTCCGCAAGACGCACATCAACCGCGAGTCCGAGTCCGACCCGGTCTCCACGGCGATGCGCCCCGCCGCCTTCGTCCCCGACACGAAGAACGCCGGCGACCTGCTGCGCGAGATGCAGCAGGACCGCAGCCATGTAGCGGTCGTCATCGACGAGTACGGCGGCACCGCGGGCATCGTCACCATCGAGGACATCCTGGAGGAGATCGTCGGCGAGATCACCGACGAGTACGACCGGGAGCTGCCGCCCGTCCAGGAGCTGGAGAACGGCTGCTACCGGGTCACCGCCCGCCTCGACATCGGGGACCTCGGCGACCTCTTCGGGCTCGACGAGTACGACGACGAGGACGTGGAGACCGTCGGCGGACTGCTCGCCAAGGCGCTCGGCCGGGTCCCGATCGCCGGGGCGTCGGCCGGCGTCGAACTGCCCGACGGCCGTCGTCTCCGGCTCACCGCGGAGTCCCCGGCCGGCCGCCGCAACAAGATCGTCACGGTGCTCGTGGAGCCCGCGCCCGCCGAACCCGAGGAGAAGGAAGCGGAATGACGCCGGAGCGGCTGCGGGCCTTCTGCCTGGAGTTCAACGCGAGCGTGGAGGAGTTCCCGTTCGGCCCGGAGACCTCGGTCTTCAAGGTGCTCGGCAAGATGTTCGCCCTCACCGCGCTCGCCGGACAGCCGCTCACGATCAACCTCAAGTGCGATCCCGACGAGGCGATCCGGCTGCGCGGGACGCACCCCGCGATCGTGCCCGGTTGGCACATGAACAAGCGCCACTGGAACACGGTCACCGTCTCCGACGTCCCCGACCGGCTGCTGCGCGAGCTGATCGAGGACTCCTACGACCTGGTGGTCGCCGGCCTCCCGAAAGCGGAACGGCTCAAGCTGGACCGCCCCTAGGGCGTACGCGTACGCGTCGGGGCCCGCTCCTCCCCCGAGGAGCGGGCCCGTCCGCGTACCGGCGGGTGCCCGGCGGTCACCCCGGCACGGGGGCGCACGGCCCGCCCCCGTGCCGGGGTGACCGGTGCGGACCTCCGCCCGCTTCGTATGCTCGTGCCATGACCGACACCACCGGCACCGCCGAGCTCGACGCCGAGGACCGCAAGATCGTCACGCTGGCGCGCAGCGCCCGTGCCCGGAACGGGGTGCCCGAGGGCGCTGCCGTCCGCGACGAGACGGGACGTACGTACGTCGCGGGAACGGTGGCGCTGGAATCCCTGAAGCTCAGCGCCCTGCAGACCGCCGTCGCCATGGCGGTGGCGAGCGGCGCGACCTCGCTGGAGGCCGCCGCCGTCGTCTCCGCCGCCGAGACCCCCTCCGAGGACGACCGCGCCGCGGTGCGGGACCTCGGCGGCCCGGAGACCCCGGTGCTGCTCGCCGGCCCGGACGGAGTGGTGCGGGTCCGCGTCACCGCCGGCTGACGACCGCCGGAGCGGCTGTGCTCCGGGGTTCCTCCCACGGGCCTCCTCCCGGCCCGGCGGCGGGTCTTCTCAGCGTCCTCCGACGCCCCTCCTCCGAGCCCTCCGGCGCGTCCCGGCGTACCGCTGTGCGAGTGCGTCGCCGGGATCGGGGAGAATGGGCGCCATGAGCGCTCGACCGAACCAAGAATCCGCTGCCCCGCAGGCGGAGACCACCTCCCCCCACCGGGCCGGCTTCGCCTGCTTCGTGGGCCGCCCCAACGCCGGCAAGTCCACCCTCACGAACGCTCTGGTCGGTCAGAAGGTGGCGATCACGTCCAATCGCCCCCAGACCACCCGGCACACGGTGCGCGGCATCGTGCACCGTGACGACGCACAGCTGATCCTGGTCGACACCCCCGGCCTCCACAAGCCGCGCACGCTGCTCGGCGAGCGGCTCAACGACGTGGTGCGCACCACCTGGGCCGAGGTCGACGTCATCGGCTTCTGCCTGCCCGCCGACCAGAAGCTCGGCCCCGGCGACAAGTACATCGTCAAGGAGCTGGCGGGGATCAGGAAGACCCCCAAGATCGCCATCATCACCAAGACCGACCTGGTCGACTCCAAGACGCTCGCCGAACAGCTCATCGCCGTCTCCGCGCTCGCACAGGAGCTGGGCTTCGAGTGGGCCGAGATCGTCCCCGTCTCGGCGGTCGGGGACCGGCAGGTCGGCCTGCTCGCCGACCTCATCGCCCCGCTGCTCCCCGAGAGCCCGCCGCTCTACCCGGAGGGGGACCTCACCGACGAGCCGGAGATGGTCATGGTGGCGGAGCTGATCCGCGAGGCGGCGCTGGAGGGCGTGCGCGACGAGCTGCCGCACTCCATCGCGGTCGTCGTCGAGGAGATGCTGCCCCGCGAGGACCGCCCGGCGGACAAGCCGCTGCTGGACATCCACGCCAACGTCTACATCGAGCGCCCCAGCCAGAAGGGCATCATCATCGGCCCGAAGGGCAAGCGGCTCAAGGACGTCGGCACCAAGTCCCGCAAGCACATCGAGGCGCTGCTCGGCACCCCGGTCTACCTGGATCTGCACGTGAAGGTCGCCAAGGACTGGCAGCGCGACCCGAAGCAGCTGCGCAAGCTCGGCTTCTAGTCGCCGGCCGCTTGGAAGCCGATCTCACGCGCCCTCCTCGAGGACGCGTGAGATCAGCGTGCGCTGCGCCCCGGTCAGATCGGGGTCAGCGCAGTACACGGTGGTCCCGTCGACCGTGATCTCGTACCGGAAGCCGTCCGGTGCCCCGGTGGGCGGGGTGTTCCGGGCCGAGGAGAGTGCCTGTTCGGCGAGCGACCGCCATGCGGAGGCGTCCTCGCGGCCTTCGGTGTCGAGTTCGCCGCGCCGGGCGATGCCGGCGAAGCCGCCGGTCCGGCTGACCTGAATACGCATGGGGTCCTGTCTATCGGGGGCCGGGCGGAGGCTCAACCCGCCCGGCCGGCGGGCTGGTCCGGCCCGCCGCCGGACGCGGGCTGCGCCCCGAGGTGACGGGCGGGGTCAGGCGCGGGTGGGGACGCCCACCTCGGACCATGCCTTGAGGACCGCCTCCCGTTCGTCCGCCTCGCCGAAGCGGTCGCCCGCCGCCGCGACCGTCAGCCGGGCGAACTGCGCGAAGTCCGCGTCGGCCGTCAGCTCGCCGCCGGTCAGCACGTCGAACCAGATCTGCCCGGCGCGCTCCCAGGAGTTGCCGCCCAGCGCGGTGGCGGTGAGGTAGAACGCCCGGTTCGGGATGCCGGAGTTGAGGTGGACCCCGCCGTTGTCCTCCGTCGTCTCGATGTAGTCCGCCATGGAGCCGGGCTGCGGGTCCTTGCCGAGGACGTCGTCGTCGTACGCCGTGCCCGGCGCCTTCATCGAGCGCAGCGCCTTCCCGCTGACGCCGGGGGCGAGCAGTCCGGAGCCGATCAGCCAGTCCGCCTGTTCGGCGCTCTGGCCCAGCGAGTGCTGCTTCACCAGCGAGCCGAAGACGTCGGACACGGACTCGTTGAGCGCGCCGGACTGGCCCTCGTACCGGAGGTTGGCGGTGTACTGCGTGAGGCCGTGGGCCAGTTCGTGGGCGATCACGTCGACCGCGACGGTGAAGTCCAGGAAGATCTCGCCGTCACCGTCGCCGAAGACCATCTGCTCGCCGTCGAAGAAGGCGTTGTTGTACTCCTGGCCGTAGTGCACGGAGCCGATCAGCGGCAGGCCCCGGCCGTCGATCGAACTGCGCCCGTACGCCGAGAGCAGCAGGTCGAAGGTGGCCCCGAGTCCGGCGTAGGCGCGGTTGACGCTGGCGTCGGAGGTGGGCTTGTCGCCCTCGTCGCGGACCTGGGTGCCCGGCAGCGTGGAGCCGTTCTCGCAGTCGTACAGGGTGCGGTGCGGTTTGGAGGGGACCGCGCCCGCGGTGTGCCGGACCGGTGTCGCGGCCAGCGCCGTGATCCGGCGGTGGTCGCGGCGCAGGGCGTCGGCCGCCAGCGTGCGGCGGGCCGGATCGGCGAGCCGGGGTTCGGCCGACCGGGAGAGGTGGTCGAGGAGGTGAGGCGGAACGATGGTGCAGAAGACGGGGTTGAGCTCGCCGTCGGTTCGAAGGTGCATACAACGACTGTGGCACTCCGTCACCGTCCTGTCACTGGTTGCGACGGTGATTGACGAAATGGAGTGATGAGTCACCGTTTTCCCGTCATCGAGGCCCGATCCCGCATACTGATACGGACCGACACCACGGGCCACACTCGGTTACGCTCGCCGCATCATGCGTTTCGGGCTGCTTCTCCTTAGCTGCCGCGGCGAGGGCCTGTAGTCGTAGGCCGACCCCCTCCCCGCGGAGTCTGGTGCTGCAGCGACACCGTCGGCCGACCCCATGTCGGACCCCCGAGGAGCCCTACGTCATGACCACCCCCGTGAACCCCGCCGGCAACGCCGTGGGCCGCCCCACCCCGATCACCAACGCGACGCAGCTGCAGAAGCCGTCCGGGATGCCGGTCCACAAGTACCGCGGCTACGAGGCCGTCGACATCGCCGACCGCACCTGGCCGGACAACCGGATCACCGTGGCGCCCCGCTGGCTGTCCACCGATCTGCGCGACGGCAACCAGGCGCTGATCGACCCGATGTCCCCGGCCCGCAAGCGCGAGATGTTCGACCTGCTGGTGAAGATGGGCTACAAGGAGATCGAGGTCGGCTTCCCGTCCTCCGGCGAGACCGACTTCGCCTTCGTCCGCTCCATCATCGAAGAGGGCGCGATCCCCGAGGACGTGACGATCTCCGTCCTGACCCAGGCCCGCGAGGAGCTGATCGAGCGGACCGTGGAGTCGCTGGTCGGCGCCCGCCGCGCCACCGTCCACCTGTACAACGCCACCGCCCCGACCTTCCGCCGCGTCGTCTTCCGCGGCTCCCGCGAAGAGGTCAAGCAGATCGCGGTGGACGGCACCCGGCTGGTCATGGAGTACGCCGAGAAGATCCTGGGCCCGGAGACGGTCTTCGGCTACCAGTACAGCCCGGAGATCTTCACCGACACCGAGCTGGACTTCGCCCTGGAGGTCTGCGAGGCCGTCTGCGACGTGTGGCAGCCGGAGGAGGGCCGCGAGATCATCCTCAACCTGCCCGCCACCGTGGAGCGTTCGACGCCCTCCACGCACGCGGACCGCTTCGAGTGGATGTCCCGCAACCTGACCCGCCGCGAGCACATCTGCCTGTCGGTCCACCCGCACAACGACCGGGGCACCGCCGTCGCCGCCGCCGAACTGGCCATCATGGCGGGCGCCGACCGCATCGAGGGCTGCCTGTTCGGCCAGGGCGAGCGCACCGGCAACGTCGACCTGGTCACCCTGGGCATGAACCTGTTCTCCCAGGGCGTCGATCCGCAGATCGACTTCTCGCAGATCGACGAGATCCGCCGCACCAGCGAGTACTGCAACCAGATGGAGATCCACCCGCGCCACCCCTACGCGGGCGACCTCGTCTACACCGCCTTCTCCGGCTCCCACCAGGACGCCATCAAGAAGGGCTTCGACGCCATGGAGCGCGACGCCGCCGCCCGGGGGAAGACGGTCGACGAGATCGAGTGGGCCGTGCCGTACCTGCCGATCGACCCGAAGGACGTCGGCCGCTCCTACGAGGCCGTCATCCGGGTCAACTCGCAGTCCGGCAAGGGCGGGATCGCGTACGTCCTGAAGAACGACCACAAGCTGGACCTGCCGCGCCGGATGCAGATCGAGTTCTCCCGGATCATTCAGGCCAAGACCGACGCCGAGGGCGGCGAGGTCACCCCGACGCAGATCTGGTCCACCTTCCAGGACGAGTACCTGCCGAACGCCGAGAACGCCTGGGGGCGCGTCCAGCTGCGCTCCGGCCAGACCACCTCCGACACCGACGGCACCGACACCCTGACCGTCGAGGCGGTCGTGGACGGGGTGGACACCGTCCTGACCGGCACCGGCAACGGCCCGATCTCCGCGTTCTTCGAGGCGCTGCAGGCCATCGGCATCGACGCCCGGCTGCTGGACTACACCGAGCACACGATGAGCGAGGGCGCCAGTGCCCAGGCCGCCTCGTACATCGAGTGCGCCATCGACGGCAAGGTCCTGTGGGGCATCGGCATCGACGCCAACACCACCCGCGCCTCGCTGAAGGCGGTCGTCTCCGCCGTCAACCGCGCGGCCCGCTGACGCCCGAACGGCACCCTCCGGACCCCGATCGCCCGCACCGGGTGGTCGGGGTTCGGCCATATCCGGGGGTTGTGACGTCCGACAGGCTGACGCCGCATCGCGCATGTGGCTAACATCACGTCCAACACACGGCAATGTTGCCGGAGCGTTACGGAGGTGTGCGACGTGCGGTCAGCCAAAGGACAACGTGCTCTGAGGCCGGTCCTCTGCGGAGTTCGCACCGTCTGGGACGCCGTCGGCGACGGCGTCTTCTTCTGCTCCGGCTGCGGAGGGGACCGCAACTACCGCCGGCTCACCGGCCGCCGCCGCCTCACCGTCCTCGGCGTCCCGCTGGTCCGCCGCGGCGAGGCCGAGCCCGTCGTCGAGTGCGCCGCCTGCCTGGCCCGCTACGTCCCCGGGGCGCTGGAGCACCCCACCACGGCCCGGTTCTCGTCGATGCTGCGCGAGGCCGTCCACACCGTCACCCTGGCCGTCCTCGCCGCCGGCGGCACCACCTCCCGCACGGTCCTGGAGGCCGCCGTCGCCACCGTGCGCGACGCCGGGCTCGACGACTGCACCCAGGAGCAGCTGTACACGGTCGCCGAGGTGCTGGCCGCCGACACCGGGCACGGCTCCGGCAACGATCCGGCCGCCGAGGCGTGCGGCCCGACCCTCGCCATCGAGCTGCACGAGGTGCTGGCCCCGCTCGCCCCGCACCTGGCCACTTCCGGCCGCGAGTCCGTCCTCCTCCAGGGCGCCCGGATCGCGCTGGCGGACGGTCCCTACCGCGCCGCCGAACGCCAGGTCCTCACGACGGTCGGCACCGCCCTCCAGCTCCCCGCGGAGGACGTCGCCGGCCTGCTGGCGGCAGCCGCCCGGACGCCCTCGTAACCTCTCGCACCGTACGGGGCCGCCCGCCCCCGGCCACCGGTGGGCGACAATGGTCGTATGAGCTTGTTCCGGGACGACGGCATCGTGCTGCGTACGCAGAAACTGGGCGAGGCCGACCGGATCATCACGATCCTGACCCGCGGCCACGGCCGGATCCGCGCCGTCGCCCGCGGGGTGCGCCGCACCAAGTCCAAGTTCGGCGCCCGCCTGGAGCCCTTCTCCCACGTGGACGTGCAGTTCTTCGCCCGCGGCAGCGAGCTGGTCGGCCGGGGGCTGCCGCTGTGCACCCAGAGCGAGACGATCGCCCCGTACGGCGGCGGGATCGTCACCGACTACGCCCGTTACACCGCCGGCACCGCGATGCTGGAGACCGCCGAGCGGTTCACCGACCACGAGGGCGAACCGGCCGTCCAGCAGTACCTGCTGCTCGTCGGCGGCCTGCGGACCCTCGCCCGCGGCGAGCACGCCCCCCATCTGATCCTGGACGCGTTCCTGCTGCGCTCGCTCGCGGTGAACGGGTACGCGCCCAGCTTCGAGGACTGCGCCAAGTGCGGAATGCCCGGCCCGAACCGGTTCTTCTCCGTCGGGGCGGGGGGCGTCATCTGCGGTGACTGCCGGGCCCCCGGCAGCGTCGTACCCTCGGCACAGGCCCTGGAACTGCTGAGCGCGCTGCTCAGCGGCGACTGGGCGACGGCGGACGCGTGCGAGGCGCGTCATGTCAGGGAGGGGAGCGGGCTGGTGTCCGCCTATCTGCACTGGCATCTGGAGCGCGGCCTGCGCTCGCTGCGGTACGTAGAGAAGTGACACAGGGAGACTGAGAAGCTCATGGCAGTACGCGGGATCCTCGGCGGCCGTAACCGGCGCACGTACAAGACCCCCGAGCCGCACCCCTCGGGCGCGACGCCCCCGAAGATCCCCGGCGAGCTGGTGCCCCGGCACGTCGCCGTCGTGATGGACGGCAACGGCCGCTGGGCCAAGGAGCGGGGGCTGCCCCGCACCGAGGGCCACAAGGTCGGCGAGGGCGTCGTCATGGACGTGCTCAAGGGCTGCATCGAGATGGGCGTGAAGAACCTCTCCCTGTACGCCTTCTCCACCGAGAACTGGAAGCGCTCGCCGGACGAGGTGAAGTTCCTGATGAACTTCAACCGCGACGTGATCCGCCGCCGCCGCGACGAGATGGACGAACTGGGCATCCGCATCCGCTGGGTGGGCCGCATGCCCAAGCTGTGGAAGTCCGTCGTCCAGGAGCTCCAGGTCGCCCAGGAGCAGACCAAGGACAACGACGCGATGACGCTGTACTTCTGCGTCAACTACGGCGGCCGCGCCGAGATCGCGGACGCCGCGCAGCGCATCGCGCAGGACGTGGCGGCCGGGAAGCTGGACCCCTCGAAGGTCAACGAGAAGACCTTCCAGAAGTACATCTACTACCCGGACATGCCGGACGTGGACCTCTTCGTGCGCCCCAGCGGCGAGCAGCGGACCTCGAACTACCTGATCTGGCAGAGCGCGTACGCGGAGATGGTCTTCCAGGACGTTCTCTGGCCGGATTTCGACCGCCGGGACCTGTGGCGTGCCTGCCTGGAGTACGCCCAGCGCGACCGCCGCTTCGGCGGGGCGCAGGAGGCGGAAGCCGCCACGTGAGCAGGGAGAAGGGGTGGGCCCGGAACGCGGCTGCGTTCCGGGCCCACCCCTTTCCTGTCCGTGCCGGCTACGCCTTGCTCGCGGCGCACTCCGCGCAGGTGCCGAAGATCTCGACGGTGTGCGCGACGTTCACATAGCCGTGCTGGGCGGCGATCGACTCGGCCCACTGCTCGACGGCCGGACCTTCGACCTCCACCGCCTTGCCGCAGAGCCGGCAGACCAGGTGGTGGTGATGGTCGCCGGTCGAGCACCGCCGGTAGACGGCCTCGCCCTCGGTGGTGCGCAGGACGTCGACCTCACCGGCGTCGGCGAGGGACTGCAGGGTCCGGTAGACCGTGGTCAGGCCCACGGAGTCACCGCGGTGCTTGAGGACGTCGTGCAGTTCCTGGGCGCTGCGGAACTCGTCGACCTCGTCGAGCGCCGCCGCCACCGCCGCCCGCTGCCGGGTGGACCGGCCGCGTACCGGCGCTGCGTTCGTGCCACTGATCGGCGCCGTGGCCACAGGTGCCTCCTCGTGTCGCCCGTACATGTGTCGGGCCATTGTGCCAGCCCGGCCGGTCGCTCCCGGCGAACACGTACGGGGCGACTCCGTCACACCCGCGGCTCCCGCACCCGTCACGGGCGCCACCCGTGTGGCCCGCGCACCCGTCACGGGCATCACACCCGTACGTCGTCCCGGTCCCGGCGGGCCGCCGGTACGTCCAGGGTGCACGCGGCGCCCCTGGCCTCGCTCGCCCGCGCCCGGCGTCGTGCGAGCGGGGCGGCGAGCACGGTCAGCGCGACGAACACAGCGATGGCCAGCAGCACGATCGTCGCGCCCGGCGGAACGTCCTGGTAGTACGAGGTGACGGTGCCGGTGAGGGTGACGGCCGTGCCGATCACCACGGCCAGCACGAAGGTGACCCTGAAGGACTTGGTGATCTGCTGGGCGGCCGCCACCGGCACCACCATCAGCGCGCTGACCAGCAGCAGGCCGACCACGCGCATCGCGACGGTCACGGTCACGGCGGCGACCACCGCGATCAGCAGGTTCAGCAGCCGCACCGGCAGCCCGGAGACCCGCGCGAACTCCTCGTCCTGGCTGACCGCGAACAGCTGCCGCCGCAGCCCCACCGTCACCAGCACCACGAAGGCCGCCAGGACGCAGATCGCCACGACGTCCGACTCGGAGACGGTGGCGAGCGAGCCGAAGAGGTACGAGGTCAGATTGGCGTTGGAGCCCGTGTCGGACAGGTTGATCAGCATGACGCCGCCCGCCATGCCGCCGTAGAACAGCATCGCCAGGGCGAGATCGCCGCGCGTGTGCCCGTACCAGCGGATCAGCTCCATCACGACGGCACCGGCCACCGCGACGGCGGTCGCCATCCAGACGGGGCTGGTGGAGAGCAGGAAGCCGAGGCCGACGCCGGTCATCGCGATGTGCCCGATGCCGTCGCCCATCAGGGCCTGCCGCCGCTGCACCAGGTAGATGCCGATGGCGGGCGCGGTGATGCCGACCAGCACGGCCGCGATGAGCGCCCGCTGCATGAAGGGAGGGTTGAGGAATTCGAGGAGCATCAGGTCAGCAGTCCCGTCCGGACGGGCTCGGCGGCCGCGTGGGGGTGTACGTGGTCGTGGCCGGGCAGCGCGTGCTGGCCGACCGCCTCGGGCGGCGGCCCGTCGTGGGTCACGCAGCCGTCGCGCAGGACGACCGCCCGGTCGATCAGGGGCTCCAGCGGGCCCAGCTCGTGCAGCACCAGCAGCACGGACGCGCCCTCGGCCACCTGCTGCCGCAGGGTCGAGGCGAGGATCTCCTGGCTGGCGAGGTCCACCCCCGCCATCGGCTCGTCCATGATCAGCACCTCCGGCTCGGAGGCCAGGGCGCGGGCGATCAGGACCCGCTGGTGCTGGCCGCCCGACAGGGCGTTCACGGAGTCCTTGGCACGGTCGGCCAGGCCCACCAGCTCGATGGCACGGTCCACGGCCGCCCGGTCCGCCTTCCCCGGCCACCGCAGCCCCGTACGGGACAGCCGGCCGGAGGCGACGACCTCGCGGATCGTGGCGGGCACGCCGCCCGCCGCCGTGGTGCGCTGCGGGACGTACCCGATCCGGTCCCACCGGCGGAAGCGGCGCAGCTCGGTGCCGAACAGCTCCACCCCGCCGCCGGTCAGCGGGACCTGCCCGATGACCGACCGTACGGCGGTGGACTTGCCGGAACCGTTGGCGCCCAGCAGGGCGACGACCTCGCCTCGGTGCACGGTCAGGTCCACGCCGCGCAGCACGGGGCGCGCGCCGAGGGTGGCCGTAGCGCCGCGCAGGGCTATGACGGGCTCCTGGAGGGCCTCGTGGGTCCTCTCGCGGGGGGTGCTCTCACGCTCCGGCATGAGCGCCTCCGATCCGGTGGTGGTGCGGGCGGTGCGGGTCACTTCGCGCCGAGGGCCTTCTTCAGCGCGGCGAGGTTGGACTCCATGACCTCGGTGTAGTCAGCGCCCTTGGACCTGTCCGTGATTCCCTCCAGCGGGTCCAGGACGTCGGTCCTCAGGCCGGTGTCCTTCGCGAGGGTCTTCGCGGTCCGGTCGCTGGCGAGCGTCTCGAAGAAGACCGTGGTGGCCTTCTCCTTCTCCGCGATGGAGTGGATCTCCTGGATGCGCGCCGGGCTCGGCTCGGCCTCGGGGTCGATGCCCGCGATGCCCTGCTGGGTGAGCCCGTAGCGCTCGGCGAGGTAGCCGAAGGCGGAGTGGGTGGTGATGAAGGTCTTCGTGGCGGTGTCCTTCAGCCCGGTCTCGTACGCCGTGTTCAGCTCGCCCAGCTCGGCGACCAGGGCCTCGGTGTTCTTCCTGTAGTCGGCGGCGTGGTCGGGGTCGGCCTTCTCCAGGGACTTCCCGACGCCCTCGGCGACCTCGGCGTACTTCACCGGGTCGAGCCAGATGTGCGGGTCGGCGCCGCCCTCCTCGCCGTGGTTGTGGCCGTCGCCCTCGGAGTGCTCCTCGTGGGCCTCCTCCTCGTGGCCGTGCTCGTCGGCGTGCTCCTCCTCGCCCTCGTGGCCGTGGTCGTGGCCGCTGACCTCGGAGCCGTGGTTCTCCAGTGTGGTGAGGGTCGCGGCGTCGACGGTGTTCTTCACACCGGACTGCTTGATCGCGTCGTCCACGACGGGCTGGATGCCCTTGAGGTACAGGACGTAGTCGGACTCGCTGATGGAGCCGGTCTGGCGCGGGGTGAGCTCCAGGTCGTGCGGCTCGACGCCCGGCTTGGTGAGGCCGGTGACCGCGACGTGCTCGCCGCCGATCCTCTCGGCCAGGAACTGCATCGGGTAGAACGACGCGGTGACCTTGAGCTTGTCACCGTTGCCCCCGTCCGCCGCGTCGGAGGTGGAGCAGGCGGAGAGAGCGGTCAGACCGAGGACGGCTGCTCCGGCGACGGCGGTGGTGGGTATGAGGCGACGTACGTTCATGACAGTCATTTTCAACAAAACTGGAAACGATTGTCAACAAGGCTGATGAGATGCCCGGAAGATCACGAGGTGGTGGCGCCGAGCCCCTCAACCCCTCTATCGATTTGATCCGGGGGGTGCACGCGCCGGTAACCTGAGTCATTCGCCGTTCGTCATCGTCGTATGAAGAGAGCACCGTGGCCGCCGACAAGATCGACACCATCGTCAGCCTGAGCAAGCGCCGTGGCTTCGTCTACCCCTGCAGCGAGATCTACGGAGGCCAGAAGGCCGCCTGGGACTACGGGCCGCTGGGCGTCGAGATGAAGGAGAACCTGAAGCGTCAGTGGTGGCGCTACATGGTCACCGCGCGCGAGGACGTGGTCGGCATCGACTCGTCGGTCATCCTCGCCCCCGAGGTCTGGGTCGCCTCCGGCCACGTCGCCACCTTCTCGGACCCGCTGACCGAGTGCACCTCCTGTCACAAGCGCTACCGCGCCGACCACCTGGAGGAGGCGTACGAGGAGAAGCACGGCAAGCCGCCGGTCAACGGTCTCGCCGACCTGAACTGCCCCAACTGCGGCAACAAGGGCACCTTCACCGAGCCCAAGCAGTTCTCGGGTCTGCTCTCCACCCACCTCGGCCCCACCCAGGACTCCGGCTCGGTCGCCTACCTGCGCCCCGAGACCGCCCAGGGCATCTTCACCAACTTCGGCCAGGTGCAGCAGACCTCGCGCAAGAAGCCCCCGTTCGGCATCGCCCAGATGGGCAAGTCCTTCCGGAACGAGATCACTCCGGGCAACTTCATCTTCCGGACCCGTGAGTTCGAGCAGATGGAGATGGAGTTCTTCGTCAAGCCGGGCGAGGACGAGGAGTGGCAGCAGTACTGGATGGACCAGCGCTGGAACTGGTACACGGACCTCGGCATGCGCGAGGAGAACATGCGCTGGTTCGAGCACCCGAAGGAGAAGCTCTCCCACTACTCCAAGCGCACCGCCGACATCGAGTACCGCTTCCGCTTCGGCGGCAACGAGTGGGGCGAGCTGGAGGGCGTGGCCAACCGCACCGACTACGACCTCAAGGCGCACTCCGAGGCGTCGGGCACCGACCTCGTGTACTACGACCAGGAGGCCAACGAGCGCTGGACGCCGTACGTCATCGAGCCCGCGGCCGGTGTCGGCCGCGCGATGCTGGCGTTCCTGCTCGACGCCTACGTCGAGGACGAGGCCCCCAACGCCAAGGGCGTCATGGAGAAGCGCACCGTGATGCGCCTCGACCACCGCCTGGCCCCGGTCAAGGTCGCGGTCCTGCCGCTCTCGCGCAACCAGCAGCTCTCGCCGAAGGCCAAGGGCCTCGCCGCCGACCTGCGCAAGAACTGGAACATCGAGTTCGACGACGCCGGCGCCATCGGCCGCCGCTACCGCCGTCAGGACGAGATCGGCACCCCGTTCTGCGTCACCGTCGACTTCGACACCCTCGACGACAACGCGGTGACCGTGCGCGAGCGCGACACCATGAAGCAGGAGCGTGTCTCGCTGGACCAGATCCAGGCGTACCTGGGCGCGCGTCTGCTCGGCTGCTGACGTCCGTCCGTACGGATTCATGGCGAGGCCCCCGGTTCCGGGTAGGGAACCGGGGGCCTCGCCGTACGCCGGAAGCCCGTGACGGCGGAACGGAGCCCGTGACGGGGGAACGGGGCCCGTGACCGGGAACCAGGGGCGTGTTCGCGCGCCGGGTCCGTGACCGGAAATCCGGTGCGGCGCGCTCGGGGCGCAGGGTACGGTTCCCGCATGTCTTCGTTCTTCCAGATCTACGAGTGAGAGCGCGGCGGGTGCGCACACCCCGCCGCAGCCGGGGACCGGGGTGACCGGCCCCGTCCACCTGTCCTGACTCACTTCACCTTCCCCACGGGAGAACACCATGGCCAAGAGCCGCAACAACCTTCTCGGCGTCGGCGGTCAGCGCAAGAAGCTGTCCCGCGCCGAACAGCAGGGCGCGGGCTCCGTGCGCGACGCCGACCGCAAGGTCGCCGAGGACAAGAAGCAGGAGCTGGTCCGCAAGATGCGCGAGCGCGCCGAGGCCCAGACGGCCCCGGTCGCCGAGCCGGCCGACCAGGACGCGTCCCCCGCGCAGAGCTGACGCCTGAGCGGTAGGACCTCGTACGTTCCGTACGACCGTGGGCCCGGATCGACTGCTGGTGATCCGGGCCCGCAGCCGTACCCGGGGGCAAGGGTCACGCCCGTGCCCCTGCCCTTCCAGGGGAAGGAATCCGTACACCTTCCCCTCGGAACCGGATGAGAGGTCGTGCGGTCGGGCCGGATCGCACGGAACCGGGAGGCCGGACGTTGGACACGAACAGGCGGGAAGTCCTGGCAGAGGTGGCGTCGGCGGAACGCCCGTCGTCCCCGGAGGTGATCGCCGAAGCCGTGGACGCGCGACGGGTCCGCGCGCGGGCGCGCCTGACCGACTTCGACCCTCCGGAGGAGTGCGTCGAGGTGGAGGCGGTGGCCGGCCTGCTGCGGGACCTCCAGGAAGCAGGGCAGGTCAAGGGGTACCCACGGGACGTGTGGGTGAGCCTGGGCACCGAACCGGGGGCCACCGCGCACCCGACCGCGCTCCTGTGGTGGCCGTTGACCGAGTGGCGGGCGGCGGCAGTGCGTCGCGCCCGCCGGGACCTGGTCGTGGTACGGCGGGAGGGGGCCCGGAGGGCGGAAGAACGCGCGAAGCGGGTGAGCCGGGTGTCCGACGCGGTGGACAGGGTTCTGGTGCGGCGGCGGCGGGACGCCCAGCACCCGTATGACGGCCTCGACCCTCTGTGACGCCGCTCCTCCGTACGACGGCCCCGGCCACCGAGCCGGGCGACCGGAGGGAATGGCTCGTCGTCCCTCCCGTCCGGGAAACTGGCCGCCATGGACAAGGTCGAAGTCGTCGTCGCCCATGCCGAGCGTGCGACTCTGCGCGTCGGTGACGTGTTCCTGAAGGTGGACGCCGATCAGGCGCGGGTCGACGCCGAGGTCGAGGCGATGGCCCTCGCCCCGGTCCCGACGCCGGAGATCAGGTGGCGCAAGCCGCCCGTGCTCGCCCTCGCCGCCCTTCCGGGGGCGACGCTCGGACGTCTCGGCGGTCGGGCCACCGGGTCGGCGGCGGGGTGGGCGGCGGCGGGAGCCGCCATCCGGAAGCTGCACGACGCACCGCCACCGCCCCGGACCGGCCGGGCCGGCCGGAGCGCCGCCGCGCTGGGTGCGGAACTCGACGCCGAGTGCGCCCTTCTCGTGGCGAACGGTGTCCTGCCCGCCGACCTGGTGGCCCGCAACCGCCGGGTCGCCGAGGCCGCGCTGCGACCCTGGACCCCGGCGTTCACACACGGCGACCTCCAGATCGCCCACGTCTTCCTCGACGGTGACGAGGTCACCGGCATCATCGACTGGTCCGAGGCGGGCCGGGGGGACGCCCTGTACGACCTGGCCACCTTCACGCTGGGCCACGAGGAGCACCTCGACGACGTCCTCACCGGTTACGGCGGCGACGTCGACCTCGACGTGATCCACGCATGGTGGTCGGCGCGGAGCCTGCTGGCGGTGCGCTGGCTGGCCGAGCACGGCTTCGACCCGTTCGCGCCCGGCTGCGAGGTGGACGTACTGAGATCCCGCATGTGAGCCTTCACCGGCTCCTGGTGAGGGCCCGTCAGCGGAACAGGTGCGGGTGCTGTCGAGCCAACTCCCGTGTGATCGCCTCGTCGGTGGGGTCCGCGATCTCCCAGTCGTGCGGAGCCGGGTGCCCGGCGAACAGGCCGCAGGCCGCGTCCGCGTCACGGGGGTCGAGGACGGCGCACCAGGGGAGCGGTGTCAGCCGGGCGGGCCCCGCGCCCCACCGGGCCCAGACGGCGCTTCCGGGCCGCCCGCCCTTGTCCCACAGCATCGCGGCGTGGGCCTCCTCGTGGCCCTCCCCGAGTTCGCAGAGGACGTGTCCGGTCTCGGGGCTCTGCCCGGGGTCCGCGAGGGCGACCGCGTACTTCGGGGGCGGCAGTGACGCGACGGCGGTGCACTGGTTCACGGGTACGGGTCACCCTTCGGGGCGTCACCGAAGGCGAGCCGTTCCGCGACCAGGTCCCCGAGCGGATCGGCCACGTCCCAGGAGTGGGACGCGGGGTGCCGGTCGAAGTAGGTGCACCGCCGCACGATGCCCGTCTCGATCTGGCGGAGGATGACGGGGCACCAGGGGACGTACGCGGTCCGGTGGGCGCGCTCCGGCTCGCTGCCGGTCCAGAAGAACCACAGGGCGGGCGAGTCGGGCGTACGCCCCGGCACGAGGTAGGCGGCGTGTTCGGTGCCCTGGTCGTCGTGCGCGCCGAGCTCGCACAGCACGTACGGCTCCGGTTCGGCGGGGCCGTCCGTGTCGGAGGCTAGGAGGCGCAGCAGGTCCTCGGGCGGGAGGGCTGTCACGGCGGTGCACTGGAGCACGTCGTTCAACTCCTGGTCGAGTGGCGGGATGCCCGGCCCCGCAACCGGGCGGTGGGGTGTCACAGGACTTCGCCCCGGCTACGGGCGTTGAGCCGGGCGGTACGGGCGCGGAGCTGCTCCATCAGGACGGCGGGCCGCACATGGCGGGGCGCGACCTCCCACTCGACACCGCCACCGACGGGCCGCAACGACCAGTAGGGGCCGGCGACGCCACGGAACTCCCCCACGCGGTCGGCGCGGCTGGTGTCGACCACGAGGGTTCCGAGGGCGGGGACCGGGTCCGGGGCCGGGGCCAGGGCCGGGGCGGGGGTGTCGGAGGGTGTGGGGGTAATCGGGCGTACGTTCTCGCCGTCCATCGATCGCTCCTCTCCGTAGCCGTTTGGCTACCGGGGCGATTCAGAGTGACCTAGGGTCGGGACGTCTTCAACGTGGGGATCTGGGAGGGCACGTTGGCAAACATCAAGCAACTCAACCCCGAAGCGAGCCTGCAGGCGGCCTTCGGCGCCCGTTTGCGCAGGATGCGTCTGGAGCGTGGCTGGATCCAGGATCAGCTGGCCGACCTGCTCGGCTGCTCGGGCAGGCACATCTCGGCGATCGAAACTGGCCGCAAATCGGCGACTCTGCCCTTCGCGAGGAAGGCCGACCGGCTATTTGATCTCATCGGCTCGGAGCACTCGTTCGAGCGTCAGTGGCAGGAGATGAAGCACGGCAACCTGCTGGAAGGCTTCCCGGAGTACGTGGGGTACGAGGGCCGGGCGGTGGAGATCAGGCTGTTTGACGTCGGTTTGATCCCTGGACTGTTGCAGACGCCGGAGTATGCGCGGGCTGTGGCATTCGGAGATGTGAAGCGCGGCTCCATCACTGCGGAACAGGCCAATGAACGTGTCGCGTTCCTGGCGGAGCGGCAGGCTGCGCTCATTCGGCCACGGCCACCCATGGTATTCGTCGTCATGGATGAGAGCTGTCTGCATCAGGCGGTCGGCGGACCGGATGTCATGGACGCGCAGCTCCAACGGCTGATCGAGATGTCCGCGCGGCCCAACTGGATCATCCAGGTAGCACCGTTCAGTCTGGGGGCGCGTAGGGCGTTCTACCTGCCGGTCAATCTGCTGACCATGGCAGACCGGTCCATCGTTGCGTACGCCGAATCGCAGACGCAGGGGAGCGTCGAGCGCGAAACCTCGTTCGTGGTGCCCATGCTCACGGCCTACCATCAGTTCCAGAGCGAGGCGCTGTCGAAGGCGGCCTCTGTGGCCAAGATCAGCCGGTTGCGAAAGGGCACTCAGTGAAGACCGAATCCCCTCGTTGGTTCAAGTCCTCGTACAGCGCGAACGGTGGCAACTGCGTCGAGGTGGCGGCCAACTTCGCCGCCTCGCGTGGCATCGTTCCGGTCCGTGACTCGAAGGTCGTGGACGGCGCTGTGGTCACCGTTCCCGTGACCGCGTTCGCGGCGTTTGTCATGGGTGTGCAGGGCGGAACGTTCGACACCGTCTGAGGAACCGAGCAGCGGGATCGCCCCACCGTGCCGCGCATGGTGGGGCGTTCACGTATTCGGTGCCCTCTGGTGTCCGTCCGGCTGCATCCTGCATGGTGGGGTCAACTGCGGCGAAAGGGCACTCCGTGACGACCGAATCCCCTCAATGGTTCACGTCCTCGTACAGCTCGAACGGCGGTGCCTGCGTCGAGGTGGCGGCCAATTTCGCTGCCTCGCGCGGCGTTGTTCCGGTCCGTGACTCGAAGGTCTTGGGCGGGCCTGTGGTTGCCGTTCCCGTCACCGCGTTCGTGGCGTTTGTCGCGGGTGTGCAGGGCGGAACGTTCGACACCGTCTGAGGAACCGAGTAGCGGGATCGCCCCACCGTGCCGCGCAGGGTGGGGCATCCTGCTGCTCGGAGAGAAAGGGCACTCTTGATGACGGCCACTGATACCAGCGGGCGCGAGCCCGAGCCTCGACCGCTCGTGCGTCGAGGGATTCAGCGTCTGGCACACGAGCACTGGAGAACCGGTCGCTCCGTGTGGGAAGCGGATCTCGCAGGCAGAGAGCTGGTGGTGGATCACCTGGAGGTGCGCGAGGGCGTTGCCTCAGAGAATGCGGCACGCGTGCTCGGGCCGGACAACGAGCTTGTCTGGATCAGGAGTCGGCGCTTCGTCCTGGACGGCAAGCCGGTGCTGCTCGCGACGTCATACCTTCCGGCGTCTCTGGTCGACGGCTCCGCGATCACCGAGCCGGCCACGGGGCCTGGCGGAATCTACGCTCGGCTGGCCGAACTGGGCCACGGACCGGTCCACTTCCGGGAAGAGATCCGTTCACGCATGCCACTGCCCGAGGAAACCGCAAAGCTCAGGCTTCCTACTGGGACGCCCGTCATGCTTATCTGCCGGACCGCCTTCGCGGAGGAGGGGCGTGTTGTGGAAGTCAACGAGATGGTGCTCGATGCCGCCGCGTACGTCCTGGAGTACGACTTCGACGCGTGATCCGACCCAAAGCCCTCTGGTGCCCGTCCGGCCGCATCCTGCATGGTGGGATCAACTGCGGCGAAAGGGCAGCCCATGGCGACCGAATCTCCTCGTTGGTTCACGTCCTCGTACAGCTCGAACGGCGGTGACTGCATTGAGGTCGCAGCCAACCTTGCAGCCGCTCGTGGCATCGTTCCGGTCCGTGACTCGAAGGTTGCGGACGGGCCCGTGGTTGCCGTTCCCGTCACCGCGTTCTTGGCGTTCGTCGCGGGTGTTCAGGGCGGAACGTTCGACACCGTCTGAGGAAGCCACTGTGTCGGTCGTTCCAGCCGCACACCCCGGCCCGCTCGCATCTGTCCCGGCTGTGGTTCCGCAGGCTGCCGAAGGCTGATGGACTCACCCCATGACGACCTTGCTGCCCCGCGTCCTGCACGCACTGGAGCGGTTCCATGCCACCCGCCCCTGGGATCACAACGCCCACTACCACCGGTGGATTCTGCGCCGTCTCCCCAGCCGTTTCAGCAGGGCTCTGGACGTCGGATCGGGCAGCGGCGACCTCGCCCGGCTCCTGGCCTCACGGGCCGGAACCGTGCGCGGTATCGACGTCGATCCCACGATCGTCGACCGTGCGCGGGAACTCACGGACGCCGCCGCCCCGGTGACCTTCACGGTCGGAGACGCCCTGCAGGAAGTGCCGCCCGGACCCTATGACGCCATCACCTGTGTCGCCACCATCCACCACATGCCGTTCCGCGACGCCCTCTCCTGCTTCCGGCGGCACCTGTCGCCCGGCGGAACCCTCGTCATCGTCGGTGCCTACCGCCCGCAGTCCCCGAGCGACCACCTGATCGACGCCGTGGCCGTTCCGGCGAACGTCGTCATGGCCTGGATCAAGAGCAGAGGACGCAAGGTCCCGCGACCGGCCTCGATGTCCGCTCCGACCCGACCGGCGGCCATGACCTTCGCGGACATCGTTCTCGACGCCCACCAGGCGCTACCCGGTGCACGATTGCGCCGCCGTCTGTTCTGGCGCTACACACTGGTATGGCACCGGCTTCCGGTCCGCGCGTCGAAAGTAGATCTTGAGCGATGAATGTCCAACGTTCGGGATCGGAAGCGGTGCTGGAGACGGCACACGTACCCCGCCTCGGACCGGGCCGGCCATCAACGGGTGGTGGTGATCCATACGCGTCGCTACTGCTCGTAGGCCTGGGGCCGGCTCCTCCCGACGAATGCCGCGGAGCGCACGGTGGAACAGGCCTCCTGGATTCCCGTCATCACCTGATCCGCCGGACGGTCAGGAACGTGGGTCGGCAGGCGCAGCCGTCTCGGTCCAGGCGGTTTCGAAGTATCTGACGCGTTCGTTCTGCCCGGCAGGTCTCATGCCGGCTGCCAACATCACGTGCTGGGACGCGATGTTGTCGTGGTCGGCGTCGCCCTTCACACGGGTGGCGCCGTGTTTCCGTGCGATCAGCAGCAGTTCGCGGAGGGCTTCGGACGCGTACCCCTTGCCTCGCGCAGACGGGACGAGGCCGTAGCCGACCGTGACAGTGCCGTTCATGTCCGCAGGTCCGTGGAATCCCAGGCCGCCGATCGTCCGACCGTCCTCACGGCGACGGATCTCGTAGTTGCCGAACGGCTGGGGGTCACCGGTGTTCGCGCAGGTGTCCAGGAAGCGCTTGGCGGCGGCCACATCCCCGACGCCGGGGTATCCGGGCGCCCATCGGGCACCGCCGTCCGACTCGCCCGCCACCACCTGCTCGGCCTCGCTGAAGGTCATCGGATGAAGCACGAGCCGCGCCGTCACAAGATCGCTCATGGCAGGGAGGTGTATCACGCGGGACGGCCGTTCAGCACGTGGATTGTCCGACCTGGCGGCACCCCGCATCCGGGCCATGCGCCCGGCCGGCCCTATTCGCCCGGCGCGGCGCGTACTTCGGCCAGGTGGCGTCGGACGTCGGCTCTCCACCCGTAGTGCAGGTAGCGCAGGTCGAGCGATACGGACACGGTGGTCCCCGATTCGTCACCTACCGGCCGTCCGGGCCGCTGTCGGCGCGTGCGGCTCGCACGGCCTCCCGTACGGGATCGACGGCCGCGCTCCATCACGAGCCGTCGCCCGGGCGCGCGTTGAGCACCCGCGCGGCGTCCGGTTCGGGAGGGGGGCTACGCTCTCGGATCATCGATGCGGATGATCGGCACCGACCAGGGGGAGCAGCTTGTGCGTACGGCCACGGTGACAGCCGGCGGGGACCAAATCCGCTGGGTGGAGCTGCCGGGCGAGGACCCGGCCCGTGTCTACGTGCACGGTCTGGGGGCGACGTCGCCCGCCTACTTCACCGAGGTCGCGGTGCACCCGTTGCTGGCAGGCCGCCGTTCGCTGCTGATCGACCTGCTCGGGCACGGCCTCAGCGATCGGCCGACGGATGTCGACTACACCCTGGAGTCGCACGCCGACGCCCTCGCCCGCGCCTTGGAGTACGCCGGTGTCGGCGGCGCCGAGGTGATCGCGCACAGCATGGGCGGCTCGGTGGCCATCGTGCTCGCCACCCGGCATCCGCACCTGGTCTCCCGGCTGGTCCTGGTCGACGCCAACCTCGACCCGATCGCGCCCCTGCGCGGGGCGAACGGCAGCAGCGGCATCGCCGCGTACAGCGAGGAGGACTTCCTCGACGGCGGCTGGGAAGAGGTCCGCGACCAGGCGGGCCCCAGCTGGTGGTCCACCATGCGGCTCACCGGCCGGGAGGCGCTGCACCGCACCGCCACCCATCTCGTACGGGACACCGTTCCGGCACTGCGTGAGCAACTGGTGGACCTGCGGATTCCCCGCGCCTACCTGCTGCCCGAGGCCGACGGGCCGCTTCCGGGCACCGACGCGCTCACTCGGGCCGGGGTGTCCGTCGTCCCGGTCCCGGACTGCGGCCACAACATCATGCTGGACAACCCGCAAGCCTTCGTGCGGACCACGGCGGCGGCGCTGACGGACTGAGCCGCGAGGCCCGGCCCGGAGTCCCACGCGGTCGAGTCCCGCGCGGTCGAGTCCCGCGCGGTCGAGTCCCGCGCGGACGGGGCCGAGGCGCCGGAGGCGGCGGTGGGCGGGGTCTTCCGGATGGCCCCGCCTCCCGCGACCGGCCCCGGCCATCTCCCGAGCCCGACCCGCTCACCCCACGAGATCGCGCCAGAACGGTACCGTCGCCCGCAGCGGTGAAGCGTCGTCCCATCGCGGGGAGCCGTGGGCCTCCTGGTCGATGTAGTCCGCCAGGTCCGCACCGTAGAAGATGATGTCCGTCTGGTGGATCGACAGCACCGGGTGCCCGTACGTGCCGCGGCCGGCCGGGAGGTAGCGGTGCGAGTGGACGGGGACCAGCCGCGGGACGCCGGCCAGCTCCGCACGGGCCGTCGCCAGGGCTTCGGCGAGGACGTCCGGCCGGGGGCCCCACGCCGGTGACCAGAAGGCGTTGTGCTCCACGTCGAACAGCACGCCCTCCACCGGCGACGCCAGGCTCGCGCGCAGACCGTCGCGGTCACCGTCGCGCCAGTCCGGCCACCCTGGCCGCCGGCTGGCCGGGGAGGGGCGTCCTACGGGCAGCCCGGCTGCCAGGAACGCCCGGTGGTCGTCGGCGAACGTGAACCCGAACTCCTCCTCGACGCGCGCGCATTCGATGTCCGTCAGGCCGGGCAGGATCTCGACCCTCCTCAGCCGTGCCAGCCTGCGCGCGGCCTCCTCGCCCAGTCGGGCCCCTGCGTCCGTGGTCATCCCGCCATGGTAGGGGCGCGCTGCGCGGCCCCGGCGGCCGCACGGTTTTGAACCGCTTCCCGGGGGCAACCGGCCGCCATGGACACCAACGCGCGCACGGACGAAGCGGCTCCCACCCGGGGAGACGAGCACCACCTCCTCCTCAGCGCCGACACCAACGGTGACGGCAAGCCGGACGTGTGGATGACGGACACGACCGGCGACGGCAGAGCGGACCTCTACCAGTTCGACACCACCGGCGACGGCACCGTCGACGTGACGGTGGTGGAAGGAGCGGAGGAGCCCGGCACGGACCGGCTCGTCGTCGAGGGCGACGGCGGCCACCCCCCGCAGGTCTGAGGACCCGGTTCCAGGGCGGTGACGGGGGGCGGCGCGAGGAGCGTTTTGGCCGCTCCCGGCGGGCGGGTCAGACTGTGGGCGGCCTCCCGCCCCGCCGGGCCCCGCTCCTCTCCCCGTCAGGAACCGCCGTGTCCCACCTCTCCGCCGCCCCCGAGACCTGCGGCGCCGCCCCGCCGCGCGCCGACGAGCACCGCTTCAGCGCCGTCATCCGCCGCATAGCCGAGGAGATGGCCGACCGCGACGACCACGGCGCCCCCGCCGACTACATCCCGATGCTGGCCGGTGCCGACCCCCGCCGCTTCGGCATGGCCGTCGCGGAGCCGGACGGGACCGTGTACGGGGTGGGGGACTGGCGGCAGCCGTTCTCCACGCAGTCCATCTCGAAGGTGTTCGCCCTGGCCCTGGCGCTCTCCCTGGACGGCGAGCGGATCTGGCGGGGCGTGGGCCGGGAGCCCTCGGGCAATCCCTTCAACTCGCTGGTGCAGCTGGAGTACGAGAACGGCATCCCCCGCAACCCGTTCATCAACGCCGGCGCGCTGGTGGTCACCGACCGGCTCCAGGCCCTGACCGGGGACGCCTCCGGCCAGGTGCGGGAGCTGCTGCGCAGGGAGAGCGGCAACCCCGCCATCGACTTCGTCCCGGAGGTCGCCGCCTCCGAAGCGGCCCATGGCGACCGCAACGCCGCACTGGCCCACTTCATGGCCTCCTACGGCAACGTCACGCACCCGGTCCCCGACCTGCTCACCGCCTACTTCAGCCAGTGCTCGATCGAGGCGTCCTGCGCGGACCTCGCCCTCGCCGCGGGCTTCCTCGCCCGGCGCGGAGTGCGGGCCGACGGGTCCGTCCTGCTGAGCCGCAGCCAGGCGAAGCAGGTCAACGCGGTCATGCTCACCTGCGGGACGTACGACGCGGCCGGGGAGTTCGCCTACCGGGTGGGCCTGCCGGGCAAGAGCGGCGTCGGCGGGGGCATCATCGCCATCGTGCCGGGCGAGTGCACCCTGTGCGTCTGGAGTCCGGGTCTCGACCGGCGCGGCAATTCGGTGGCGGGCGTGGCGGCCCTCGACCGGTTCACCACGCTCACCGGGCTGTCCGTGTTCTGATCCGCCCGCCCTCCCTCCGGGGCCGGTACCGTGCGCCCCCTCCCGTCACCACCCGTGACGCCCCTCCCGTCATCACCCGTGACGCCCCTCCCGTCACCACCCGTGTGCTCGGACGGCAAATGGCCGTGTACGTAAGGGAGTTCGGGGCACTCGGTGGTCAGGCCGGTCCGCTTCGAGACCGGATCCGGAGCGACCGTCCCGAAGGAGCGAGAAGATGGCTACGCAGTACACCGGCCAGCAGCATCACCACGCGCCGAAGAGTGGGGCCGCAGGCAACGTCTTCAGCATCATCGCCATGGTCCTGGGCGTGATCGGGTTCCTCTTCCTGCCGATCGTCTTCGCCCTCGGCGGCCTGGTCATGGCCATCATCGCCAAGACCGTCCGCCATGAGCGCCTCGCCACCATCGCCATCGTGGTCAGCGCCACCGGTCTGGTCGGCGGCATGCTGCTCGGCTACCTCGTCAACACGTGACCTGCGGGTCCGCCACCGTACGACCCCGCACGACCCATGGCACGACCCCGTACGACCTCCGGCCTGAGCCTCACCCACCCCATCCGGAGTGGGTGAGGCTCAGGCGTGTGCGCACGCTCACTCCACTCCGCGCGCCTTCCGGACCTGCCCGATCCGTTCGGCCAGGGCGACGATGACGACGATGGCGACGTTGTCCATGCGCTGAACGGCCACGGGGTGCTCCTTCGTGGTCGCGCGGCCCCGCAGGGGGGCGCCGTTGCTCCGGGGAAGGGGACGTGTTCAGCCCGCTGACCCGCCACCGGGAACGCCCGCCGAATCGCTCGGCCATTCGACCCCCTTCCCGTAAGCGGAAAACGCCCTCGCGCCCGCTGAAATGCTCTTAAAGTCGCCCTGCCATGCAGATCTGCGTGGATTCTTCGAAGAATCCTCCATGGAGGCATTTTGCTGCCTGAAAAGCTCTGTCGAACCGGTTTCAGGGGCACGCGGGCCCGAAGAGCGACGGTGGCCGTCACGGCTCTGACGGTCGGCCTGCTGGCCCCGCTCGGTCAGGCCCCGGCCGGCGCCGCTCCCGCCGCCATCACTCCCGCTGCCACCGCTCCTGCTCCCGCCGCCGCTTCCACCGGGAGCCCGGTCGTGGCCACCGGGACGAACGGCGGGGCCCTGGTTCTGGTGCGCGGCGAGGACGGCACCGTCCACCGGCGCGCCCACGACCCGGAGAAGAACACGTGGGGCGCCTGGACCGACACGGGCGGCAAGGCCGCCGGCGATCCGGTGACCGCCCGCAACCTCAACAAGCGGACCGAGGTGTTCGTACGGCGTGACAGCGGCCGCCTGTGGTCCCAGAGGCAGCAGGCCGACGGCTCCTGGAGCGAGTGGAGCGACCTGGGGACCCCTCCCGGTACGACCGCCGCCGGGGTTCCCGCCGTCGTCGCCAACGACAACACGTACAGGAACCCCGCCCCGAACAAGGAGGGCGTCGTCCGGGGCAACACCGACGGGCGGCTCGAACTCTTCGTCCGGGGCGCCGACAACCGGATCTGGCACCGCGTCCAGAAGGCGCCCAACGGTTCGACCTGGAGCGCGTGGGAGGCGCTGCCGGGCACCTGGGCGGGCAACCCCACCGCCGCGGTCTCCGGAAACGGACGCATCAGCGTCTTCGCGCGCAAGGCCGACGGACGCCTGCGCGTGACGGCGCAGAAGCGCCCGAGCACGCCCGACACCTCGCTGCC